>JAHRAH010000050.1 GCA_020027345.1 Gammaproteobacteria bacterium | reverse complement strand
CGCGCCGCCGAGTTGTCCCACACCGACGGCGCTATGACAACGCCCGGACTGCATTGAAAAAGCACAAGGAACACAATAATAATCGCGTTCAATTTGCTTCGCCCTCGCCCTTGCCGGATATTGCGGCGGCGAGGAGGGCTGCGGCGAGGGGGCGGATTTCTTTTTCGTCAAAGTTTGCGGCGGCGGCGCTGATGTTCGCCACGGCGGTTTCCTCGTCGTCGGTGTTGAAGATGGCGTCGCTTACGGCCGCGGCGAAGTCGGCGCCGTCGTTGTTGCTGTCGGCGAGTTCTTCGGCGGCGGCGTCCAGCGCGGCGAGGTTTTCGCGGGCGGCCTTAAGTATGGCCGCGAGGGCGTCGCCGTCGGCGAAAGAGAGCGCGCCCGACCCCCCGCCGTCCAGTGCGGCGGAGGCGGACGGCCTGCTTTGTTTGCTTTGTCTACTCGCCTCAGCGGGACTCTTAATGACGGGGTAGCCGGCGATGTCGCTTGCGACGGCTTCGGCTTTTTCCGGCTCGTAACCGAGGTTTCTCGTTCCCGCGCTCCGGCTTGGGAACGCAGCCAGTAGAGCGGGCATCCTCCTCCGCTCAAACTTAAGAGTCGGCGTGGACGCCGGGGGGTAAATTGTCGCTGACGAATTAACTATATCCCCCGCCGCTTGCGGGGGGGTGGGGGGCGTCCGAAAAACAACGGTTACTTCCGACAGCAGCGGGCATTCTCCACCCCCCCGGAGTTTTACGTCCCCAAATGCCGAAGGGGGCGGCAAACTCCGACCCCCCCCCGCAAGCGGCGGGGGGTATAGTTTCTTGTTAACCGATTTTGAGTTCCGCGCCTTTACCGTTTGCCCCCAATGACGCAAGGTTAGGTTCGGGCTGCTACTAAGTTGGTTACTTGGGCGGCGCCGGCTTTTTTCAGGGTTTTGGCGATTTCGTTTAGGGTTGCGCCGCTGGTCATTACATCGTCCGTCACCAGCACCGAAAGTCCTTGCAGCGGTTTTGCGGCGAAGACGCCGCGGACATTTTTTTGGCGGGCGGCGGCGTTTGGCATTAGCGACTGCCGCGGCGTGTCGGCGGTGCGTTTTAATATGTCTTCGCGCACGGCGATTATTCGGCGCGCGTCACGGCTGCCGTCGCAACCGTCGCCGCCGCCGTCATCGTCCCCGTCCCCGTGCGTTTGCGAATTGCTTTTTATCCATGCGCGCAGGAGTTCGCGCGATTGATTAAAGCCGCGCCGTTTTTCGCGGTTGGGGTGCAGCGGCACGGGGACGGCGACATCGCATTTTGGCGGCTGCGGCAGAAAGGCGGCGAGTGCGGGCGCGAGTTGCCAGCCGCCGCGGTATTTGAATTCGCGCAGGAGAATGTCCACCGGGAAGGCGAAGGGCAGCGCCGAGACGGTCGCGTCAAAAAAGGGCGGGCGGCGCAGGCATTCGCCGCAAAGCGCGCCGGCGGCGGAATCGGCGGCGCACTGCGGGCAGCGGCTGCGGCGGCGCAGGGCGAGAATGTCGGCTTTGCAGTTTTCGCACAAGCCGCGCCGGGCGAAGGGCGCGCGGCAGAGGGCGCAGGCGCTGAGGCGGAAAAAATGTCTTAGAAACCGCGCGCGAAAAAAAAACTCGGCGCGCGCGGGGTTTTTGTTTTTTGCGCGCATTAGAATTGCGGGATTATCCCATTCGCGCAGCCCGCCGCAAAATAAAAACCCCGCCCCCGCAAACGCAAATGCAGCTCGCCGGCTTCGCCGCCCTGTTTTTTACCGCGTCGCTGCTTTCGCTCGGGCAGGGGGCGGTAACCTCGCTCATCATTCAGAAGGGCGCGGCTTACGGTTTTTCCGAAATCTTTCTCGGCGCCGTCATATCCGTCGGCTACGCCGGCTTCATCGCCGGCAACTACCTGATGCGGTATTTGCTTCGGCGCGTCGCTTACATTCGCGCCTTTGCGGTTTGCGCGGCGGCCGTCGCCGTTTTCGCGCTCGCCTTGCCGGTGCTGCCGGAGAAGGCGGCGTGGCTGGCGCTGCGTTTTTTGCACGGGCTTTTCTTTTCTTCCGCGACGATTATTTGCGAAGGATGGGTGAGCAGCAAAACCGCGCGCGAAAACCGCAGCCGCGTTCTCGGAATGTATATGACGGTGTCGTATATTTCCTACGGGCTGAGCCAGTACGCGCTTTTGATTGAATCGCCGGCGTTCGCTTTTTCGGCGGCGGCGGCTTGCATGATGCTTTCGCTGGTGCCGGTTTGCCTGACGCGCTTTCCGGAGCCGCAGCAGCCGGACGCGGGCGGCGGCGGCGTTTCGCTTTCGCTTGTGGATGTCTACCGCATCGCGCCGGTGGCTTTTGTCGGGCAGTTCGGCGTCGGCATTTTGACAAGCGGCGGCTGGCTTTTTGTGCGCTACGCCGAATCGCTGGAACTGGACGCCGAGGGCGTGGCGCTGATGTCGGGTTTGTTTTTTTCCAGCGGTTTTGTTTTGCAGGTGCCGATGGGCTGGCTTTCCGACCGCGCCGGCGACCGGCGCGATGTCATCAGCGGCGTCGCCGGACTTTCGGCGGTTTTTGCTTTCGCGCTTTTTTGGGGGGACTTGCTGCCGTTTTTTGCCATCGCCGCGATGACGCTTGTTTTCGGCGCGCTTTTTAATACGCTCTTCGCGCTGAATGTCGCTTACGGGCAGGATTTTGTGCAGCGCGAAAAAGCGCCGGAATACAGCGGGCGGCTTTTTCAATCCTACGCCGTCGGCGCGCTGCTGGGGCCCGTCGTCATCGGCTGGCTGATGGAAGTGTTTTCTCCGGCGTGGCTTTTTCTGGTTTGCGGCGCCGTGCTTTGCGCGATGACCGCCGCCGCCGCGACGACGCGCCTGATGCCGAAACTGCGCCCGGCAAAAAGCGAACAGCATCAACTGCAAACGCCGCTGCTGCCGGCGGAGCAGCGCGAGGTTTATAATGCCGCCGACATCGGCCCGCCGGAACCGGAAACGGAGGACGGTGACGATGACAACGGCGACAGTTCCGGCGACGGCAACAGCGGCGACAAGGACAACAGCAATCCCCCCGAAAACAAATAGAATACACATCTGAAAAAATGAAAATCGGAGAGGACGACATTGCCCGTTTGGCAAAAATGACGCGGCTGGCGCTGACGCCCGCCGAGCGCGCGGCGGCGGCAAAAACGCTGAGCGACATTGTGGATATGATGGCGGCGCTCAAAGAAGCGGATGTCGCCGACGCCGACCCGATGGCGCATGTCGGCTTGCAGGCAAAGGCGGGGCTGCGTTTGCGCGGGGACAAAGCGCAAGCGGGGATTCCGGCAAACGAACTGATGGCAAACGCGCCCGACGCGCGCGCGGGGTTTTTTGCCGTTCCGAAAGTGATTGAATGAACGGCGAAATAACAACCGCCGGCGCCGCCGGACTTTTGCAAATGCTGCGCGAAGGCAAAACAACCCCCGCCGACGCGCGCGCGGTTTTTGCCGAACGCGCGCGCGAACTCTCGCGTTTGAACGCGCTGGTTTGCGAAATAAACGACGCCGACGGTTGCGGCGCGGAAGATGGCGCGCTTTTTGGCGTGCCGGTCGTGCACAAGGATATTTTCTGCCAGCGCGGACAAAAAACAACATGCGCATCCAAAATGCTCGCAAACTTTGTTTCGCCTTACGATTCCGCGGTCGTGGAAAAATGCCGCGCCGCAGGAATGCATTGCATCGCGCGCGCAAATATGGACGAATTCGCAATGGGTTCCTCCGGCGAAAACTCCGCATTCGGCGCGTGCAAAAATCCCTGGGACGAAGCGCGCGTTTCCGGCGGGAGTTCCAGCGGTTCCGCCGCCGCAGTCGCCGCGCGCATCGCGCCGCTTGCGACCGGCACCGACACCGGCGGCAGCATCCGCCAGCCGGCGGCATTTTGCGGTGTTTGCGGAATCAAACCGACCTACGGCAGAGTTTCGCGCTGGGGACTGGTCGCGTTCGCATCGGGTTTTGACCAAGCGGGAGTGTTTGCGGCATCGGCGGAAGATTGCGCGCTCGGGCTTTCCGCCATCGCCGGTTTTGACGAACGCGATTCCACTTCGCTGGATGTTCCCGGCGAGGATTTTTCCGCCGGTTTGGAAATGCCGCTGCGCGGTTTGCGAATCGGAAAACCGAAAGAGTTTTTTGACGGCGGTTTGGACGATGGTGTCGCCGCGCTTTTGGAAGATGCTTTTTCGGAAATGCAAAAAGCGGGCGCGAAAATTGTTGAAGTTTCGCTGCCTTCGGCGCGCTACGCCGTCGCCGCCTATTACATTCTCACCTGCGCGGAAGCGTCCAGCAATCTCGCCCGCTATGACGGCGTGCGTTACGGTTTGCGCGCGGAGAACGCCGAAGACATCGCCGCGCTTTACGAACAAAGCCGCGCCGAGGGCTTTGGCGCGGAAGTCAAACGCCGCATTCTCGCCGGCGCTTTTGTTCTTTCCTACGGCTACCGCGACGCCTATTACCGCCGGGCGATGCGCGCGCGCAAACGAATCGCCGAAGAGTTCGCGCGCGCTTTCCGGGAATGCGACATTATCGCGGGACCGACAACGCCGACGACGGCCTTCGCCATCGGCGAAATAAGCGACCCGGTGCAAATGTATTTGCAGGACATTTACACCGTCCCCGTGAGTTTGGCCGGGCTGCCGGCAATGTCCGTCCCCTGCGGCTTCGCAAAAAAAATGCCGGCGGGAATGCAATTCATCGCCCCCGCATTGGAAGAAAAAAAACTGCTCGCCGCCGCGCATCAATACCAAAAACAAACCGACTGGCATACAAGAGTCCCCCCCCTAACCCCCCCCATCAAAGATGGAGGGGGGGAAACCAACAATAAAAAAAACATCCCCCCCCCCGTCAAAGACGGAGGGGGGACAGTCAACAATAAAAAAAATACCCCCCCCCCATCTTTGATGGGGGGGGACGGGGGGGGGAAACAATGACATCCCCCATCGTCATCGGGTTGGAAATCCACGCGCAATTAAAAACGCGGACGAAAATATTTTCCCCGGCGTCCGCATTGTATTGCGCCGAGCCGAACGCACAAGTGCGCGAAGTGGACGGCGGACTGCCGGGGGCTTTGCCCTCGCTCAACCGCGCCGCCGTGGAATGCGCCGTGCAATTCGGAGTCGCAGTCGGCGGGCGCGTCAACCCGCGCTCCGAGTTCGCGCGCAAAAACTATTTCTACCCCGACCTGCCGAAAGGGTATCAAATCAGCCAGTACGAATATCCGGTCGTCAGCGGCGGCGCGATTGTCGTGGAAGATTCCAAAGGCGGCGAAAAAAGCGTGGGGTTAATTCGCGCGCACTTGGAAGAGGACGCCGGAAAACTCGCGCACGAAGGCGGCGCGTCCGTCGCCGATTTAAACCGCGCCGGCGTCCCGCTTTTGGAGATAGTTTCCGAACCGCATATTTTTTCCGCGGCGGAAGCGGCGGCATACGCAAAAACGGTGCATGCGCTCGTGCGCTGGCTGGACATTTGCGACGGCAATATGCAGGAGGGTTCCTTTCGCATGGACGCGAACATATCGCTGCGCGATAAAAAAGGAAATCCCGGCGTGCGCTGCGAAATAAAAAACCTGAACTCGTTCCGCTTTTTGGAGCAGGCGTTAAACTACGAAGCCGAAAGGCAGGCCGAAGTTTTGCAAAGCGGGGGGACTGTCACGCAGCAAACATTGCTTTTTGACCCCGCCCGCGGCGAAACGCGCCCGATGCGGGGGAAAGAAGACGCCGAAGATTACCGTTATTTTCCCGACCCCGATTTGCCGCCGCTTTTGATTTCGGAAGAAACGATAGCGCGCATAAAAGAATCGCTGCCGGTTTTGCCGCGCGCGCGGCGGCGGATGCTTGCGGAAAAATACGGATTGAACGGTTACGACGCCGGACTGCTTTGCGCCGCGCGCGAACTCGCCGATTACTTTGAAAAAACGCTCGCCGAACTCGCGCCCGCAAAAGAAAACCTCGCCGCAGTCGCAAAAACCGCGGCGAACTGGATACTGGGCGATTTGGCGTCGCTGATGAACAGGCATTCGCTTTCGGCAAAGGCCGCGCCGGTAAACGCAAAAGCGCTCGCCGGTTTGCTGCGCGCCATCGGCGAGGGAGTCATATCCGGCAAAACGGCGAAAGCGGTTTTGGAAACAATGTGGAAGAGCGGCGAAAACGCCGAAGCAATCATCGCCCGCGAGGGTTTGCGCCAAATCAGCGACGAAGGCGAACTGCAAAAACTGGCCGAAGAAATCGTCCGCGCCCATCCCGCGCAGGCGCAGGAATACCGCAGCGGAAAAGAAAAACTCCTCGCCTTCTTCGTCGGCAAAATAATGTCGGCGACCAAAGGAAAAGCCAACCCCGCCCAAGCATCCGCCATCATAAAAAAAACCCTTGCGGATTAATGCGGCGACCGTCAGGGGGCGGAGAAGAATTCGTGGAGAGTTTGCCAGTATTGGGGGAGGTTTAATCGCGAGTGGGCGCTGCCGGGGATTTCTTTTATTGTGCGCGGGGCGCGCCAATGGTTTATCAAAGTTTCGCTGCGGGGGCGGGGGACGGTGCGGTCTTCTTCCGCCAAAACAAACAATGTCGGGGCGCTTATTTTTTCGGCGAAGGCGAGAGTGTTGAAATGATGGCGCAGCATTTTGCGCACGGGGAAAATCGGATAGCGTTTTTCGCCGACGGCGGCGACGCTGTCAAAGGGGGTGATCATCGCGAGTTTTCCGACCGGGCGCTTTGCGGCGGCGTAGGCGGCCATGTGCGAGCCCAAACTCCTGCCGGCGATGCATATTTGCGGCGGCTGCAGATTCATTCGTTTCGCCGCTTCGTCCAGCAGAAAAAGGGCGTCCTCGCGCATCGCTTGCGCCGAGGGTTTGCCTTCGCTTTCGCCGTAGCCGCGGTAGTTGACATACAGGCGGGCGGCGTTTGGCGCGGGCTTGCCGGCGAGCAAACTCTCCGACGCTTCCTCGGCGCTGCCGCCGAAATATATCAGCAACTTGCATCCGCGCGCCGCTTGCGGGTTTTCGCCCGGCAGCAGCCAGCCGCGCAAAACGGCGCCGTCGGGGGTTGTGAATTCGGCGGCGAACTCCCGCAACTGCGCACGGTTTTTTTCCGGCGTTTTGCGGGGGTGAAAGATTAACCGTTCCTGCGCAAAATACAAAAACGCGCAGGCGGCGGCGTATACAAACAACACCGCAATAACAGTCGCTATTAGTATTTTCATTTTTTCATTTTTTGCGGGCGCATTCCACCCCCCCGGAGAATATCCCGCCGATTTTACGGTCGCTCTCCACCCCCCCGGAGAATACACCGCCGACTTCGTCGTCGGTGTATTCTCCGACCCCCCCCCGCTTCGCGGCGGGGGGTATAGTTGCGGCCGTCATTTCGGCGGGGGGTATAGTTATAACGGTTGCAATCGTCATTGCATTAGACGATGTGCGAGAGGTCGGCGACGCTGTTTAGGAGTTTTTGCAGGCGCGCGAGCAGTGCGAGACGGTTGTTGCGCAGGTTTTTTTCTTCGGCGTTCACCAGCACATTGTCAAAAAAGTCGGCGACGGGTTTTGCCGCTTCGGCGGCGAGTGCGGAAAGCGCCGCGGAAAAATCGTTTTCGGCGATGTGCGCTTTTGTTTTTTTCTCCAAACTTTGCAGGCACTCGTGCAGTGTTTTTTCGGCCGGCTCGCGCAGCAGTTTGACGGAAAAGGCGGCGGCGGCGGGCGCGCCGGACTTGCGCAGGATGTTGCCGATGCGCTTGTTTGCGGCGAGCAGCGCCGGCGCTTCTTCGCGCCGCAAAAAGATTCGCACCGCATCGTGGCGCTGCGCGATTTGCGCGGGGAAGTCCGGCTTTACGGCATAGACCGCGTTCAGTATCGCGGTTTCGGCGTTCTCCGGCAAAGGCGCGCGGCGGATGACAAACTCATGCATTTTTGCGAGCGGTTTGTCGTTGCTGCCTTCTTTTACGGTGGAGGTAAAAGAACTCGCATAAAAAGCGGCGTAGGCCGAATCCATCGGCACGCCCTCGGCGACTGCGCCGGAAAAGTCGCCGTGCTTGTTCACATCCACGGTTTCAAAAATAGTTTTGCCTTCCTTGTTTTTTGCGGCTTCGCGAAAGTCCTCCACAAACACGGCGAGGATAATGCGCTGCAATTCGCCGAGCGGCAGCGACGGTTCCTGTTTGGCGAGCACATCCGCCGCCTGATGCGCCGCGCGGCGCAAACCGTGCGGGTCGCTCCGGCCCGCCGGCTCCTTGCCGATGATAAACATGCCGGTGATTTTCTCCAACCTGTCGGCCAGAAAAAGCGCCGCCGACGGCCGGTCGCGAAAAAGGGGGATGATGTCCTCGCTGGCGTGGCTGCCCAGGATTTCGGCGACCGCCGCGTTTCCTTCGCAAAAATAAAGCGCCGCCATTTTTCCGGCGAGTTCGGGGTATTCGCCGACCATTTGCGTCGGCAAATCCAATTTGCAAATTTCCGCCGCGCGTTTTAAGTTTGCGGCTTCGGTTTTGCCGAGCCCCATTGTTTCGCCGATTTGCGCGGCGATTTTTTGCAGCCGCGCCGCGCGGCGGGACTGGTCGCCGAGGTAACGGTTGTGGGTTATGCCGCGCAGTTTTTCGCCCGCCTCTTTTTGCGTGAGTTTGAAGTCGGCTGTCAGATAATGGATGAGGTCGCGCAAGCGCGCGCGCACGACCGCGCCCAGCCCGGCGCGAATTTTGGAATCGTCCCCGCGCTCGCCGTCGGCGACGAAAAGAAAACCGGCAACCCGCCGTTTTTTGTCAAACAGCGGAAAGCATTTTTGATGCCGCATTATGCAGCCGGCGACGCAAAAGGCCGGCAGGCGCGAAAACACTTTGTCCAGTTCGCAGGCGACGACGACGGGCCATTCGCACATCGCCACGACTTCCCGCAGCAGTTTTTCGGCGTCCAGCGTTTCCCAGCGCAATTGCAATTTGTCCGCGGCTTTTTGCAGTTGCGCGCGCAGCATCTTTTCGCGTTCGCCGTATTCCACGATGACATGCCCTTTTTCGCGCAGCGTTTTGCGGTAGTCGGCGGCGCGGGGGATGCGCACCTTGCGCGAATGCAAAGGATGCGCGAAAGTCCCCCCGCTTAAATCCCGTCCCATCACTTGTCCGGAAAGCACCGCCCTCGCGCCTTGCACTATCGTCGCGCCGACGACCGGGCGGACGAATTTGTAATCGCGTTCGCACCAATGCATTTCGGGCAAATCGGAAATGGCGGCGAGCGTTTCGCAAACCATCGGCGCGATTTCGTCGCAGAGCCGCTCCCCGCCTTCTTTTCCGCGCCAGACGACATACTCGCGCTCTTTTTCTTTCGCGCGCGAAAGTTTGGAAATGTCGGCGGCGCCGACGGAGCGCATAAACCCGCGCAGCGCCCGCGTCGGCGAGCCGTCCGATTGAAAACTGTGCCGCACTTGCGGCCCGCGTTTTGTCACCGCGCGCACCAGTGTCCGTCCGCGCACACCTTCAATAATCGCGGCAAAGCGGCGCGGCGTCGCAAATTCCCCTTCGGCGATTTTGCTTTTTTCATCGGTAAAACCTCCGCCGCGCAACCGGCGAAAGAGTTCGCGCGGAAACTCCCGCGCCAGATAGCGCACGGCGGCAACCGGCAGTTCCTCGGTTTGCACTTCCACCAACAGCGGCGCGGTCATTGTTCGCCTTCGCGTTCCAGCCACGCGGCGAAGTCGCGGGGATTAAAAAGCGCATGCACTTTCACGCGGTATTTTTGCTCCAACACTTCCCTGCCGATGTTGCCGCGGTCTATGAGCGCGGCGATGCCGGCTATTTCGCAACCGTGTTTGAGCAGCGCTTCGCATGCGCGCGAGGCCGAACCGCCGGTAGTGATGACATCTTCCACGACCAAAACGCGCGCGCCCGATGGCGGCGCATTTTCTATAAAGTTTTGCGCGCCGTATTCTTTTGTTTCGCGGCGGACAATGCAAGCGCGCGAAAGCGAATCCATTCCGCGTTCGGCCGCCCGCACGGCAACGGCTGCGGCGATAAAATCCGCGCCCATAGTCGGCCCGCCGAGAAAATCCGCCGGCGGCGAAAGCGCAGGCGCAATGTCGTCCAAAATCCAATCGGCGACGGTTATCAGGCATTCGCCGTTCAGCGTCGCGCGCTTGCAGTCAAAATAAAAACTCGCGCTGCCGCCGGCCGAAAGTTTTATCCCCGTGCCGAGAATGAGGCACTGCTCCGCAAAGAACAGCCGCAGTTTTTCGCGGGACTCGTTTTTCATTTTTCGCCGACGCTTTCGTTGTCGCGGTTACGGTCATCGTTACCGTCACCACTGTCAACACCGTCAACACCACCGTCGCCGTCATCCTCTTCCCCGCTTTCTTTTTTGCAAAGCGGAAAATCCAATTTGCGGCGGCTTTCCACATATTCCCCGGCGCATCCCTGCGCGAGTTCGCGAACGCGCTTGACATAATCCACGCGCCCGCTCGCCGAAATCACCCCGCGCGCGTCCAGCAAATTAAAAAGATGCGAACACTTCATCGTCATCTCGTAGGCCGGCAGCGGCAGGTTTTTGGCGAGCAGCCGCTCGCACTGCTTTTCGCATTCGCCGAAACTCCGCATTAAAAAATCGGCGTCGGCGGATTCAAAATTGTATTCCGACTGTTCGCGTTCGTTTTGCAGCCAGATGTCGCCGTAGCGCAAGCCCTCCCGCCACTGCAAATCAAAAACATTTTCCACGCCCTGCAATATCATCGCCAGCCGTTCCAAGCCGTAGGTTATCTCGCCGGTGACGGGCGCCAGCGCCATCCCCCCCGCCTGCTGAAAATAAGTAAACTGCGTTACTTCCGCGCCGTTCACCCACACTTCCCAGCCGCAGCCCCAAGCGCCCAGCGTCGGCGATTCCCAGTTGTCCTCCACAAAGCGAATGTCGTTTTCGCGCATGCTCACGCCCAGCGCTTCCAGCGAAACCAAAAACATATCCTTGAAGTCGCGCGGCGGCGGCTTCATCACCACCTGAAACTGATGATAATGTTGCAGGCGGTTCGGGTTTTCCCCCCGCCGACCGTCCTGCGGGCGCCGCGAAGGTTGAACATACGCCGCCTTCCACGGTTCCGGCCCCAGCGCCCGCAGGAATGTTGCCGGATGAAAAGTCCCGGCGCCCACTTCCATATCCAGCGGCTCCAATATCGCGCAGCCCCATTCGTGCCACATAAACTGCAGCGACGCAACAAGCGCGTGAAAATCCGACTTCGCCGCCGCCAGTCCCCGCGGTTTCCGCTCGGTCATCGGCGCGCGCGCGAAGGCGAAAAAAGCATAGCCGCCTATTCTATAATGACATCCCCCGCCCGCCGTTTTTTCCGTGCCGCCGCCCCTCCCCGTCTATCTGGACCACAACGCCACCACGCCCCTCGGCGAAGCGGCGCGCGCGGCGATGGAACCCTTCCTGCGCGAGAACTTCGGCAACGCCTCCTCCCGCCACGAATACGGCAGACGCGCGCGCGCCGCCGTGGATACTGCCCGCGAACAAATCGCCGAAGCCGTCGGCGCAAAACCCGGCGAAGTCGTCCTCACCTCCTCCGGCACCGAAAGCAACAACACCTTCATCAAGGGCGCCGCCGTTCTCTCCCTGCGCGCGGCAGTCGCCGTCGGCGCGACCGAACACCCCTGCGTCCTCTGCGCCGCCCGCGCCCTCGCCCGCGGCGGAATCGGCAACATCCCCGTCGCCGTAAACGAAAACGGCGAACTGGACTGGGACGACCTCCGCCAAACCCTCGCCCCGGCAAAAGAAGGCGCGGCGAAGGGTTGCGCGCTCGTCTCCGTAATGCTGGCAAACAACGAAACCGGCGTGATACAGGACATCAAAAAAACGGCGGAAATCGCGCACGGTCACGGCGCGCTAATGCACACCGACGCCGCGCAGGCGGTCGGCAAAATCCCCGTCAACTTCGCCGAACTGGGCGCGGACGCAATGACGGTCTCCGCGCACAAAGCCGGCGGTCCCAAAGGCGCCGCCGCTTTGATAGTGCGCGCCGGAGTGGAATGGCTGCCCCTGCTGGACGGCGGCGGACACGAAGGCGGACGCCGCTCGGGGACGGAAAATGTCCCCGGCATAGTCGGAATGGGCGCCGCCTTCGCCGAAGCCGCCGCGAATGTCCAAGTGCGCGCAAAAGCAATGTGCGAACTGCGCGACGCAATGGAAACCGAACTGCGCGCCGCCGGCGCCCGCATCTTCGCTGCCGCCGCCCCGCGCCTGCCGAACACATCGCTCTTCGGTTTTGACGGCATAGACGGCGAGACGCTGGTCGTGATGCTGGATCAGTCCGGATTCGCCGCCGCCAGCGGCGCGGCTTGTTCCAGTATGAAGGACGAACCCAGCCATGTCCTGCTGGCGATGGGAGTCCCCCCCGAAAAAGCCCAAACCGCCGTCCGCGCCTCCCTCTCCCCCCAAACAACCAAATCCGAAACCACCGCCTTCACCGCCGCCACCGCCCAAATCACCCAAAACATCCGCCGCCTGAGCGCCGTCCTCTAACACCCGTCATTCCCGCGAAAGCGGGAATCCATACGGCCTTTGCTTTTTCGTTGTTCTTTCCGCGCACGGAAAGGTTTGCTTTTTTCGCCGGCCTCGTATGGATTCCCGCTTTCGCGGGAATGACGGTTATGGTTCTATTCCACTGCCGGGGGGGGTTCTATTATTCCGCCGCCTAGGCAGGTGTTGCCGTCGTAGAGGACGGCGCTTTGGCCGGGGGCGGGGGCTCTTTGGCGGAGGGGGAAGAGGATGGTTGCATTCTCGTTTGTTGCTGATGACAGGGTGCAACTTGCCGGTTCTTGTCCGTGGCGCAATCTGGCGGCGAAGACCCAATTGGTGGGCGGGGGGATTTCGGCTATCCAGTGCGCGTCGGAGATTCGGATTTCGTTGCGGAATAGCGCCGGGGCGTCGCCGCGCGACACTTGCAGGACATTCTCCCGCAGCCGTTTGCCGCAGACAAACCATGGTTCGCCGCCGCCGATTCCCAGCCCGCGCCGTTGTCCGATGGTGTAGAGATGCAGCCCGGAGTGCGCGCCGACTGTTTCGCCTTCGGGGGTTTGTATCTCGCCCGGGTTGTCGGGCAGGTAGCGGCGGATGAATTCGGCAAAACGGCGTTTGCCGATAAAACAAATCCCGGCGCTGTCCTTGCGCGACCAGTTCGCCAGTCCCGCCGCTTTCGCCATCGCGCGCACATCGGCTTTGTGCAGGCGCGCAAGCGGGAAAATCGCGCGGGCGAGTTGCGGTTGCGCGAGGCGGTGGAGGAAATAACTTTGGTCTTTCGCCGAATCCTCGCCTTTTTGCAGGCGGAGTTTTTGCGCGCCGCCGCCGGACGCTTCGGGGCGGAGGATTCCGGCGTAGTGTCCGGTGGCGACTGCTTCGCAACCGTCCTCGCGCGCATAACGCAGGAAGGCGTCAAACTTGATATGACTGTTGCAGAGGACATCCGGGTTCGGCGTGCGCCCGCGGCGCAGTTCGGCGAGGAAGGGGGCGAAAACGAGCCGCCGGTATTCGTCGGCAAAACTGACGGCGTCCAACGGTATGCCGAGAATGTCTGCGGCGGCGGCGGCGGACGCGAGGTCGGGACCGTCGTTGCAACCATTTTTACCTTTACCGTTACCGTTGTCGTCGCCGTCACCACCGTCACCACCGTCACCGTTGTCAACACCGTCCCCGTCATCGTCATCGCGCCAGTTGCTCATAAAGAACGCGCGCACATCCGCCCCCGCCCGCAGCAGCAGAAGGGCGGCGACCGAAGAATCCACTCCCCCGGAAAGCCCAAGAGCGACGCGTTTGCCGCGCCAGTGTGCGAGTTCGCCGTCCGTCATTTTAATTTTTCCCGCCGCCGCAAAAACCGCCCGCTTTGCCCTTAGAATATGCCCCCGCCGCCGCCGCCTTTTTCCTTGACGGC
>JAHRAH010000043.1 GCA_020027345.1 Gammaproteobacteria bacterium | reverse complement strand
AATTCCTCGCCGTGGATGTCCTCGCCGACGCCGACATACGCCAAGGCGTCAAGGACTTCTCCGACTGGCCCACCGTCCCCCAGCTCTACATCAAAGGCGAGTTCATCGGCGGCGCCGACATCATCCGAGAAATGTACGAAAACGGCGAACTCCCCGCCCTCCTCCGCCAAAAAGGCATAACCCCCGAATAACCCCCTCCCCCCGCGTCATTCCCGCACTTTTCCCAGAAGCGGGAATCCAGCAAATTAAAAAAAACCACAAAACCGCCGCTGTATACCCGGCCTCGTTACACCTCTCCAGAGGTGTAACGCAACATAAAATAGCGGGCGTCCCCGTCCGCTCAAATTAAAAACGCGGAAACGACAGTCACCGTCCCCCTCCCCCGCGTCATTCCCGCATTTTCCCAGAGGCGGGAATCCAGCAAATTAAAAAAACCGTCTCGTTACACCTCTCCAGAGGTGTAACGCATCCAAAAAAAAGCGGGCGTCCCCGCCCGCTCAAATTAAAAACGCGGAAACAACCGTCACCATCCCGCAATTTCCCGCTTGCGTTTTTTAACTTGCCGCAGCACTTCCCGCGGGGCGGTCCCGCCCGTGTGACTGCGCGCGGCAACGGCGTTTTCCGGCTGCAGCACCTGCAGCATTTTTTTGTCCGCGCCGGGGACGAGCGTTTTCAATTCCGGCAGCGTAAATTCCTCCAGCAAAATCCCCGCCCTTTCCGCATAGTTGACGACGCCGGCGACGGCTTCGTGCGCGCTGCGAAAGGGAGTCCCCCGGCGCGCGAGTTCGTCGGCGAGTTCCGTCGCGCCGCAAAAACCCAAATCCAAATGCGCGCGCATTTTTTTCTTGTCCGCCTTCATCTCCGCCGCCATTTGCGCGAACATTCGCGCGCAGGCGCGCACAGTGTCGGCGCAGTCAAAGAGCGCTTCCTTGTCCTCCTGATTGTCCTTGTTGTAGGCGAGCGGCTGACCCTTCATCACGGTCAGCAGCGCAACCGCCGCGCCGAAAACCCGCCCGCATTTTCCCCGCATCAGTTCGGCGATGTCCGGGTTTTTTTTCTGCGGCATTATGGAAGAACCCGCGCACAAAGAATCCGGCAGCCGTATAAAACCGAACGCCGGCGAAGACCACAAAACAACCTCCTCGCAAAACCGCGAAAAATGCGCCATAACCACCGCCGCCGCCGCCGCAAACTCCGCGGCAAAATCGCGCGCCGAAACGGCGTCCGCAGCGTTCTGACAAACGCCGTCAAAATCCAAACTCTTCGCCACCCGCGCACGGTCAATCGGATACCCCACCCCGGCGAGCGCGCCCGAACCCAGCGGCAGCATATTCAACCGCCGCCGGCCGTCCGCAAGCCGCCCGATGTCGCGCGCCAGCATATCGTCATACGCCAGCAAATGGTGACCGAATGTTATCGGCTGCGCCGGCTGCAAATGCGTCATCCCCGGCATCAACACCGAAGCGTATTTTTCCGCCTGCGCGAGCAAAGCAAGGCGCGCCGTTTTTAATTCCCCGCGCAGCGCGTCCGATTCTTCGCGCAGCCACAAGCGCAAATCGGTCGCCACTTGGTCGTTGCGCGAGCGCGCGGTATGCAGTTTGCGCCCGGCGTCGCCGGCGAGTTCCGTCAGCCGGCGCTCTATGTTCATATGAACATCCTCGTCCTCTTCGCGCCATTCAAATTTGTCCGCCGCGATTTCGGCGCGCACGGTCGCGAGTCCTTTTGCGATGGCGCGGTAATCTTTTTGCGCGATGATGTTTTGCGCCGCGAGCATTTCGGCGTGCGCAAGCGAAGCGGCGATGTCGTGCATCGCCAGCCGCCGGTCAAAACCGACGGACGCATTAAAAGCCGCCGCCGCCGCCGAAAGCGGCCGCAGCCGTTTGTTCCATCCGCTTTTTTTATTCATTGCGCCGCCTTCCCGTGCGCCCATTGTATCAGCGCGTCCTCAAAATTTTTCGCCGCGCCGCCGTTTTGGTTTATCAGCGAAACAAAAAAAACATAACCGCCGCTTGCGTCGCGCAAGAAACCCGCGAGCGAGCGCACCCCGTTCAACCCCCCGGTTTTCAAGTGTCCCTGCCGCCGGTAGGGCGACCAGCGCAGCCGTTTTTTCAGCGTGCCGTCAACGCCCAGTATCGGCAGCGAAGAAACAATCTCGGCGCGCATCGGATGCCGCCAGGCCGCCGCCAACACGCCCCCCATCCCCCGCGCCGTCACCCGCGTCCGGCGCGAAAGCCCGCTGCCGTTTTCCACAAACCATTGCGACGCGTCAACCCCCGCTTCCGCCAATTGTTCGCGCATCGCCGCCCGCGCCGCCGGCAGCGAATACGGCGGGCCGCTTTCGCCCAAAGACAAAAACAAATGCCGCGCGATGAGATTGCTGCTGTGCTTGTTCATCGCGTATATCAATTGCGGAACGCGCAAGGAATGCATAGTCAAAAGCGCCCGCGCGTTTTTCGGAGCCGCGCCGCGCCGCCAACTCCCGTCCCATTCCCCGCCCAGCCGCCGCCACGCCCCGGCAAAAGCCCCGGCCGCATGCGCCGCGGGTTCCAAAGGCGCGACAACAAATTGCTTTTTGCACCGCCGCGGAAAAACACCGCTCAAAACTAATGTCAGTTTTTCCCGATTGCCTTCGTAGCGTTCGCGCACCCGCCCCGGCCAGCGACATCGTCCCCCGCCGGGGCGGAGTTCCGCGCGCACGACAAAATTGTCATTCGGCGGAGTAGTTTGCGCGCGCGCCTTGTTTTTTCCTTCGGAAACAACAACAACTTTTTGCGCCTGAAAATTAACCGCAAGCGCCGCCGCGCCCGCGTTGTAGGGCTGCCGCCCGGCGCCGTCAAAAGCGAAAGGATCGTGAGAAGGCAAATCAA
Organism: Gammaproteobacteria bacterium; assembly: GCA_020027345.1. Lineage (GTDB taxonomy): Bacteria > Pseudomonadota > Gammaproteobacteria > Tethybacterales > Persebacteraceae > JAHRAH01. The sequence goes on along the minus strand of JAHRAH010000043.1, from coordinate 18,104 downwards.
AAAAGCCGTCGTCAATAATCAGGTCGCCCTTAATTTTGCGCACGCCAAGATCGCGCAGACGGTTGAGAAAATGCAAAAAATTGTCCGCGGTGATGTGCGGGTCGCCGCCGCCTATCAGATACAAATCGCCGCGCAACTCGCCGTTTTGTATTTTCCCGGTGTGCCGCATCTCGGTGCGAAACAAACGCCGCGCCCCGTGCGCGTTTATCGCCGCCCAGCCGGTAACGACTTTAACCGCCGACGCCGGATTAAACGCCTCCCCCGCATTGTGCGCCAGCAACACCTCCCCCGAATCCGCCCGCTGAATCCAAATCCCGACATTCCCCGCCCGTATCCGGTGCTTCTTCATCAACCCCCGAACCTCCCCCGGCAACCCCCCCCCGGCAACTCCCCCATCACCGTCGGAACCGTTATCCCCATGCGCAAAAGCATACCCCCCCCCCGCCGCCGCAACAACAGCGACAACAACAACCGCAACCGCCGCCCGCAAGCGCGGCATAGTCAACATTCGCTCAGGCAGAATCGGCTTGTTGTTCCGCCGCAACGCCGCCGAAACTCAAAGGCGGCGCTGGCGGGCGAAGTTCTCTATCGCTTCCGCGATAGGGGCGAGTCCTTCGTGCGGAGCGTACCAGCCGCCGTCGTCCATTTCCCGCAGGCGTTCCGTTTCCCATCCTGCCAGCCGCTTAAAGATGGCAACGGTAACCTGTTGCCGGGATTTGACGCGGGAAATGTCCGCGCCTTCCCTTTCCAGAAAAGCGCGAGCACTGGCGACATACGGAATGAAAGTTTTGGCGTCGTATTTTTCCGCCAAAACCGTCAACATCCGCTTCTGCTCCTCGTCGTTCAATTTCAACGAGCCGACAACGGCGACAGCATTTTTGCGCGCGCGCGGCTTTTCCCGACGGTTCTTCGGCGCGGCAAGCGTCTTGCTCGCAGGTTTTTTCAGCGGGCGCATTTTTTCCACGCCTCGCCGGACCGAGTCATACCCGTAATCCGCAACCAAAGCCGCCAAAGTTTTTTGCATGCTGGTTTGCCGGACGGTCATTTGTTTTTGCCCGTTGACATTCCCACTTTTTGTAGAAACTCCTCCGCCACGGAAGCAATGTTATTCCATGTCGGCGAATGGACATTGGGAGGATGCGCCACCCTCATCATCCTCGGTATGCTCTTGGAATAGCGCAACACCGTGTTCATGACGGGCCATTTGTGTTTCTGCGCGTCCTTTTTGATATCTTTGCGCGCTCGCACCGCGTCGGGGCCAGGGTCATAATCTCCTATCGTCGTCAAAACGCCGCACACCTCAATCCCGTGTCCGGGATTTTCTTTGCGAAACTTTTCCAGCGACGCCCACAATAACGGAAAGCCGATAGTTGAAAAGAAGTCCTCCCGCACAGGAATAAGCACATAGCGGGAAGCGTGGTATGCCGCCCGGCTAAGCGCCGAATCAGTGGGAGCGCAGTCAATCAAAATCAGGTCTCTGTCCTGCATTTCCTGGGCGATAAACCTCGCCAGGGCGCGCTCGTCAAATTTTACGGAAGCGATGAGCGCGTCCGAAAAATCAAAGCGCGACAGAATGGCATGGAAATTATCCCTGCCTTTCACCTTGCGAGCAATCTGCGCCAGAGGCGCCGGCGCCGTGCGCTCGGGCGAAGGCGGGATGTAGCCCAGACCTCCAAAAAGCTCCAGAACGGAGGGTTGGTGGGCATCCATAAATTTCGTGTAATCCCCTTCCATGAGCGCTTGGCTCATGTTCGCCTGCGGGTCCAAATCTACCGCAAGCACATTGAGATTTTGCTGGGCTGCATAACGCGCCAACAACACGGCGGCGGTCGTCTTCCCAACCCCGCCTTTGAGGTTGATGACGGAGACGACGACAGGGCCCTTTTTTGGGGCGGCTTCGGTTTTTTCTGCCATTGGCGGATTATACCCCATCCCCGGCGGAATGCGGCGCATCGGCGGATTCCGCGCCCGCTTCGGCGACGCCGCCGAAACTCAAAGGCGGCGGGGGGTTGCCGCCGGGGGTTATTTTTACCGCGCAGTATTTAAACTCCGGGATTTTTCCGAAAGGGTCCAGCGCGGGGTTTGTCAGCAAATTCGCCGCCGCTTCGTAATAGCAAAAAGGAATAAACGCCGCGCCGCGCGGGGTGTTCGCGTCCGCCCTCGCCGCCAGCGAAACTTCCCCGCGCCGCGAAGAGACGGTCACGACATCGCCCGCGCAAAAACCGCGCGCTTCCAAATCTTCCGGATGCATCGCGACCGATGGCGCCGGTTCAATCGCGTCCAAAACTTCGCTCCGGCGAGTCATCGCGCCGGTGTGCCAATGCTCCAGCTCGCGCCCGGTTATTAAAACAAAAGGATATTCCTCGTCGGGCAATTCCTGCGCCGGGGAAAAATCCGCGGGAACAAATTTGCCCAAACCGTCCGCGGTCGGAAACGATTCTTTAAATATCACCGTCTCGCCGGGGTCGCCCTCGCGCATGCAGGGATACACGACGCAGTGTTCGTTTTGCAAACGCTCCCAGGTTACGCCGCCGATGCTCGGCATCGCCTTTCGCATTTCGTCAAAAACGCGCGCGACTCCGGATTCCGCGCCGGGGTAATCCCATTCCAAACCCAGCCGCCGCGCCATTTCGCGGATAATCCACAAATCCTGCCGCGCGTCGCCGGGCAAATCCAAAGCGCGCCGGCCGAGCTGCACCATCCGGTCGGTGTTTGTGAATGTCCCCGTTTTTTCCGCGAACGCAGACGCCGGAAAAACAACATCGGCGAGCGCCGCAGTTTCCGTCAGAAATATGTCCTGCACCGCAAGCATTTCCAAATTCGCCAAGCCCGCGCGCGCGTGCGATGCGTCCGGGTCGGACATCGCCGGGTTTTCGCCCATCACATACATCCCGCGAATATCCCCCCGCGCCGCGGCGTTTACTATTTCCACAACAGTCAAGCCCGGCTTTTTGTCCAATTCGCATCCCCACAACTCTTCAAAACGCGCGCGCGCTTTTGCATCGTCCACGCGCATGTAATCCGGAAAGACCATCGGAATCAACCCCGCATCCGATGCGCCCTGCACATTGTTTTGCCCGCGCAGCGGATGCAAGCCGCAACCGTCCCTGCCGATATTGCCGGTCAGCATCGCCAATGCAATCAGGCAGCGCGCGTTGTCGGTGCCGTGCGTGTGCTGCGAGATTCCCATTCCCCAAAATATCATCGCGCGTTTTGCATTTCCGTAAAGGCGCGCGGCGGCGCGAATATCCTCCGGCGAAACGCCGCAAATCGGCGACATCAATTCCGGCGGGCATTTTGCGACTTGCGCTTTCAGTTTTTCCGAATCCTTTGTGCGCGCTTTAATAAAATCGTCGTCCGCCATTCCTTCCGCGACGATGACATGCATCATCGCATTTAAAAAAGCGACATCCGAATCGGGCTTGATGCGCAAATCCATCGCCGCGTGCTGCGAAAGCGCCGAACCGCGCGGGTCCAAAGTGATGAGCCGCACCCCGCGCGCCGCGGCGTTCTTCATCACCGTCGCCGCGACGGGATGATTCACAGTCGGATTCGCGCCGACGACAATCGCCACTTCCGTCTTCAAAACATCGGAAACCTGATTGGAAACCGCGCCGGAACCGATGCCCTCCAAAAGCGCGGCGACCGAAGACGCATGGCAAAGCCGCGTGCAGTGGTCCACATTGTTGCCGCCAAAACCCGCGCGCACCAGTTTTTGAAACAAATACGCCTCTTCGTTGCTGCCCTTTGCCGAACCGAAACCGGCGAGCGCGTCGGCGCCGTGTTCGTCGCGTATGTTGCGCAGCGCGCCGCCGGCAAAATCCAACGCTTCGTCCCATTCCGCTTCGCGAAAAACCTCGCGCCAATCGTCGGGGTCCAGCATTTGCTCCGGATTTTTTTCCGCGCCGGGCAAACGCATCAGCGGTTTTAATAAACGGTGACGGTGCCGCGCGTAATCGCCGCCGAATCTTCCTTTGACGCACAAACGCGAACGGTTTGCCGGGCCTTCGCGACCGTCGGCATAAAGCACGCGGTTGTCTTTAATATGGAAAACCGTTTGGCAGCCGACGCCGCAATAGGGGCAGAGCGATTCCACGGAAGCGTCCGGAGTTTCCGTCGCCACGCCGAATGCGGGCGCGAGCGCGCCGGTCGGGCACGCCTGAACGCATTCGCCGCAGCCGACGCAAGTGGAATCCCCCATCGCCCGCGCGAAATCAAAAACAATCGCCGCGTTCGCGCCGCGCCCGGCGTAACCGATGACGCCGTTAACTTGTTCTTCGCGGCAGGCGCGCACGCATCTCGTGCATTGAATGCACGATTCCAAATTGACCGCCATCGCCGGATGCGAAAGATCCGCCGCCGGTTGTTCCCGCGAAGGAAACCGCGAAACATCCACCCCCAAAAACCTCCGCCACTTCTCAAACTCATCATCCCGCCGCCGAGGACGGTAACCGTTGCCGTTGTAACCGTTGCCGGAAGTCCCCCTCTCCATCTCCGACGGGGACACTTCATACCCCCCCTCCATCTTTGATGGGGGGGGCTGGGGGGGGGCAACCTTGCTCACTCCCCCATCCCCCCCCGGCAAATCCGCCAGCAAAAGTTCGGCGACCATTTTCTGCGAATGCCGCGCGCGCGCATTGGCGGAATGCACCTTCATTCCCTCCCGCGGAAACCGGCAGCACGAAGGCGCCAAAACGCGCTCGCCCTCAATCTCCACAACGCAAACCCGGCAGTTCCCCGCCGCCCGATACCCCGGCTTGTAACAAAGATGCGGGATCTCCAAACCGTAACGCCGCGCCGCCTCCAAGATATTCTCCCCCGCCCCCGCAAACACCTCCCCCCCGTCCAGCCAAAACCGAACGCTCCCCCCCCCAGCCGCAATCTCCCCCGCCGACATATCCCCCATTCTACCCCGATTCCCCCCGCGTCATTCCCGCACTCTTCCAAAAGGCGGGAATCCAGCAAACCCCAAACCGCGTCATTCCCGCACTCTTCCCAAAAGCGAGAATCCCCCCCGCGTCATTCCCGCACTTTTCCCAGAGGCGGGAATCCAGCGAATTAGTAGACAAAAACAAATTTTCGCGTATAATGCCGAATGTGCCGCCATTTCGGAGCGGCGAGATTTGAGGGAGACGAAACTGATGGCTAAACTTTCGCCCGAAGACAAAAAATACAACAGGGAAAAATTGTGGCGCCTTATACGGGCGGGGGATGTCCGCGGCGTGAAAGCCCTATTGCGAAAGGACAAAAGCGTCGTCAAGGCGCAAAATCCCCACAAAAACACGCCGCTGCATTTGGCGGTTTTGTGCTTGCGCGAGAAAACGGATGAGCATTGCAATTACATTCCAAATCCGAAGGAATTCCGCAGGTGGACGCGCAAATTCCGTCGGATAATTGATGCTCTCCTTGAGACGGGGGCGAAGGCGACCGCCGAGAACGACAAGGGGATGTTTCCGTCCGACTTGGCGAGTGTTGCTTTTCCTATTCCCAAGGCAACGCGCGCCCTGTTGCAGCAAAAACAAGGGAAGAGGAAGAGCGCATACGCCAAGCATCAAGAGAAGATGCTTGAGGAATTGGCAAGGAATATTACCATTTAAGGAATGATAATATTCCGGCGGTTTTCCCTGTGTTTGATTTTCGCCCTGTGCGGGGTGGTGGCGGTTGCCGTCGGTGCGCAGACGGTGGAGGAGTGGTGCGCTGAAAACGGCAAGGAGTTTCCGCTGCATTGCGCCGCTGGGCGTGGCGATGTTGCCGAGATTAAGCGGCTTGCCGAGGCCGGGTCGGATGTCAATCGGGCAAACGAAGAAGGTTTTACTCCGTTGCATTGGGCGGCAAATAGTGGATACACACAGGTAATAATTGTCCTTGCTGAAGTTGGTGCAGATGTTAATCGGGCAAGCAAAAATGGCTCTACTCCGTTGCATTGGGCGGCATTGAGGGGACACGCAAAGGTGATAATCGCACTTGCCGAGGCCGGGGCGGATGTCAATCGGGCGAAAAAAGAAGGTTTTACTCCGTTGCATTTTGCGGCAGTGAATGGACACGCAAAGGCGATAGTCGCACTTGCCGAAGCCGGGGCGGATGTTAATCGGGGGGGGAAAAGATGGCAGTACTCCGTTGCATGCGGCGACAAAGTTAGGACACGCAAAGGTGATAACTGCTCTTGCCGAAGCCGGGGCAGATGTCAATCGGGCAAATAAAGATGGCATTACTCCGTTATATGTAGCGGCAAATAGGGGACAGGCAAAAGCGATAATTGCTCTTGCCGAAGCCGGTGCGGATGTTAATCGGGCAAATAAAGATGGCATTACTCCGTTGGATAGGGCGGCATGGAAAGGACATGCAGAGGCGATAACCGTTCTTGCCGAAGCCGGGGCTGATGTCAATGTGGCGCGTAAAAGTGGCTTTACTCCGTTGCATTGGGCGGCAGGGAGTGGACATGCAAAAGCGATAGTTGCTCTCGCCGAATCCGGTGCGGATGTTAATCGGGGGGACAAAGATGGCGATACTCCGTTGCATGTGGCGGCATTGGAAGGATACGCAAAGGTGATAGTTGCCCTTGCCGAAGTCGGTGCGGATGTCAATCGGGAGGATAAGAGGGGCGAAACTCCGTTGCATCATGCGACATGGAATGAACACGCAAAAGCGATAGACGCTCTTGCCGGAGCAGGTGCGGATGTTAATCGGGCAGGCAACAATGGCTATACTCCATTGCATGTGGCGGCAGGGATAGGACACGCACAGGCGATAGATATTCTTATTAAGAATGGGGCGTATTTAAATGCTACTAGTGATGATGGGGAAACTCCATTTGATATTGCTCAACGGCTTAAAAAGTGGTCGGCGGTTGCCGCATTAGAAAAATATGAGGAAGAATCACCGATAAGCGTCGGTGGAGCAAATGCGGTTTTTGCGAAAGTGTGGCGTTTTGTCGTGGTGATAAATGCTGAGGATGTGCAAGGAAGCGGGGTGATTGTGCGCCCGGATATTGTGGCGACGAATTGTCATGTCGTTGAAGATGCCGATATTATCGGCATTGCAAAAGGCAAAGCAAGTGGGGATAAGATTGAAACAAATATCACTAATTTGGGTTACATTATTCGTCGCAATGGTGATTTATGCCTTTTGCGCGCAAAAGGAATAGGCGATTCTCGCATCAAAATGCGCCGCTTGCGCAATATTAAAATCGGCGAGACGGTGTTTGCGATTGGTTCGCCCAAAGGATTAGAATATACGATATCGCAGGGAATTGTTTCGGCAAAGCGGGATGACGATTATGGCTCGGCGCATATTCAGACGGATGCGGCGATTTCGCCGGGCTCGTCGGGCGGGGGATTGTTTGACGGCGACGGCAATCTCATCGGCATTACAACATTTAGCAGGGAAGGCGGCGAAAATTTGAATTTCGCCATTTCCGCCGACCGGATTTTGGATTTGCTTAATCGGTGACGGCGATAACGCTGTTCGGTGCGGGGATGACGGCGAGGTTGGGATTGTTGGAGTATCGGAGTTTGCCGTCGTTGCAGCAGTCGCAGCGGTGGTGTTTTTGTACTCCCCCGTCATTCCAGCGAAAGCTGGAATCCATTGGGGGGTTGGGAATATCGCTAAGTTTCGGGTTCTGCGATTTTCGCGGGTGCGTATGGATTCCAGCTTTCGCTGGAATGACGGGGGCGGGGGAGTATTGGCATTAATATTCGCTGGATTCCCGCCTTTTAATAGGAATGCGGGAATGACGCGGCCGGCTTGCTGGATTCCCGCCTTTTAATAGGAGTGCGGGAATCCCCCCCTGCGTCATTCCCGCATTTTTTCCGGAGGCGGGAATCCAGCAAATCAAATTGCGTTGATATGGTTTTTAATTCGCTGGATTTCCGCCTTTTAATAGGAATGCGGGAATGACGCGGCTGGCTTGCTGGATTCCCGCCTTTTTGCAGGAATGCGGGAATGACGCGGAATGGGTCCCGACTTTTTGTGCAGGAGTGCGGGAATGACGCAAGGCAGAATCGTGGTATACTCCCCGCCGCAGTTATGAACGCCGCAGCGCAAGCGCCTAAGATTGAGATTTCGTCCGCGCGGGCGAAGGAGTTTCTTAAGAAGGCGCGGATGGACGCTAAGACCGACCCCGCCGGGGCCGAAAACTGCGGCGCGTGGAAGGGCGCGCTGCGGCAAATCGCGGACGACGCCGCCAAGCAAATGGGCGGCGAGTTTGACCGCTTCAAAAACCGCTGCGACTCCGCCCGGCACAAAGCGCAGGAACTGCAGCACGACATTCAGGCGCAACTCGCCCCCGGTTTCGCCAAGCATTTGGATGTGGAAGCGCAAAAGCGCATGGGCGAAGCCGAGACCGCCCTCGCCGCCCTGCGCAAGGACAACGACCTGATAAACAAATTCCGCGAGCGCTTTCCCAATATGGAAGAGCGCGCGGAAGAGCCGCACGAACCCAGCAAGGCGTTTTTTATCGGCTTTGCCGTCATTCTCATCGCCGTGGAATCCTTCGCCAATTCCCGGTTGTTCGCCGAGGCGGATGATTTCGGAATTGTCGGCGGCGCGCTTTTGGCGGTGCTGGTTTCGTGCGTTAATGTTTTGCCGATGCTGCTGCTGGGGATTTTGGCGACAAAAGCGCGCGGCAACTTGGACATTCCGCCGTGGGTTTGGCGCGCGCTTTGTTTTTTCGGCGCGGCGTGGTCGGTTTTTTTGAACATCGGCATTGTCGCGCTGCGCAATCACAAAATCGCCGCAATCGGCGGCGAGATTGACCAGTCGCAAAGCGGGCTGCTTTTTATTGTCGGGATGGTCATCGCCGGCGTTTCTTTTTGGAAGGGATGGGGCTTTGCCGATTTGTATTCCAAACTGCGCGAATGCAAAAAGCGCGTCGCCGCCGGCAAGCGCAGTTATTCCGAGGCGATTCTCGGTCCGATTGACGAAGAAATACAAAAAGCGCAAACCGCGCCGGGGCGTCTGCGGCGGGAACTCGGCGAATTAAAAAACGCCATCCGGCAGTGGCATTCCGATTCCCCCATCATCGCCCTCGCGGGGATGGCCGAAGTCCGGCGCGTCTGGCAGATATACCACGACGAATACGCCCCCTCGCACAGAGCCGCCTGTCCGGCGCTGCCCGCGCTGAGCGCGGAAAACGCAAAGGAATGGGGGGTCAACATCCGCGAGGAATGGGACGCCTACGCGCGGCAAGCGTGGGCGGACGCAAACGAAGAGGACGGCGTTTTTGAATTGCTGAAAGAAAAGATTGAAGAACTGATACACGCGCTGCTGAATTTGAAGCAGGGTTTGGTGACCGTCATTAATGCGGAAATCGCCAAGGCCTGCGCCTGATGCGCGGCGCGTTTCTGACGAATTTCTTCGGCGTTGTTTTGGGGGCGGCGGGGCTTTTCTTCATCGCCGCGCTGTTTTTTTTTCAGTCCGTGGAAAAAGAACGCCGCTCGCTGGTAGACGCGAAAACATTCTGCCCCGAAGCCGAAGGCAAAACGGTTTGGGGCATTAAGCGGCTGGAACCGCCCGAAGCGCCGGGCGGAATCGCCGTTGTCATAGACGCGACCGATTCGCTGGATGAAAAAGCGCGAAAGGCGCTGCGGGAGTTTTTCGGCGGCGGAGAATATTTGTCGTCCCTGAACGATTTTCAGCGCGTGCGCGTTTATGCGCTGGAAGAATCCATCGCCGCGCGGGAAAAGCCCGCTTTTGATTTGTGCGTTCCGCCGAACAAAACGGTAAGCCCGTGGCTGGACAACCCGCGCAAGCGGCGCGAAGAGTTTGACGAAAAATTTGTCGGCGTTTTGCTCGGCATCGTGGAAGAACTCGCGCGGCGCGAAGAAGCAAACCGCTCGCCCATTGCGGCAATGCTCGGCGCAACGGCGGGGGACAACGCGCGCGTTATTTTCGTTTCGGATATGATGGAGCATTCCCCCGGCGGATGTTCGCTTTACAAAAAAGGCGGAGAACACGATTACCCCGCCTTCCAAAAAAAGGGCTGCGCTCCGCAAAGCGAAAAACTGCGCGGAACACAATTTGACATTCTTTTTGTCGCCCGCGAAAAACTGCGCGAACTGCAAAATCCGTCGCTAGTGCAATTCTGGAAGGCGCATTTTGAAGAAAACGGCGCGACGGCAAGATTCCTCCCGCTCGCCGTCGTTGCCGCAGATTGCGAAAAAACCGCCGCACCCCCGGAATGCAAAGCATGCCGCGAACCCAACTGGCCCGAAAACTACAAATACTGCGCAAATTTCTAATCCCCCTCGTCATTCCCACCCCTCTTGTCATTCCCGCGAAAGCGGGAATCCATAACAACGCGCGCACTGCGGCAAATTACAAACACACCGATAACGGCAGGGTTACTATGGATTCCCGCCTTCGCGGGAATGACGGGGTTTTGGATTCCGGCTTTCGCTGAACGACGGCCGGGTTCAGAGCGGGCGCAAACTCCCGCCATCCCCCGTTACACTTTCGGAGAAGTGTAACGGGGCCGGGGCGTTTGCGAGGCGGAAGCGGGCGCGAAAAAGCGCGCCAGCGATTCGTGGTAGGAAATATACGCCGGCACGATAAACAAAATCAAAAGCGTCGCAAACATCAGCCCGAAGCAGACGGAAATCGCCATCGGAATCAAAAACTGCGCCTGCGTGGAAGTTTCCAGCATCAGCGGCGAAAGCCCCCCCACCGTCGTCAGCGAAGTAAGCAAAACCGCGCGCAAACGGCGGCAGGCGGTGTCGGTTATCAGGGCGTCGGCTTTCGCCTCCGGCGGGGCGTTTTGCCGCCGCAAAAGGTAATCGCGAACAAGAATAATCGCGTCGTTGATGACGATGCCGTTGAGCGTGAATATTCCGAACGCGGAAAGTATGGACATATCATAACCCATCAGTGCGTGCCCGATTATCGCGCCGATGACGGAAAGCGGCGCGGTCAAAATAATCACCAGCGGCAGCGACCACGAGGAAAACACCGCGGCGAGAATTGTGTATATTAAAATCGCCGCGACGAGCAGTCCTATTTTCATGTCGGCGACGGTCTCGCGCTCGTCGGCGTCCTTGCCCTCAAACGACCACGAAACGCCGAAGCGCTCGGCGATGCGCGGCAGAACGACCTCGCGCAAATGACTCTGCACGCGCCGCGAATCCGTCGCGGCAAAATCCACATCGGCGACGACATGCACGCCGAGGCGCGCGTCAAAACGCTGCAATACATTAAAACTCCTGCGGTTGTTCACTTCCGCGACATCAAAAAGCGCCGCGTATCCCCCGCCGGGCAGCCGCACCTGAAAGGAGGAAAAATCGCGCAATGTGTCGCCGCTGCTGAGCATAACGCGCAGGTCAATTTCATCTATTCCCTCGTAAAAAGTTTGCACGAATCTTCCGCTAAACGCGTCGCGCAGTTGCGCGGCGATTTCTTCCGTTGTCAATCCCAGCGAACGCCCCAAGGGAGTCAGCGAAAAAACCGCCTGCTTTTTTCCGAAAGCCATATCGTCGCGCGGCTGCGACAATCCTTCTATTTTTAATAGTTCTTCCTGCAAAGCGAGCGACGCTTGTTTGATTTCTTCCGGCGAGCCGCCGCCGGTCAATCGTATTTGCAAATCCTCGCCGGGCGGGCCGCCGCCGGGCGAGCGCACCGAAAACTGCTCCAACCCCGCCGGTTTGCGGATTCGTTCTTGCCATGCGCGCCCGAATTCGCTCGCCAAAACTTTTCGCTCTTCCGAAGGCGCGAGTTCGGCGACGATTTGCAAAAGTTCGTCGCCGCCGCCGCCGCCGAAGCCGTCGTCGCCGAAGTTGAGCGCGTAATACACCGTGTAATACCGCAGCAAGTTTTCCTCTTCCGAAAAATCTTCGGCGGCGCCGCGCAGCGCGCGCAATAATTCATCGGCGAACTTTTGCACTTCTTCGCGCGGCGTGCCGGCGACGAAAGCCGCCTTTGCGTGAACATGATTCAATTCCGCGCCGGGAAAGAAACGGTATTTGACCGCGCCGCCGACAAAAAGCGAAACGGAAAAAATAAGCGCGGCAAAGCCCGCCGCGACAGTCGCCCCGCGATGGCGAATCGCGCGCGCTATCCATCTGCGAAAAACGACATCCTGAAAATGCGCGACCGCCGCTTCGGTTTTCTTGCGCAGCGCCCCCGGCTCGCGCCCGCGCATGCGCGAGAAAGAATGCAGCAAATGCCCGGGCAAAACCAGAAAGCATTCAAAAACCGAGGCGAGCAAAACGCATATCACGACAAGCGGCACTTCAAAAATAATCGCGCCGATGGGCCCGCCAATTAATAAAAGCGGCATAAACGCGCCGACGGTCGTAAAAGACGATGCGACGACGGCGGGCAGCATTTCCTTCGCCCCGGTGACGGCCGCGCGAATCGGCTCGTCGCCCTGCTTTAATCTGTGCGCCGCGTTTTCGCCGACTACGATGGCGTCGTCCACGACAATTCCTGTGACCATAATAAAAGCGAACAAACTCAGCATATTGACGCTGCCGCCGAGAAAGAAAAGCGCCGTGAGCCCGACCATAAACGACGCCGGAATCCCCGCCGCCACCCAAAAAGCGACGCCGGAGCGCAAAAACAAAAACAAAAAAGTCAAAACCAGCGCCAGACCCTGCAGCATATTTTTAAGAAGCAAATCGGTGCGCGATTGAATCGCCAGCCAGCGCTCCGAATGCATGGAAAGTTCCACGCTAGGCGGGAGTTTTTTGATTTCGCGCGCGTGCCATTCGCGCACGATGCGCCCGGATTCCAACGCGCTACCGCCGGCTTTTTGGCTGATGCGAAATTCCACGGCGGGGCGACCATTAAATAAAATGGTTTTTTCGTCGTCGCCGGGCTCGCGCGTGATTTGCGCTATGTCGCCGAGGCGGAAGCTCGCGCCGGTTTGCCCGCGTATTTCCAGATTTGCGATGCCGAGAAGGTCCTGCCTTTTTTCCAATGTGCGCAGTAGCCGCCGGTTGCCGGCGCCGCCGACATCGCCGGCGGAAACATCCACATTGCGCCGTCCGATTTGCGCGGCGACATCGCCTATCGTCAATCCCAGCGCAGTCAGTTGCCGCTGGTCAAAGCGCACGCGAATTTCGTCGGTCGGCAAGCCGCGCACGGCGACGCTGCCGACATCCAATTGTGAAAGTTTCGCTTCCAACGCGCGCGCCAGCGGCTGAATTTCGCGCGCGCTGTTGCCGGCGAGCGAGAGGGAGATAATGTCCTGCCGCCCTTCATAAAAACTCACTTCGGGCGTTTCGCTGCCCGCCGGCAAATCCCCCTGCGCGCGCTCCAAAAACCTGCGCACATCGTCCGCCGCCTTGTTCAAATCTATGCGGTCGGGAAATTCCAATATCACCGTGCCGCTGCCGTCGTAGGCGTAGGAATACATTTTTTTCAAATCCGGCACATCGCGCAAACTGTTTTCCAGCGGAGTGAGAACCGAATCGTAAATGTCCTCCGCCGCCGTCCCGCGCCAACCCGCGCTCACGGTGACAATCTGCACTTCAAACTCCGGAAAAAACTTTTTTTCAATCCGCCCGGCGACGGTCAGCCCGCTGAATATCATCATCAGCATCAGCAAATTCGGCGCGATGCGGTGCGTCGCAAAAGCGGCTATCAGTCCCTTCATTCAATCACCTCCACTTTCGCGCTTTCCACAAGTTGCGGGAGTTGATTCGCGACGATGCGCGCGCCGTTATTAATTCCGGGGCAATGCAAAAGCGCCGAAGTTTTTTCGCCTTCTTTTCCCAGTCCGGCGCGCGCGCAAAATTCGGCGCGCACTCTGCCGTCGCTTCCGATGAGATACACGCGGTCGTCGTTGTAAATGGCGTCCACCGGCACCGCGATTAAGTTTTCGCGCGGCGGAAGTTCAATGCGCGCTTCGTGCGTCGCGCCCAAAACCCATTCGCCGCCGGGCAGGGCGAAGAAAACATCCACGCTGCCGGCGCCGGAATCCACGCGCGGTTCCAAGCCGTCAAAAGCGAGCGTAAGTGCCGAGTTTTTTTCGCCAACGCCGGGCAAAACCGCGCGCAAAGAATCGTTCGCCGCGGCGGCAAAACTTTGCGGCAGTGCGACGCGCAAACGCAACCGCTTCGGATTAAATATTTCCAAAAGCCGCGCGCCCGGCATTGCGCGCTGCCCGGCGGCGGCATGCACGCGCACCGCGCGCCCGGAAAAAGGCGCGCGCATTTGCGAGCGTTCCAAAAGCAAATTGGTCTGCGCTATCCGCGCGCCCGCGCGCTCCAACTGCGCTTGCGCCGTTTGCTCCTGCGTTTCGTAATCGGCGAGCAGGTTTTCCATCGCGGTAAATTCCTGCCGCCGCTGCCGGAACAATTGTTCGGAAGTTTCCGTTTGCGCCTCGGTAACCGCCCCGCCGGCGAGCAGCCCGCGGTTGCGTTCGTAATCGCGTTTTGCAAGTTCCAGCAAACGGCGCGCGTCGGCAAGGCGCAGCGCGTCCGATTTGCGGTTGCGCAGCAGCGCGCGCAGGCGCAAATGTATCTCTTCTTTTTCCGCGAGTTGTTGTTTTTGCGTGAGCAAAAGTTCGCGCAAATCAAAACGCAGCAGCCGCCTGCCGGAATTAAAATATTCGCCCTCGCGCACATCCACAGATATAACTTCGGCTTCCAGCGGCGCCGTCAGCGTCGCGTAATCGCGCGCTTCGGCCTTGCCGGTCAAAAACAAAACCGGCCGCCGCGGCGCGGGCGAGACGGAAAGCGCGCGCACGGCGGTAACCGTTTCTTTTTCTTCCGCCGGTTTTGCCTGTTCGCGCCCCAGCCAGGCCGCCGCCATCGCCGCCGCGGCCAGCCCCAGCAGCAGCGCGCCCAAAACAAAAGAACGAAAACCCGCGGACATTTTTTTTTGTTCGCCGCTTGTGTTAATTAAATTTCCACCGCCGGCGCAACCGTCGTAACCGTCGTCGGCGCGGGAGCGGGAGCGGTAACGGTTTCGTTGTTTTCGTCGCCGCCCGCCAAAAACGCTTCGCGGCTCGCGGCTATTTTGTTTTTTGCGTCGGTTACTATCAGCCGCACTTTCACAATTTGCGCGCGCTCCGGCAGTTCCACCGTTTCGGCTATTTCGCGGTATTCCTTAAAATCCAGCGCCGCCGGGGTTGCGGGAACGCGCGCCACCGTTTGTTCGCCGTCCAAAACGCTGACGACTTCAAAAACATATTTGCCCTTGAACTTGCCGCGCCCCGAAGGTATCAGCACCGCAGCCAGCCGCCGCTTGCCGGGGTAGAAATCCGGCGATTCGTCAAGCGCGTGTATGGTTATCTCCCGCTCCGAAGAGCGCGCGTCGACAATTTGTTCGTAAAGCAAAATCCTTTGTTCGCGGCGGAAGACATCGCTTATTAAATCGCGGTTTTCCTCCGCCAGCCGTTTGTTTTCGGCGGCGCGCAGGGAGAGTTGCGCGCGCAGCCCTTCGCTTTCGCGCGCGCGGCGCAAATCGGCTTCGGCGAGCGCGCGCATTTCTTCGTCCAGCCGCCCGATTTCCTCGTTCAGTTTGCGGCTCTCCGGCGAGGAAAAATTTGCGCCCAGCAAAAAAGCGAGCGCCGCCGAAAGCGCGCCGACCGCAAGCGCCTTCGCAAACGGCACCGGCTTTGCGCGCCACCGCCGCCAAAGTTCCAAAAGGGAATTCGGCACCGCTTATCCGGGCGCCGCAAGCCCCGCCGTTTCGGGAATTCCAAAGCGAATGTTCATATTTTGCACCGCCTGCCCGGCAGCGCCTTTTATTAAATTATCCAAAGCGGCGATGACCAGCGCGCCGTTTTTTCCCAAACGCGCCGCGCCGATGCGCGCGCGGTTGCCGCCGACAACCTGCGAAAGTTGCGGCGCCTCGTCGGCGCGCACGGTAATAAACGGTTCGCCGCGCCAGTGTTCGGCCAGAGTTTCCGCAGGATGCGGCGCGTTTTCTTTCAGCGGAAAATACGCGCTCGCATAAATCCCCCGCGCCGCCGGCAGCAAATGCGGGACAAATATCAATTCCGAATTACCGCCCGCCGCCGCGAGGGTTTGTTCCATTTCCGGCTGATGACGGTGCCCGCTTATCGCGTATGCTTTAAAGTTTCCGTGCTGCTCGGCAAAAAGCAAATCGGCGCGGTCGCTCCGGCGCCCGGCGCCGCTCACGCCCGATTTTGCGTCCACAACAATCGCGCCGTCCGTCAACCCGCGCGCGGCGAAAGGCAAAAGCGCGAGCGCGACGGCCGTCGCAAAACAACCGGGGCATGCGATTAAATCCGCTTTCGCAATTTCCGCGCGCGCGCTTTCGCTCAGACCGTAAACTGCGCGCGGCAGAAGTTCCGGCGCGCTGTGTTCGCAATACCATTTTGCGAAAACATCCGCGCTCCGCAAGCGAAAATCCGGGCTCAGGTCAATGACCGTTTTTCCTTGCGCCAGCAATTCCCCCGCGCTGCGCATCGCGACTCCCGGCGGCGTCGCAAAAAAAACGGCGTCGCATTCGGAATAATCCGCGTCTTCCGGCGCGCAAAATTTCGCGTCGCAAAAACCATCCAATGCGGGGACGCTTTCGGCGACTTTCTTCCCCGCTTCCGCGCGCGAAACAAAAAAGCGAACGCGCGCCTGCGGATGCAAAACCAAAAGCCGCGCGAGTTCCATTCCGACATAGCCGGACGCGCCGACAACGGCGGCTTGAACCATAGCATCGGGCGCCGGCATTATTTCGCCGCGCAAAAGCGCTTCGCCTCAGCGCTTGGAATATTGCCGCGCCCGCCGCGCCTTGCGCAGCCCCACTTTTTTGCGCTCCACCGCGCGCGCGTCGCGGGAGATAAATCCGGCGGCGCGCAGTGCCGGCTTGTTTTCCGGACGGTAGGCGACCATCGCCCGGCTGACTCCGTGGCGCACCGCTTCCGCCTGTCCGCTTTCGCCGCCGCCGGCGACTGTGGCAAAAACATCAAAAACGCCGCCGCTCTCGCGCATCACTTCCAGCGCCTGCCGCGCGACCATCTGCGAGCGCGCGCGCGGAAAAAACTTTTCCATCGGCTGTTTGTTTACGACAAATATTCCGCCGCCGCCCGGACGGACAAAAACGCGCGCCGTCGCCCGCTTGCGCCGTCCCGTTCCGTAAAAACGCTCGCCCGGTTCTTCCGCAACAGTCGCGGCGGGTTCGGCTTTTGTTTCGGCGGAAGGTTTTAACTCGCCCGCCGCTTCTTTTTCCTTCGCCGACTGTTTTTTTGCCGACGGTTTTTTCGCCGCCGCAGTTTCTTTTTCCGCCGGGGCCGTTTCTTTTGCGGCGAGCGTTGTTTCCGCCGCCGCAGTTTCTTTTTCGGCGGGCGCTTCCTGCGCCGCAACCGTTTCTTTTTCCGCCGCCGCTTCTTTTTCCGCCGACGATTTCTTTGCCGCCGGCTTTTTCGCGGACGGTTTCTTTGCCGCGGGTTTTTTCGCGGCGGCTTTCTTCGCCGCCGGCTTTTTCGCCGCGGTCTTTTTCGCCGGAGTTTCTTTTTCCGCCGCCGTTTTCTTTTTCGCCGCCGGCTTTTTTGCCGCCGCTTTTTCTTTTGCCGGTTTTTCTTCCGCCATCGTTTGTTTTCCGGTTTATGTTTTTTGCGGTTCGGGCCGCTGCGCCTCGTGCGGATGAACGCCGCCGGCGTACACTTTCAGTTTGCCGAACATCGCCCGCCCGAGCGGGCCCTTCGGCAGCATCCCCCGCACCGCGCTTTGCAAAATCCGCTCCGGATGCCGTTCGCGCACCTGCCGCAGCGAGCGCTCCGAAAGCCCCCCCGGATAACCCGAATGGCGGCGGTAAATTTTGTCCTCTTCCTTTTTGCCGGTAACGCGAACCTTTTCCGCATTGACGACGACGACATAATCGCCGCAATCCAAATACGGGCAAAACCCCGCCTTGTGCTTGCCCCGCAGCCGGTGCGCAATCGCCGATGCCAGCCGCCCCAGCACTTTGCCCTCGGCGTCAAAAAGCAGCCACCCGCGGCGGATGTCGCCGCCCTTGACGGCGGGTGTGCGGTGAATGTCGCGCGGATCGCTCATACTCTCAGCGCGCCATTATAACAGATTTTCCCCCGCGCCCGTCCCCCCGCAATTTTTTTTCAACCCTATCTATACCCCCCGCCGCTTGCGGGGGGGGGTCGGAGCATTCCCCGACGACGAAGTCGGCGGGGAATGCTCCGGGGGGGTGGA
>JAHRAH010000076.1 GCA_020027345.1 Gammaproteobacteria bacterium | reverse complement strand
CTCGCATCATTCCCGCACTCTTACTAAAAAGCGGGAATCCAGCAAGCCAACAGCGTCATTCCCGCACTCCTCCCCCCCTTGTGTCATTCCCGCATCTATCCAAAATTATCCGCGTCATTCCCGCATCAATCTAAAAAAGCGGGAATCCAGCAAATTAAAAAACAGCATCATCCCTCCTTTAATTCGCTGGATTCCCGCCTCTGGAAAAAGCGCGGGAATGACGCGAGGGAGGATTCCCGCCCCCCGAAAATGCGGGAATTCCCTTAAAGCGTCATTCCCGCACTCCTCCAAAAAGGCGGGAATCCAGCAAATTAAAAAAACAGCATCATCCCTCCTTTAATTCGCTGGATTCCCGCACCCGGAAAAAATGCGGGAATGACGCGAGGGGGGATTCCCGCCTCCGGAAAAAATGCGGGAATGACGCGAGTTTTGCGTTGTTATTTTTGCGCGAGGATTTTGTTTAATGCGGCGCGGATTTTTTTGTGGATTTTGCCGGGTTTGCCGGTTCCCACTTTGGCGCCGTCCAGTTTTGTTACCGGGAGGATTTCGCGCGTGGAAGAGCAGAGCCATATTTCTTCCGCCGCCGCGACTTCGGGGCGGGATATTTCGCATTCGCGCAGGGGAATGCGCGCGAGTTTTGCCGCTTTTCGCAGGGCGTCGTAGGCGGTTATTCCGCGCAGCAACTTCGCGTCGGCGGGGGGAGTTCGCGCTTCGCCGCCGCTGACGACTACAACATTTGTGGACGCGCCTTCGGTAAGAAAACCGTTGCGAAACAAAACAACTTCCGCCGCGCCGCAATCTTCCGCCTGCCGGCTCAGCAAAACCGCCGCCAAAAGCGAAGTGCATTTTATGTCGCCGCGCAGCCAGCGAAAATCCTCCGCCGTTATGCAAGCGACTCCTTCTTTGCGCGCGCGCATGTCGGGCGGCGGCATTTTCCAAACCGCCATAAACGCGGTCGGAACGGATTCGCCGGAAAAACTGTGCCGCCGTTTTTCTTCCGCGCCGCGGCTGATGTGAATGTAAAGCATCTGCCGCGCGAACGGCTGCGCTTGTATCAACCGCATCGCCGGCGCGCGCAATCGCGCGGGGTCGTAGTGGATTCTTGTTTCACGCAAACTGCGCCGCAACCGCAGGATATGCCGCGCCCAGCAAAACGGACGGCGGTCATACACCGGCACAACTTCATAAACGCCGTCGCCGAACAAAAAGCCGCGGTCCATCACCGGCACGCGCGCCTGCGCGAGCGGAATAAACTCACCATTCAGCCAGCAGTCGCCGCTCTTCGCCATGTCCCAGAAGTTCCAGTTTAATATCGTCCGCGAGTTTTCGCCAAAACCCCGCTTCGCCGACGCTTTCCGCCGCGACGACGGCGACGGTCGCCAGCGCTTCGCCGCCCGCCGTTATTCGTATTTCGCCGACGGTATCGCCTTCGCCGACGGGCGCGAGCAAAGGAGTGCGCGGATAAAAAACCGCGCGCGGAACGGGAGTGCGCGGCACCGTCATCAATCCCGCCGCCGATGGTTTTGCGCGCACGGCGTCGCGTTCGCCTTTGTATACCGGCAGTTCGCGCGTTTTAGTTTCGTCAAACAACCGGCGGTTGCGAAAAAAAGAAAAGCCGTAGTTCAGAAGTTTCGCGCTCGCCCGCGCTCTTGCGCGCGCGGATTTCGCTTTCATAACGACGGCGACAAACCGCTGCCCGCCGCGCGCCGCCGAAGAAGCCAGACAAAACCCCGCCGCTTTTGTGTATCCGGTTTTCACTCCGTCGGCCCCTTCCAAAGCGCCGAGCAAATTGTTGCGGTTTTTTTGCGTGATGTTGTTGTAGGTGAATTCGCGCTCGGCGTATATTTTGTAAAGCAGCGGATGCTCGTTCACTGTCGCGCGCGTGACAAGGGCGATGTCGCGCGCGGAGGAATACAGGTTTTTGTCCGGCAGCCCGGTCGCGTTTGTGAAGTTTGTGTTTGTCAAATTCAATTCGCGCGCCTGCAAATTCATCCACTCGGCAAAAGCCGCCTCGTCGCCGGAAAGCGCCTCGGCGAGCGCGATTGCGGCGTCGTTGCCCGACTGCACAATGACGCCGTAAAGCAAATCGCGCACACTCACTTCGTCGCCGACTTCAATGAAAGTTTTGGAGCCGGCAACTTTCGCCGCCCATGCGCGCCGCGAAACAACGGTCGTTTGTTCCATTTGCAAAATGCCGTCGCGCAGCGCGTTAAAAACCAAATGTGCGCTCATTATTTTTGTCAGCGACGCCGGCGGCAAACGCAGGTCGGCGTTTTTTTCCGCCAGCACCTCGCCGGTTTCGGCGTCCATCAAAATGTAAGATTCGGCGGCGACAGTCGGCGGCGGCGGCGCGGCGGCATAAACCCCCGCCGGATTCGCAAGCACCGCGCACAAAACAAAAAACCCCGCCGCCTTTCGCAAACCGCGAAAAGCAAAAACAAAAACCGCCGGCGGAAAAAAAAGCAACCCGTTCAGCCGCGCGCGGCGGAGTTTTGCATCAGTTCGCAAAAGCCGGCGGTTATTTGTTCCGCGCAGCGGTTCATTTCTTTCATTCGCGCCGAAGCGTCCGCTTCCATTTTTGCGAGCGCGCCTTCGCCGAGTTCTTTTTCCAGCGCGCTTTTGTATTCCGGTATCGCGCCCCAGTCGCGCACGGTGTTCGCGCGTATTTCCGAATGAAACTGAATCCCGTAAGCGTGCGATTGATAACGAAATGCCTGGTATTTTGCCGACGGCGAAGAAGCCAAATGCGCGACGCCCGGCATTTCTTCCAGCCCCGCGACCTCCCACGAATGCCACTGCAGCGCGGGGACGGTCTGCGGAAAGCCGCCCAGCAACGGATCCTCGCCCGCATGCATCCGCACATCCAAAACGCCAATCTCCGGCGGACGCGAGCGCACAACCCTGCCGCCAAGCGCCTCGCCCAGCAACTGACAGCCAAGGCAAAAACCCAAAAACGGCTTGCGCAAAACGGTCGCGAACTCGCGTATCCGCCGTTTTTCTTCCGCCAGCCACGGATGCTCCGTTTCCATGCAAGTATCCATCGGCCCGCCCATGCAAATCATTCCGTCGTAACCGTCCGCCGCCGGAATAACATCGCCCTCGTCCAACTGCGCGACATCCAGCCGATGCCCCCCGGCGCGCAGCAAATCCCCGATATGCCCCGGATCCTCCGCCCGAATGTGCTGCAAAACCAAAATCTTCACGCGCGAATTATATCAGCGCCAACCGCGCAGCCGCCGCAAGAGTTTGCAGTATTTTTCGTGACTGCCAATCCAAAACCAAACAATGCCGCCATCCGCCGGACGGCCAAGCGCGCGATATCCCATGCCGACCCGCACCGACCAGCATTCGCCGATGCGCTTAAAATGCAGGGACGGATGGCGCGGATTTTTAATCAGCCGCGCAAAAGCGCGGTCGGCGAGAGTTTTTATGTCCGCCGGCAATGTATTGTAATGCGCCCGAAATTCGGACGGCGCGTGATGCTTCACCGCGCGCGTTTTTTCGCGCCCGGCGGCGGATGCAGCAAACCGCTTTCCCCGTTCGCATGCTGCGCCATCGCTTTTTCGGAAACGGCGTCAAGCGCGCCGCTTTTGGAATCTTCCTCTATTTGCGCGTCCCACAAATCTTCGCGCAGTTCCTCCAGTCGGCGGACGGTTTGCGGCAAAAGGTTTTTGTTTTTCGCCAATGCTTCGTCCACTATCCGAATCATGTCGGCAAAAACTTCGCCCGCCCCGCGCTCGCCGTCCGCCGCCCGCTTCGTCAATGACCGCGTTTTTGTCACGGCGACATTATAACACCGTCCCCCCGCGGCAAAAATCCGATTAGCGGAGCAGGGCGGCGGCTTTGCGCGAAGTGCGGAATTTGCCGGTGTTTTCGCCGAAGAGTTTGCGCTCGCGGAATGTTTTGCGCACGATATGCAGCGCGAGTTCTTCGTTGATTTTTTCGCGCTCGCTTTCGGCGTTTTTGATTCGCGCGGCGGCGAAGGAAAGGTAATCGGCGCTTTTGTCAATGCCGAGGTAATCCAAGCCCAGCAGTTTCGCGGCGACGGCGGTCGTGCCGCTGCCGATGTAGGGGTCCAAAATCAGCCCGGAGGGCGCGCCGTCCATCACCGATGCAATCGCCCGCGCCGGCAGCCAAAGCGGGAAGGGCGCGGGATGCGGGTTTTTGTTTTCGGGGCGCGCGCGCCAGACCGATGTCAATTTTGCGTGTTTGGACGCGAGTTCTTTTTGCCCTTCGCCGCCGGGTTTGTGCAGCCAGTATATGCGCTCGTCCACCTGCCAAAAACGCCAGCCGCGAATGTTTGCGGCGATGGCGCGGTCCCAGACGATTTCCTGCCGCACCGTCCATTTTGTTTTGCGCAGCCAGTCCATCGGATGAAACATTTCGCCGCTTTGCCAGCGTATTTTGTGATTGTAAAAAAACGAGCCGCCCGGCTTGACGACGCGAAACGCTTCGTCCAAAACGGCGGTTTGGTTTTGCCGGTATTGCGGTTCGGGAATGTTGTCGCCGGCGCCGGCGTAGACGACATTCTTCACCAGCCACCCTTTTTGTTTTTCGCGCTTGTTGTAGGGCGGCGAAGTAACGCCGACATCGGCGAAATCGTCCGGCAGCGTTTTCAAAACCGCCAGCGCGTCGCCTTGCAGCAAACGGTTCGGCGAAAACGGCGCGGCGGGCATTGTTCAATCCTTGACGGGGACTTCCCGCAAAAAAGCGAAAAACGCCGCATTGAAATGTTTCCGTTGTTTTTCTATTTCTTGCGCGTTGAAGAATTGCGCGCGCAAGTTTTCATTTTCGCAGTAATGGCGAAAGTTAAACGACGCGGCGCGGTTCATTCGGGGATTATATCACCGCGCACCATCTTCGGCGGCGGAAAATTTCAAATATCCAGCAACGGGGGGAAAACATAAATCGCCGGACGGTTGCGGACGCCTTTGCGCGCCATATTCAGAACGCCCGCTTTCGCCAGCTTTTCCACCCAGCCGCGCAGCGTTATGTCCGCCGGGCGTTTGCCGGAAAACTTCAAGGCGCGGCAACTGAACACCGCGCCGTTAAATATCGCGTCCGCCAAATCTTCGGCGTAACGCGAATGCAAAATCCGCCCGGCGTCCCGCTTTAATTGCTCGTGCAGTGTTTTTATGCGGTTGGCGGTTTTTATGTTTTCTTCCGCTTGTTCCGCGCAGGTTTCCAAAAAAAACCGCAGCCATTCGCGCCATCCTTCGCCGCTTTCGCTCAGCCCCCGCAATCCCCAATAATATTCGTCGCGCCGCTTCAACAATTGCGCGGACAAATAAAACGCGGAGTGTTTCAACACGCCGGCGTCAAACAAAAACAGCGGCAGCAGCAGCCGCCCGACGCGCCCGTTGCCGTCCATAAACGGATGAATCATTTCAAACTGCCCGTGCAAAACCGCCATCCGCACAAGCGGGGAACCGGTGTTTTCCCGCCAGAATGCCAGCCAGTTTTCCATCAGTTCGGCGACCTTTTCCGGCGGCGGCGGAATGTATGTCGCGGTTTCCATCGTCGCGCCGGACGCCCCAATCCAATTCTGCCGCTCGCGGAACGCCCCCGGATTTTTGTCGCCGCCGCGCGCGCTGCCGCCCAAAAGAATTCCGTGCAGCCCGCGCAACAGCCACAAATCAAAACGGTATCCCTCGCCCAGCCGTTTTTCGGCTTCGGCGAGCGCGTTGCGATAGTTGACAATCTCGCGCATGTCGTCGCGCTTGTCCTGCGTTGGCGCGCTGCCCTCCGCCTCAAAGCGCAGCACATCGCTCACCGTGGACTGCGAGCCCTCAATCTGCGCCGATTGCACCGCCTCGCGCCGCATTATCGGCGCAAGCAGCAAATCCGGATTCGGCAGCGAGCCGAGCAAACCGTCAAAACGCCCCAAGGCAATGTCGGCGAGCGAGAGCAACCGCTGCAAATCGGCGTCCAACGGTATCTCCATCGGCAACGGCGGCGGCAGAAAGGGAGAGCGGGGCGGCATCGGTTTCCTGATAGTTTGTTAACAGAAAGCGGCATTTTATCATAGAAAATTGGATTTTCTATGAGGAATATCCGGTTTGCAGGTTAAATTTCCCCGTTAAACTCCACTCCGTTAAACTTTCTTCATACCGCAATATAAGAAATCCCCCTTTCCTCATAAAAAATCCCGTTTTCTATAAAGAAACAGTCCCCCCCGCGACACCCCTCACGACACTCCCCCCGGCGGCGACAACTTGACAAAAGGCGTCAGCGCAAAAAGCATCGCGCAAGCAACCAGCCAAACAGCGCTCGCGGAAAGGATAAACCCCCAACCAAACCCCGCATCCAGCAAAACCCCATAAACAACCGGACCGGCGGCGCTGAACAAAGCCACCAACGCCTGCGCCAGCGCCCGCACCGCCCCAATGTGCGCGACGCCATAAACTTCCGCCCACATCGCGTTCACCGAGGGCAAACTCAATCCAACGGTCGCCCCCATCAGCGCGTAATACGCAAACGGCAACACCGCCGCGTCCGTCGCCAGCGGCAACAGCGAAGCCCCCGTCAGCGGCAGCAGGCAGCATTTCGCCACCCGCGCCCCGCCGAAGCGGTCGGCGAGCGCACCCCCGCCCAGCGACATCGCCACCGCCGCCAGCGAATACGCCGCAATCCCCGACGACCACACCCGAAAATCCGCGCCCTTGAAGTCCGCCAAACTGTTCTGATGAAACAGCAGCGCCGTAACGATAAACGCCGGCGAAAACACCGCCGGCGCCGCCCGCCAGAATCGCCAGTCGCGCACGACCTCCCGCCGCGTCCAAGAACCGTCCCCCTCCCCGTCCCCGCCCTGCGCCAACGCCGGCGGACGGTGCGGCAAACCCGCCAGCAGCCACTGCGAACCCGTCGCCACCCCCACCAGCAACGCCGCCGCCGCAGCCAGCCACACCTCGCGCCAGGTCAAAAACGCCAGCAACGCCGCAACCGTCGGCGGCGCCAGCGCCTCCCCCGCCGAATAACCCAAGCCCGCCAAACTCAGCGCCCGTCCGCGACGCCGACCCGCCGCCAACCGCGCCGTCGCCGCCATCGCCGTGTGCGACGACAACCCCTGCCCGCACAACCGCAACAAAAAAAACGCCAGCGCCAACTGCCACCACACCTGCGAAAACGCCAGCGAACACGCCGCCAACGCCAACCCCCCCGTCACCGCCGCCGCATACGCGCGCAAGTCCACCTCGTCAATCAGCCGCCCCAGCCACGGCAAAAACCCCGCCGCCGCCAGCGTCGCCAGCGAATACAGCGCCCCCACCCCGCCGTGCGAAAGCCCGAAGTCCCCCCGAATGTCCGCATTAAAAAGCGAAACAAAATGCGTCTGCCCCACCGCCGAAGAAAGCGTAAGAACAAACCCAAACCCCGCAACGCGCCCTATCATCGCAACCCGCTCAGCCGCGAAGAATCCTGTCGTATTCGCCGTGCGCGCCTATCCAAAACCAGCGCACGCCGCCGGGAACCGGATCCCCCAAAACGCGGTAATGCAGCCCGACCCGCGCCGACCAATACGGACCCGCGCGCTTGAAACGCAAAGAGGGATGACGCGGGTTTTCCGCCAACAACGCAAAACAACGGTCGGCGAGATTTTTTATGTCCGGCGGTAATGTATCGTAACGCCTCCAAAACTCCGGAGGCGCGCGGTGCTTCACCGCGGCAAAGGCGCGCTCTCGCCGCGGGCGTCCTCTTCGGCGGCGGTTTGCGACATTGCGCCAAACGCCCGTTCCAGCGCGCCGCTTTTCGCGTCTTCTTCCATTTGCGCGTCCCACAAATCGGCGCGCAGTTCTTCCAGCCGGACGGCGTCCGCACTCGCGGGGGCGGCGGCGAGAACGCCGTCAATCAGCCGTATCATCCCGCCGAGCACCTCGCGCGGCGCCCGCGCCGGGGCTTTTTCCCAACCGGCAAGAACGCCAAGAAAGGCCGACCGCAACTGCGGCGTCGCCCGCTCCGTCAACAACCGAATATCCGTCATAACTTGATTATACCCCCCCTCCATCTTTGATGGGGAAAGCAGTGGAACACTCTATACCCCCCCTACATCTTTGTTGGGGGGGGTCGGGGGGGGGCAATCCAAACTGGGAAAGCGCTCCCAACTATGCGTAACCGCCGCGCTTTTATTCAACATCGCCAACGCCGAACAATATTTTTCCACGCTCAGCGCAATCGCGCGCTCAATCGCGGAATCGCGCACATCCCCGCGCAAAACAAAACGCAAATGTATCGCCGTAAAAACGCGCGGCTCCCTTTCCGCGCGCTCGCCGGAAATCTCCACCGCAAGAGAGTCGGGCGCGCACTTCCCCTTGCGCAAAATATGCAAAACATCAAAAGCCGAACAAGCCGCCGCCGCAGCAAGCAACCCCTCCATCGGCCGCGCCCCCCGGTTCTCCCCGCCAAACTCCGCCGGACCGTCAAAAACAATCCGATGCCCCCCCCCGCTCTCCGCGCAAAAAGCAACCCCCCCAACCCATTCCACCCGAACTTTCATTCCCGCCAATCCTATCATTAATAATCGCGTCATTCCCGCACTCCCATTAAAAGGCGGGAATCCAGCGAATTAAAAAACCCGCCGCGATAATGCAATTTAATTTGCTGGATTCCCGCCTCTGGAAAAAATGCGGGAATGACGCGATATTATTCCAAAGCCAAATCCGCGGGAATGGCAAAACAATAACCGCCAACAAATTGCATTGGCATTGCAACGGTTATCGCGCCGATAATTGCCGGCGTTAGCCGACCGATTTGCATGCGTGCCAGCACCGGCCGTCGCAATCGTGCCAGCAATCGCTTTCGCCGCCGCGCGCCATCGGTTCGCCGAAAGTTTTCTCGTAATACGCTTTGGTTTTCCCGAAAGCGGATTTGAGTTCTTCCGCGTCGTCGTCGCCGCGCAAGCCGAAATAGGGAAAGTGATGAAAATAACCCCCGAACACGCGCTCGGAATCCGCGACATAAGCGCGGGTGTCCAAAATGTGGTAGTGCCACATCGTGTCCATGATTTTGTTCGGCACGACCGAATAACGCGGGTGCGGAAATTTGCGGCAGAGCGTCAGGTAGCGCTTGTACTCAATTTCGGCGTCCTCGCACTGCTCTTTGTTCCAGCCGACCGACTCTTCGGGGCCGGACATTTTCATTTTGACCATTTCCAGGTCAATCGCCGCGATGTCGCGGTCAATGCCGCGGGAGACGAGGCAGGCAATCCTCTCGCCGGCAATCGGATTGGGAACGATGAGTTCGGGCATGGCTTTCCTCCTTGTGTTACGCCGTTGTTTCGCTCAGCCAAAACCGTTTGAGAAAACGGTTTTGGCTGCCCCGTATTATACGCCTGCCGTGCAGGATTCGGTGGTTGTCCGCGATTAAAACATCGCCCTTTTGGAGTTTTATGGTTGCCGGCTCTTCCCGTTCAATCGCGGCGCGAAAAGAATTAAGCGCCGCCTTTTGCCCCGCAGGCAAATCCCGGCGCGCCAGCCAAAAAGAATAATAAAAAATCCTTTTTCCGTTCCGCCGTTCAACCAGCGGGCGGCATTCCTCGTCGTCGTCAAAAATTTTATGTTCAAAGAGCATAATCTTCGCCAGCGCCGCCCGCTCCCGGACGCTTAATTGCGCGTATATTTTTTCGGCGTCGACGAGAATGCTTTCGCCGCCGTCGTCGGTTTGTTCCACGCAATGCCAAACAACCCACTTCGCTTTGCGGTGGTCGGTGTGAAAATCCAAAGCCCGTGCCGAAGTAACCAGCGCTTTGCTCTCCGGTTTTATTTTCACATCCGTCTCATAAATGACGGAGCCAAGCCGCCGCAAAATTTCCCGCAGTTGCGCCTTCGTCCGCCGCGGAATATGCGCGTAACCGTTCGCCTCCAATTCGGAGGCAAAAGACATGCGCTTATTCCGGCCAGCCGCCAAGATTGCAGTCCCGCCAACCATGGAGCAAATGCAAGTGTTCATCCATAACATTTTCTGCCTCTTCATACAATTTGCGCAATTGCTCTCCCTCTTCCGGGATTTTTTTACGACGGCATTTAAGTCCCACCGTAATTTCTTTTTCTGTTCGCATACTGTCGCAGTATACGACGAACCTCCATTCAATGCGGTTGCCGCCGCCATTCAAGCAGTTGTGGCAAAACCGTCCGCCTCCCCGAGTTAAGCGCTTTTTGTTGTTAAAGCACGCGCCGGCCTTCCCCTCTTTTTGCCGGACGGTGTATTCCGCCGCCGCCGCCGAAACGGTGGCGGCGAACATCGCCACGCACAGAAAAAATTTGCCCAGGGCGTTTAGCATTGCTTTTATTACGACGCCGGGATGCCGAGGCGCAGTAGCATTGTCGGGCGGTCCACGCCGAAGATTTCGGCGAGTTGACGGACGCCGTATTTTTTCGTTTCCGCCAGTTCGTTCAGCAGCGGCTGCGGCATCAGGATTTCGGCGGCGATTTTGTTTGCCGCGATTTCCTTGTCGTTGGAGAGGTTGCAGCGAAAAAGCATGTTCTCGCTCAGCCCGTCGCCGATGTCGTCGCGGTGCAAAAAATAATGCGCGAGTTCGTGCGCGTAGGTAAAGCGCCGGCGCGCCCGCGTCTCGGCTTCGTTGGCAAAAATGGCGTAACTGCCGTCGCTTTCGCGGCGAATGGCGCCCGAAATTCCCGGCGGCATCGGCGAGCGCCACACGGCGACGCCGAAAGATTCGGCGAGGCGAACAACGCTCACCGGTTTTTCCGGCAACGATTTTTGCGCTTCGTCAATCCGGATGTTAACTTCCGGCAAAAGTTTTTTCGCCCGGTATTCCTCAGTCATCTTTTTTCTCCTTTAATGAAGTCAAGTCGTGCGTCGGCGATGCGTCCATCTCGCCGTAAAGCAAATTCGCCTGCTCGGCGACATGCGCGCGGATTATATCGCGGACATTGGATTCCGCCAAAAACTCCGTCATCTTTTTTTCGGCGGTTGTCCGCGCCGCTTCCTCGGCTTTTTGCCGAAGAAATGTGTAACCGAAAATCGCGCCCACGGCCACCACGATGGTAAATACCGCCAGCACAACGGTGACGGCCGCAAGCGCCACCTCCCAAAAGGCGAATATAAGTTTGAATTTTTCCATTTCAGGCACGGACAACCGCGCCGTCTTCCAGCATTTCCACTACTTCGCGGAGGTTGGCGTTTAGTTCTTCCGGCGTTGCGCCTTGGGAGTGCGCGCCGGGGAAGCCGGGGACATAGCCGACATACAAGCCCGTCTCCTTGCAGCGTTCCACGACGGCGGTAAATTTCATCGGCGTTTTTCTCATCGGCGCGATTGCATCCCGCCCATTTTACTCCTCAATCGGCGTGTAGCCGCTGGCGGTGTCGGCGCCTTTGCCGAAGAAGTGGCGTTCGGTTTGTTCCAGCAGGTAGTCGCGGGCGCGTTTGTCCGCCATATTCAGGCGGTATTCGTTCATCAGCATTTTTTGCTGTTCCAGCCACTCGCGCCACGCCAGCGCCGACACATTCTCAAAAATGCGCTTGCCGAGCGCGCCCGGATAAGGCGGCGCGGGCAGTCCCTCCGCTTCCTCGCCGAGTTTTACGCATTGCACCATTCTGCTCATCAGTCCCTCCTTTTTGGGATTTTTGGGATAACAGTCGCTCGTCCGCCGCCGTTTTTGCGGATGACGGTTACTTGCCCGTTGCCGAATCCGCCGCCGCCGCCGCCGCATTCCCGGCGGAGGTTTCACGGGAAACATTTGCCGCCAGAAAACGCGCAATCTCGCGCCCCGCCTCGCTTTTTGCCATTCGCGGCAGGGGGGATTCGCCGCCATCGGCGGAAAACAACACCAGCCGGCAATCCTCGCCGTCGGCATCCGCGACGCTGTTGGCGATGACGGCGTCCGCATTTTTGGCGCGCATTTTGCGTTTTGCCGCTGTGCGCCATTTTTCTGGGACGGGGACGGCGTTTTCCCTCCCCTTGTCATTCCCGCGAAAGCGGGAATCCAGCCAGATCCCGGGACGGTTTTGGATTCCGGGCTGGATTCCCGCTTTCGCGGGAATGACAGGGTGGGCGGGAATGACAGGGGGACGGTCCCCGTCACCGTCACCGTCCCCGTCCAAAGCGGCGAAGGCGATGGTGTAGAGTTTGGGAAAACGCTTGCCTACTTCTGCCAGAATGTCGGCGGCGGGGCGCAGTTCCAGCGTCAGACCCTTCCCGCGCGGGGGTTTTTGCGCGAGGGGACGGCGCGGGCGGAAATCGGCGACGGCGGCGGCGGAGACAAAAACATCGGCGTCGGCGCAGACGGTCATCAGCGCATCGCGCATTGCGGCGTTGCTTGCGGCGCGGACGAGGGCGGCGGGGGGCAGAATCGGCGGCGGGGGGACGGCGGTGTTGCCGGCGACGACGGTAACATCCGCCCCCGCTTCCCGGCAGGCGGCGGCGACGGCGAATCCCATCCGCCCGCTGCTGCGGTTGCTGATAACGCGCATTGTGTCAATCGCCGCAACGGTCGCGCCGGTGCTGACGACAACGCGCAAACCCCGCAGCGGCGCGCGCAGGGCGAGACGGACGGCGGCGCGGATTTCTTCCGGCTCGCTCATTCGCCCCTCGCCGATTTCGCCGCATGCTTGTTCGCCGGCGGCGGGACCGATAATGCCGCAACCGTCGGCGGCGAGTGCGCGGATATTGCGCTGCGTCGGCGGCGCCAGCCACATTTGCCGGTTCATCGCCGGCGCCAGCCACTTCGGACAATCTGCGGCGAGAAATGCGGCGAGGACGGCGCTTTCGGCATAACCCCCCGCCGCTTTGGCGAGAAAATCCGCGCTCGCCGGGGCGACGAGCATCAAATCGGCCTCGCGGGCGGCGGCGATGTGGTCCATACCGTCGGCGGAATGCGCCGCCCCACCGCCGCCGCCGCGGATGACGGCGTTGCCGGTGAGGGCGCGGAAGGTCGCCGCGCCGACGAATTCTTCCGCCGCCGGAGTCATCAAAACTCGCACATTGACACCGTCCTCGCGCAAGAGTCGGCAGAGATAAGCGGCTTTGTAACAGGCAATGCTGCCGCAAACGCCGAGGGCGACAGTGGGGGTGGTCATGGGAGTGGGCGGGGGAGTGAGCGCGGGCGTGGTTTTTCCCCCCCCCAACCCCCCCCATCAGAGATGGGGGGGGGGTTAGTTTGTTCTGAGGGGAAAGTCCCCTCCCCCATCTTAGAACAAATTACCCCCCCCCCATCTTTGATGGGCGGGGGGACTGTCCCCTTAAAACAAATTAACCCCCCCCCCATCTTTGATGGGGGGGGCGGGGGGGGGGTTCCCCGGAGTTGGGGATTCCCTTGATGTTTCCCGTGAAACATTTTTAGATTTTTAGATTTTCAGGTTTTCCGTTGTTGTCTTGCCGTTGGCAATTGTAACTGTTTACGCCGTCAAAGGCATTCGCGGTAGAGAGATTCGGCGGCGGCGACGGTGAGGGGGACGGGGTTGCCGGCGGCGGTCGGGTCTTGCACTGCCATCTTTGCCATTTCGCCGATGCGCCCGGCGGCGACGCCCATCGCGCCCAGCGTTTTCGGGATTCCGGCTGCTTCGCGCAAGCGCATCACTTCCGCCAAAAATCCGTCAAACCCCCCGCCGATTCCCATATACGCCGCCACCGCGCCGATGCGCCCGGCAATGGCGGCGCGGTTGAAGAGCAAAACCGCGGGCATCACGACGGCGTTGGTCGTGCCGTGGTGCGTGTCGTAGAGCGCGCCGACCGGGTGCGAAAGCGCGTGTATCGCCCCCAGCCCTTTTTGGAATGCGACCGCCCCCATCGCCGCCGCCGCCATCATTCGCGCGCGGGCGGGGATGTCGCCCGGCTCGGCGCAAACGCGCGGCAGGTTCTCGCGCGCGAGGCGCATTCCTTCCAGCGCGATGCCCGCGCTCATCGGGTGGAAGGACGGCGCGCAAAACGCTTCCAAGCAGTGCGCGAAGGCGTCCATCCCGGTGCCGGCGGTTATCGCGCGCGGCATCGCAACGGTCAGTTCGGGGTCGCAGATTGCCGTCGCCGGCAGCATTTTGGGATGGAAAATGATTTTCTTCGCGTTCGTCGCCGGGTTCGTCAACACTCCCGCCCTGCCGACTTCGGAACCGGTGCCGGCGGTCGTCGGCACGGCGATAATCGGCGCGATGACGGCGGGGTTTGCGAGTTTCCAGCAATCGCCGATGTCCTCAAAATCCCAAACGGGACGCTCCTGCCGCGCCATAAAGGCGGTGAGTTTGCCCAAATCCAAGCCCGACCCGCCGCCGAAAGCGACGACGCCATCGTGTCCCCCCGCGCAAAAAGCGGCGACGCCGGCGGCAAGATGTTTTTCGCCGGGGTTGGATTCCACTTCGCAAAAGAGGGACGGTTGCATTCCCGCTTTTTTGAGAAGGTCCAGTGTGCGCGCGGTTATGGGGGCTTGGGAGAGTCCGCTGTCGGTGACGAAGAGGGGGCGTTTGATTCCGGCTTCGGCGCACACTTCGGGGAGTTCGGCTATGCGTCCTGCGCCAAAGCGCACTGTTGTGGGATACGACCAGTCGGCGCGTTCCCCCCCCCAACCCCCCCCATCAGAGATGGGGGGGGGGTTTAATTTATCCACCATCGGGGAGGGGGGGGTTTAATTTTTCCCCCATTGGAGATTTGTCCCATCGGAGATGGGGGGGGTTTTACCCCCCGCCGCTTGCGGGGGGGGGTCGGAGTTTTGCTTTTTCATCGGAGATGGGAAAGGAAAACTCCGGGGGGGTGGAATGCGCCCTTGTAATAATGGTTACCGTCGACGGTGACGGACGCCCTCCACCCCCCCGGAGTTTGCCGTCCCCATCTGCCGATGGGGACGGCAAACTCCGACCCCCCCCCGCAAGCGGCGGGGGGTATAGGGCCGTTTCCGCCGCCGCTGCTGCTACCGTTGACAGTGTCAGACATCCAGGGCGTTTTGGCGTTCCCAGGTGGAGAAGTGGCGCATGTAGTCGTTCCACTCTTCGGTTTTCAATTTGACATAAGAATCCACGAATTCGGGGCCGAGCCATTCTTTGAGGGCGGCATCGGCTTGGAATTCGCGCAGGGCGTCCAGCAGGTTTTGCGGCAGGCGGCGCGCGCTTTTGGGGGCGGCGCCGGGGGAATACATATTGATGTCCAGCCGCTTGCCGGGCGGGGTTTTGCGGCGGATGCCCTCGCAGCCGGCGGCGATGCACCCCGCCTGCAGCAGGTAGGGGTTGGCGGCGCCGTCGGCGAGGCGGATTTCCAGCCGGTCGCCCGCCGGAATGCGAATCATGTGCGTGCGGTTGTTGCCGCCGTAGGTGGCGGTGTTCGGCGACCAAGTCGCGCCCGAAGCGGTCTGCGGGGCGTTGATGCGCTTGTAACTGTTCACCACCGGATTGGCGAGCGCCGTCAGCGCCCCGGCGTGCGCAAGCAGCCCGCCGGCGAAGTGATACGCCGCCGCCGAGAGCCCGAGCTCGCCTTTGGCGTCGGAGAAGATGTTGCGCCGCCCCTTCCAGAGCGAGATGTGGCAGTGGCAGCCGTTGCCGGTGAGATTCGGCAGGGGTTTCGGCATAAAGGTCGCGCGCAGTCCGTGTTTTTCCGCGACCGAGCGCGTCATATACTTGAAAAATGCATGACGGTCGGCGGTAACAAGGGCGTCGGCGTGTCCCCAGTTCATCTCAAACTGTCCGTTGGCGTCTTCGTGGTCGTTCTGGTATGCGCCCCAGCCGAGCTGCTGCATATAGTCGCAGATTTCGGCGATCATGTCGCAGCGGCGCATTAGCGCTTGCTGGTCGTAACAGGGTTTCGGCTGTTCGTCGGCGGCGTCGGCGATGGCGAGTCCGTCCGGGCGGAGGACGAAAAACTCGCATTCCACTCCGCTTTGCACCTGCGCCCCGGCGCGCGCGAGGACGGATTGCAGCACCACCCTCGGCGCCTGCGCGAGGGGCTTGCCGTTGATGTGCGGGTCGGCGGCGAGCCACGCCACTTCGGGCTTCCACGGCAGTTGGATCATGCTGGCCGGGTCGGGGATGGCGGGCATATCCGGGTCGGCGGGGGACATATCCAAATGCGCGGCGAAACCGGCAAAACCGGCGCCGTTCTTTTGCATTTCGCCGATGGCGGACGCGGGGGCGAGCTTTGCCCGGGCGACGCCGAAGAGATCGGTGAAACTGATGAGAAAATAACGAATGCCGCGCTTCTTGGCGGCTTGCTGCAGGTCTTTTTCCATCGTTGCCTTCCTTCGCTCGCGCGCGTTTTTTTTCTTTGTCGTTGCCGCGCTGTCCGCCGATTATCGCATACATTTTACCTTTACCCCCCGCCGCTTGCGGGGGGGGTCGGAGTTTTCCTTTCTCATCGGCAGATGGGAAAGGAATAACTCCGGGGGGGTGGAGGGTGTCCGCGAAACCTTTGTCATTCCCCCTTTCTTTGTCATTCCCGCCTCCCTTGTCATTCCCGCGAAAGCGGGAATCCAGTTGTCAGCCGCAACATCGTAATTCTGGATTCCCGC
>JAHRAH010000047.1 GCA_020027345.1 Gammaproteobacteria bacterium | reverse complement strand
GCGTGCCGGCGCCGTCGGCAACGACCAGCGACGGCGGCGGCAATGTGGCGATGAAGTCCGACCAGGATTGCCGGCTTTCGCTGCGGGCGAACGCCCAAGAACACACCCCCCGCGGCGAGCGCGCGATTAGCGCGACCTGCCCACCCCCGTCATTCCCGCGAAAGCGGGAATCCATACTGAGCCGGCGAAAAACAAAAAATATTCCCCTCCCCGAAACTCAGCGAAAAGGCAAAGATTGTATGGATTCCCGCTTTCGCGGGAATGACAAGGGGGGCGGGAATGACAATTACACCGCAAATACCTTTCGCAAAAGCGCGGCGGGCAGCGCGTTGATTTCGCGCAACTCGTCCTCCGCCGCTTGCCGCGCTTTTTCCGCCGCCGCCAATTGTTCAGCAAGGCGGGAGGCGATTTGTCTTTGTTCACTCAGCGGCGGTAGCGGCATTTCCAATTTGGCGGCGTCCGTCAGCGTAATGCTGCCCATAATGCTTTCCGGAATCACCCTGTCCTTCCGGTGTTGAAACAACTCGGAACGAAGAAATGCCAGCAGAAATTCCGGAACAATCCGCCCCGTTTTTGCGGCAAGAAACAAAAACCCCGTGGAAAAAATAGCGCCGGCCAAATCGGCGTTAATTAAAACGGTTTTTCGCGTGCCTTTCATTTTGGCAAAACCGACGGAGTTCAGGGGCGGATAGCAATCCGCCCGGCTTGGGCGGACGCTATATGTTACCGTTGCCGGCGTTTTTTCCGCTCCATTGACGCCAATGGCGCGAGTGTCGTAATAGCGTTTTTCCCCTTTGAACTGAAGCGGGCGGTCGCGGATAATTTTGCAAACATCAGTTATCCGCACAATTTCCCATCCATTAGGAAGGCGGCCGCTTTCGGCGGGGGAGAAAGCGGAGCGGAGGAGGGCGGACGGTAATGCGCGCGCCGCCGCCGTCTTTTCCTCGGCCGCTTTTCGCGCCCTCTCCACCGCCGCCATCTGCCCGTCAAGCATAACGGCAATTCGCTTTTGCTCCGTCAGCGGCGGAAGTGGAATTGCCATGTTTTCCAAAACGGAAAACTTAAGGTTCTGGATGTTTGTTCCCGCCGCCTGCTTATCCCGCCATCTGCGGTATTGCCCGGTTCTGAACCAGCGCGCAAGGAATCCGGCGTTAACTTTTTCAGTGCATCTTACGATGCCGCAAAACGCGCCAACTGCCCCCTGCCATTCTTTATCAAGAATGGCCGTTTTGCCAACGATTTGCCGGCTTCCGGAGGACATGCATATTGCGATGTCCCCCGCGCTTAATAACTGAGCGTCCGAAATAAGATTTTTCGGAACCCAAATCAAATCATCGGACAAGTTCAGGAAGTCCTGTATATTGCCCGCCCGCAAAACCGGCAAGTAGCCGGGTTCCCGGATGTGGCGCATTTGCCACCTCTTAAATCCCACGCCACGGATAAGATGGCATACCTCCCCCAATTGCGCCCAACGCCAGCCGTCGGGGAGTTTTCCTTTTTCGTTCACGCCGCGAATATCCTTTCTTTAATTTGGCGCAGGAGGTTTGCCGGCTCTTCGCCGGCGACGGTTTGCAGCGCTTGAATGCCGCCGGCGTTTTGCACCGAGGGCGTATTAAAGGCCGCGGGGTTTTCCAGTTCTTCCACTCCGCCGTCGGCGAAAAGGCGGGCGAGGGCGCAAAGCACTTTCGCGGCCTGCGGCGGCAGGTTTTCCAGCCACTCCCTGTTTTTCCAGTCAAACGCTTCGGCGCGGCCGGCGCGGGTTTGCGGCATCGCGCCGTATCCGGTCTCGGCGAGGATGTCAAAATGGTCGTACTGCCCCAATCCCGCAAGCGCGCTCAGCACGGACACCGGGCATTTTTCGTCCAGCAAGAATTGCATCAGCGCGCCGCGCTCCTGCGGATTAATCCAAAGCGCGCGCAGTTCGTCCGGCGTTTTGGCTTTTTCCAGCAGCCGCCTGCCGAGGCGGCTGCGGTATTCCTCGGCGGTCTGGCGCAGCATTTCGCCGCCCTTACCTTCCACGACGACGAAATTTCCGGTGTCGCCGATATGCACTTCAAAACCGTCGGCGACGGGAATCGCCGGGGGCTTTCGCTTTTTGCGTTTGCCGCCCGCTCCGGGCGGCGGCGCCCATTCGCCTTCGCCCAAAAGGCGGGTGGCGTCGGTGTAATCGTGCACGGTAAAATCCAATTTGCCCGCGGTTTCGTCTATGCGCGCGCCCCTGCCTATCATCTGATGCAGGGAGATGGGCGAATTGACATAGCGGAAAAAAGCAATGTTGCGCACGCGGCGGATGTCCACTCCGGTGGAAAGCAAATCCACAGTCGCCGCGACGAAGTGATGCGAATCTTCGCCGCGAAAATCGGGCAGCGCCTTGTTGCCTTCGGTTTTCGCCGTGCATTGAAAGGCGTAATCGCGGACGGGGGGTTTGCCGTTTTCCCCGCGCCATTCGGCGCAGATGTTTCCCATTTCTTTGGCGACGAGTTCGGCGTGCAAATCGCTTACGCAAAAAATGATTGTCTTCTGCCGGGGGTCGCCGTTTTTTGCGAGGGCGGCGAACAAATGGCGGCACATCGCCGACACCCGGTCGGGCAAAACAAGTTTTCCCTCAAAATGCGAGCGCTCGTAAACTTTTTTTAATTGCTCGCGCGTGAGCGGCTCGCCGGTGAGGTAGTCCGCGGGATTGCGCGCCATCAATTCGTCAATGCCCACTCCGGTTTTGTCCAGATTTATGTCCGCCTTGGATATGCGGCAAAGCGCGAGGTAGCCGTCTTCCGCGCCCTGCGTGAGCGAATAGGAATAGGCGGAGCCGCCGAAATGCCGGATGTTGTCCGCGCTGATTTTGCGGTCGCCGCCGGCTTCCTTTTCGTTTATTTTTCGCGGCGTTGCGGTCAGCCCGATTTGCGCGGCTTTCGGATTGCGGCGCAGTATCTCCGACCATTTGTTCCACGCCGAACGGTGGCATTCATCAATGACGATGTGGCTGAAATGGTTTTCGGGGTAATGTTCGGCGGCGAAGGTTTTGTCCTCGCCGGTGGAATCTTCGGCGATGCCGAGTGTTTGATATGTGGCGATGTGAATGCCGGCGTTTGCGGCTTTGTTTCCGCCGCCGGGCTCGCGCCGCGCTTCTTCGGCTTCGTCGCCGAAAACTTCTTGAAACGCGCCGAGCGCCTGTTCGCGCAATGCGTCGCGGTCGCACAAAAAGAGGGCGCGCTTCATTGTTCCGGCGTCGGCGAGCCGCTTTATCAAATGCACGGCGATGAATGTCTTCCCCGCGCCGGTCGCCAAGCTCAGCAAAACGCGGGGCGGCCTTCCGGCTTTTTCGTCGCCGGCGATTTTTTCCATCGCGGCGCGAATGGCGGCGTCCTGATAATAACGGCGCACACCCTCGCCGTTGTGGTAGGGCGTCGTCAGCGGTTTGGCGCATTTTTCGTCCAGCCCGAATCCCCGCGCATCTTCGTAACGGCGGCGCAAAACTTCGGGCCGCGGAAACTCGCCGATGTCGCGCGCGCCGGATGTTTTCTCGCTGACGCTGTCGTATTCCACAAAACGGCGGCCGTTGGAGGAAAAAACAAACGGGACATTCATCCGCCCGGCGCAGCGCTTCGCCTGTTCCAATCCCAGCCCCGGCGAATCGGTGTTGCGCTTCGCCTCTATCAGGGCGACGGCGACGGGCTGCGCGCCCCCTTCGGCAATGACGCGCAAAACATAATCCGCGCGCTTAATGTCGCTGCGAAATGCGCCGGCTTCGTCCGACAAAATGGCGCCCGCCGTTTCTTCGCGGCGAATCATATCCTCCGTCCAGCCGCGCTCGTGCAGCGCGGGCGTTATCAGTTTCGCCCGCGTGTCCGCTTCCGAATATTCCTCCCCCGGCATCGCCCGCGATTATAAACCAAGCGGCAAAAATCCCGCCGCCGCGCCCTCTTTCTCGTTACACCTCTCCGGAGGTGTAACGCAGCCAAAAAGAGCGGGCGTCCCCGCCCGCTCAAATTAAAACCACCGCGCAAAAAAAACTACAAGCGGTAATCCGGTTCTTCTTCGTCCAGAATTGCGCGGAGTTCGGCGAAGTGGTTTTTTGTCAACTCGGGGTATTCCTCCCATTGCTTTGCGGTTTTTTCGGCCGTGTCGTCCGCGACCGAATACAACTTCCGACCGGACGCCATTGCCAGCCACTGGTTTTTGCACGAGCGTTCAAAGTAATACATCAAATCAAACGCTTCGGCGACTGTGGCGGCGGCGGTCATCACGCCGTGCCCGCGCATTACCAAAACCGGCATCCCGCCCAGCGCCTTCGCCTGCCGCGCCGCTTCTTCTTCGGCGAGCAGCATCCCCCCGAAGTTTTCGTCGTATGCGA
>JAHRAH010000029.1 GCA_020027345.1 Gammaproteobacteria bacterium | reverse complement strand
CCCCCCCCCATCTCCGATGGGGGGGGCAGGGGGGGGGAAACCCAATGACCGCAACCGTCGCCGCCGCCGTCGCAACATCCCCCCTCTCCTGGTGGCATTGGGCGGAAGCCGCGCTGGCGCTGCTTTTGGCGGGGACTATACTTTTCATCTGGATGCGCGCGCGCCGCGTGTTGCGAAAGCGCGCGAAAGAAAGCAAATCCCCCTGGGACGACGCCGCAATCGCCGTCGTGGATTTGCCGCTGATGGTTCTCGTTCTCGCGCTCGGCTTGCAGCACGCGGTTTTTTCCGTCGCCGCGAATGTCGCGCAGCTCGCCGGCGTGCGCGAGTTTTCCGCAAACCTGCGCGCGATCATTCTCATCGTAACCGTCTTTTGGCTGCTCGCCCGCTTTATTTCGGAAATGGAAAGAATCTACCGTCATCGCGCCTTCCGCGTCGGCGACCGCGATTTGGATCCGGGCGTGATGCATTCTTTCTTTCGCGTTTTGCGCTTTTTCATATTCACCGTCGCGGCGCTCACGGCGATGGACGCCCTCGGCGTTTCCATTTCCGGCATTCTCACTTTCGGCGGAGTCGGCGGGATTATCATCGGCTTCGCCGCGAAGGACACGCTGGCGAATTTCTTTTCCGGGCTGATGATATTCTGGGAGCGCCCTTTCGTCGTCGGCGACTGGATTCGCTGCCCCTCCATAAACGCCGAAGGGACCGTGGAAAAAATCGGCTGGCGGATGACGCAAATCCGCACCTTTGACCAGCGCCCGCTGTACATTCCGAACTCGCTTTTTTCCGGCGGGGTGATAGAAAACCCGCAGCGAATGACAAACCGCCGCATTTACGAATACTTCGGCCTGCGCTATTGCGACATCGGCAAAATGCGCGAGGTGCTCGCCGACATCCGCAAAATGCTGGCCGAACACGAGGGAGTGGACGGCGAACAAATTTGCATGGCAAACTTTGACCGTTATGGCGCGTCTTCCGTGGACTTTTTCATTTACGCGATGACGACGACGACAAAGTGGAAGCAATTCCACGAAGTAAAAGAGGACATCCTCCTCCGCGTCGCCGACATCGTAGAAGCCCGCGGCGCCGAATTCGCCTTCCCCTCGCGCACGCTCTACCACCAATCCCCCCCCCCGCAAATCTCCGGCGAATGACGGTTACGGTCTCGTTACACCTCTCCAGAGGTGTAACGCATCCTTCATTGAGCGGCGTCCCCGCCGCTCCTAATTTTGAACAGGCGGGAACGCCCGCTATCATTAACACCGTCAAACCTCCGGAGAGTAACGAGAACAGTCAATCCCCGGAAACGGCTGCGTCAGCCGGCGCAAAAACTAAAAACGGCTTTTTTTAGGTTTGGGAAGTTGTCAATCGGCGGGAGGCAGGAATTTTTGCCGCACACATGTCCGAGCGCGCCTTTTTGCGGCGTTTCTTTTTGCAAAACTTCCGGCAGCCCCTCCGCATTGGCGGGCAAGACAAAAACAAGAACATCCCCCGCTTTTTGCAAAACATCGGAATCGTTTTGCAGCGCGCGCTTCCACTCCCCGCATATTTTCGCGTCGCCGGTCAAAAACAAAAGCGGCGGCGGCGACAAATGCGCGCGCAAGGCGGCGAGCATCGCGCAGCAGCCGGCGGGTTGTTCGCAAACCGCGCCGTAAAGCGCGCGCAAACCTTTTTCGGCGGCGATGCGCAGACGGTCGTCGCCGTTCAAGCGCGAAAGCAAAAGCAAAGATTCGCAAAGAACGCCGTTGCCCGCCGGAGTCGCGTTGTCGTCCGCCGGTTTCGGGCGGCGGATGAGCGTCTCCTGATCCTTCGCCTGAAAATAAAAGCCGCCTTTCTTTTCGTCCTCAAAATGCGCGAGGATTTCCTCGGCAAGTTCTCCGGCGAAATGCAAAAGTTCGGCGGAAAATCGCGCGCGCAGCAATTCCAAAACCGCCGCGAGCAAAAACGCGCCGTCGTCCAAAAACGCCGCGCCGCCGCTTTTTCCTTCGCGCCAAAGCGAGAGCAGCCGCCCCTGCGGGCGAAGTTCGCCGCGCAAAAAATCCAAAGCCGCCGCCGCCGCCGCAATCCATTCGGGGCGGTCCAGCAAACGCCCGGCGCGCGCCAAGCCGCGAATCATCAGCGCGTTCCAGCCGGCCAGTATTTTGTCGTCAACCGCCGGACGCGCGCGCTTGCCGCGTTCCGCCAGCAGTTTTTGCAATGCCGAATGCAAAAGCGCCGCGCATTTCTTTTCTTCTTTCTTAACAGCGCGCGCGGTTTGCGCCAAAGTTTGCCGCCGCGCCAAATGCCATTTTTCGCCTTCAAAATTCGGCGGCGCGGAAAGCGCAAAGGCCGAAGATAAAACTTCCGCCTCATTACCGTCCAAAAGCGCGAGCGCATCGGGAGCGTCCCAAACATAAAAAGCGCCCTCGCCGCCTTCGGAATCGGCATCCAGCGAAGAATAAAACGCGCCGCCGGGCGCGCGCATTTCCGCAAGCGTCCAGCGCGCGATTCCATCCGCAGTTTGCGCCATTTCTTTCGCTTGCCAAAGCGCGGCGCCCTCAGCGTAAAGCGCGAGCATTAGCCCGTTGTCGGAAAGCATTTTTTCAAAATGCGGAATCTGCCATCGCTCGTCCACGCTGTAACGAAAAAAGCCGCCGCCGGGATGGTCGCAAATCCCCCCCGCCGCCATTTTTTCCAGCGCGCGCCGCGCCGACTGCAAAAGAAAATCGTCGCCGCGCAAAATCCCCTCGCGCATCATAAAAGCCGTCTCCGAAGGATGCGGAAACTTCGGCGCGCCGCGAAAGCCGCCGTGCTCTGCGTCCGCCATTTTTGCGAACGCCGCCGCCGCCTGCGCTATCGGCGCATCCGTCAACTCGCCGTCCGCCGCGGGCGATTCGTCAAAAGATTGCAAAAGCGGAATCAGCCGCGCGTTTTGTTCGTGTATTTCCGCGCGCCGCTCGCGCCACGCCTGCGCGACCTTTTCCATCACCGAAATAAAAGTGGGCATTCCGCGCCCGCTTTCCTTCGGAAAATAGGTCCCGCCAAAAAAGGGTTCGCCCGCCGGAGTCAAAAACATCGTCAGCGGCCATCCCCCGGCGCGGCGCGCAAACAAATAATGCGCCGCCTGATATATCCGGTCCAAATCCGGGCGCTCTTCGCGGTCAACTTTTATATTTACAAAAAAGCCGTTCATCACCGCCGCCGTTTCCGCGTCGGCGAAGGATTCGCGCGCCATCACATGGCACCAATGGCAGGCGGCGTAACCGACCGAAAGAAGTATCGGCTTGTCCTTTTCGCGCGCTTCGCGCAGCGCGAGTTCGTCCCACGGCTGCCAATGCACGGGGTTTTTTGCGTGCTGCAGCAAATAGGGGCTGAGC
Source organism: Gammaproteobacteria bacterium (assembly GCA_020027345.1). Taxonomy (GTDB): domain Bacteria; phylum Pseudomonadota; class Gammaproteobacteria; order Tethybacterales; family Persebacteraceae; genus JAHRAH01. The sequence goes on along the minus strand of JAHRAH010000029.1, from coordinate 798 downwards.
GCTCCGGCGAGACGGTTCATAAATTAACCGCCGCGCCTTTTGTTATTTCGCATTGCGCGATTGCGTCGGCATATATTCCCATATTCGCTTTGCCGCAATGCTTGCGCAGCAGTTTGGGGACATCCAAATCGCGTTCCGCGGTTTGCGGGTTGACTTGCGTCGCCGGGCATCGCGGTATTTCGCCGAGGGCGCGCAGGCGCGATTTGCCGATTGTTATTTCTTTCGCCGCGTTTTCGCTCCACGGCGTCGCGCCTTCCAAAACGATGTTGCCGCGAAAACGCGCGGGCGAAACCGCAACCCCGGCGCGTTTTGCAAAATCGTTAACGCTCGCGGCATTGATAACGGTAAGCGGAAGTTCGCGCTCGTCCCAGCCGGGCGTCGGGCATTGCAGCAAGCGCAACTGCGGCAAGCGCAAAAATTCGCGCAGCCATTTTTGCAGTTTTTCGCCGCCGTTTCCTTCCGCATCCATTTCGGCGCTGTGCGAATCACCGCCGGCGGATGCGACGGTGAGGACGCAGCAGCCCTCCGCTTTTTCCTTTATGCTTGCGCGCAGATGGGCGGCGGCGGCGGCGGTTTTCAGCGTTACGCTGTAATTCCACGGACGCCAATGGTCGGGGGAAAATATTTTGCCGTCGTTTTCGCCGTCGCTTGTCGCCAGTAGCCAGCGGCGGTCAAAGGCGATGCCGGCGCCCGGGCGGACTTGCGCCGAGGGCAAACTCTCGCCGCCCAATCCCTTCACCGGATACCGGAAAACGCCAACAACAACACCGGACACGCCGCGAATTATACCGCGCACGC
>JAHRAH010000033.1 GCA_020027345.1 Gammaproteobacteria bacterium | reverse complement strand
GCACGCCGAGCGCAACGCTTTCGTTGCCCGGGTGGTGTTCAACTACAACCGCACGCGGCTGAAATGCCTAAACCGGCAAACCCCCCTCCAATGCCTGCACAACCAAACGAACACGAACACTTTCGCGGGAATGACAGGGTGGGCGGGAAAGCCGCTGCTTTGCGCGTATTCGCTTCCGGCGAGGAAAAAAGTCAAAAGGGCGGCGAAAACGCAACCAAGGGCGTTTACGCGCGTCTGAGCGCTATTTCTGGGGGGGGGGGGGGGTAAAAAGCATTTTGATTCGCGGGGAGTTTAACACGATTTTCGGGGGAAAGTCAACTTTTTTTAATTTTTTTTTTCGTTGTCCCCGCGTCATTCCCGCACTTCTTTAAAAGGCGGGAATCCAGCGAATTAAAAACCCCGCCGTAGTCAACGCAATTTAATTTGCTGGATTCCCGCCTCTGGAAAAAAGCGGGAATGACGCGGGGGGGATTCCCGCCTCTGGGGAAATGCGGGAATGACGCGGGGGGGGATTCCCGCCTCTGGGAAAATGCGGGAATGACGCGGGGGGGATTCCCGCCTCCGGAAAATGCGGGAATGACGCGGGGAGTGGAATGACGGGAGGGGTTACTTTCCCTTGCCGTTGGCGCGGGCTATGGCGCAGACGCCGGTGCGGACGGTTTCCAGAATGTTCGCGCCGCCGGCGGCGCGCAAGAAGGCGTCCAGTTTTTTTCTGTCGCCCGCGACTTGCACAATGTAGGAATCCGGCGAGACATCAACGACCGCCCCGCGGAATATGCGCGCGAGCCGTTCCATTTCCGCGCGCGCTTCGCCGCCTTCGGCGCGCACTTTCACCAGCATCAGTTCGCGTTCCAAGCGCCGCGCTTCGGTGATGTCGCTGACTTTGAAAACCTCTATCAGTTTGTTCACCTGCTTCATTATCTGTTCCACCACGGCGTCGTCCCCCGCCGTCACCACGGTCATTCGCGAAAGCGTCGGGTCTTCCGTCGGCGCGACCGTGAGCGATTCAATATTGTAACCGCGCGCGGAAAACAAATTCGCCACCCGCGAAAGCGCGCCCGGTTCGTTTTCCATAAGCATTGACAAAATCCGCCGCACGCTTACAACTCCTCGGCCAAAACCATTTCCGAAAGCCCCTTGCCGGCGGCTATCATCGGATACACATTTTCGTTTTGGTCGGTGACAAAATCCAAAAACACCAATTCCTTTTTGCGCGCGAAAGCGTCGCGCAGCGCGCCTTCCACATCGGCGGGGTCTTCCACCAGCATTCCGCTGTGGCCGTAACTCTCCGCCAGTTTGACAAAATCCGGCAACGCGTCCATATAGGATTCGGAATGACGGTTGCCGTGAAAGAATTCCTGCCACTGCCGCACCATTCCCATATAGCGGTTGTTCAGATTGACAATCTTCACCGGCAAACGGTATTGTTTGCAAGTGGACAACTCCTGCAAGCACATCAGTATGCTCGCCTCGCCGGTAACGCAAGCGACTGCCGCATCCGGATGCGCAAACTGCGCGCCCATCGCCGCCGGCAGTCCAAAACCCATCGTCCCCAGTCCGCCGGAATTAATCCACCGCCGCGGTTTGCGAAAAGCGTAATACTGCGCCGCCCACATCTGATGCTGCCCGACATCCGAAGTTACAAAAGCGTCGCCGCCGGTGATTTTATGCAGCGCTTCTATCACCTGCTGCGGTTTAATAACACCGGCGCGCTTTTTATAACGCAGGCATTTTTTTTCCTGCCATTCGGCGATTTGCTTCCACCATTCTTTCAGCGCTTTCGCGTCCGGCGGGTGTTTCGGCAGAAGCTCGCGCATTTTTTTCAGCACCGCGCACACATCGCCGACGATGGGAACATCCACCCGCACCCGTTTGGAAATGGAAGAAGGGTCAATGTCAATATGCACAATGTGCCGCGACTCGCGCGCGAAATGCTCCGGATTGCCGATGACCCTGTCGTCAAAACGCGCGCCGACCGCAAGCAGCAAATCGCAGTGCTGCATCGCCATATTTGTTTCGTAAGTGCCGTGCATTCCCGGCATTCCGGTAAACTGCGAATGCCCGCCCGGAAAGCCGCCCAGCCCCATCAGCGTGTTCGTCACCGGCGCGCCGAGTTCCTCGCAAAACTTCGTAAACTCCCCCGCCGCGTTGGAAGATATGATTCCGCCGCCGCCGTATATCATCAGCCGCCGCGCTTTTTTTATCAGCGCCATCGCTTTTTTGATTTGCCCGATGTGCCCTTCCGCAGTCGGATTGTAAGAACGCAATTGCGGCGCGCTTTTCGGATACGCAAACTCGCAAAGTTCCGCCGTGATGTCCTTCGGTATGTCCACAAGCACCGGCCCCGGCCTGCCGCTCGCGGCGATGTGAAAGGCGCGGTGAATTGTCGGCGCGATGTCTTCCACGCGCTTTATCAACACATTGTATTTTGTGCAGGAACGCGTAACGCCGACGGCGTCCACTTCCTGAAAAGCGTCCTCGCCGATGGCGCGCCGCGGAACCTGCCCGGAAATGACAACCAGCGGAATGGAATCCATATACGCCGTCGCGATGCCGGTGACGGCGTTGGTCACGCCCGGGCCCGATGTCACCAAGCAAACCCCCGGCTTGCCGCTGGCGCGCGCGTAACCGTCCGCCGCGTGCGCCGCCCCCTGTTCGTGCCGCACCAGAATGTGCCGCACTTTCTTTTGCTTGAAGAGTTCGTCGTAAATAAAAAGCACCGCCCCGCCCGGATAGCCGAACACATACTCCACCCCCTCCGCCTGCAGCGAGCGGATGACAATCTCGGCGCCGGTGATTTCTTTCATTCCTTTACCCGCATTTTCCCCCGCGCCCGTAAAAAGCCGCGGCCGCCAATTATAACCCTTTCCCCGCCCATTCAAGCCGATTCCGCCGCGCGCGGCGAAAGAAAACCGGCGGCGGCGTTCAGCGTTGTTTTGTCGCCGCCGTCAAAGCCGAGAAAAAATTCGTCCCCGCGCAAAACAAAACAGCACTTCGCGAGAATGTCCGTGCCGAGCAAAATGTCGTATTCGCGCCTGCGGGCGGGGATGGAGAGAATTTTGATTTCGTGCGCGGCAGGAATTACGCCGCCGCCCGAGAGAAAGAAAACAGATGCGCGGTAAGAGGCGGCTTCCGCTTCGCCCACGGCGAGTTTGATTCTTTCGCGTTTTCCCAACCATTGCAGTTCCAGCGCTTGCACAATATTTTCGGCGACACCTGTCATTGTCGCTCCGGTGTCAATCAGGGCGGTGGCGCGCAAGCGCTTTTTGCCGCCGACGGCGCCGACTGCGACTTCCGCGAGCGCCTTGCCTTGCCGGCAAACGCCCTTGACAAAACTCATAACGGAAACATTCCGAGGTCAATCTCGCGGTCGTCTATTTCGTGCAGGGAATACACGCCGCTGCGGTAGCGGCGGTCGCCGGCTTTCCCCGCGTCGCCGAGCGTCGGATAAAATCCGGCGAGCGCGCCTTTTTTCATCACCGCCCACTGCCCGCGCCGGGTTTTCAAAAGGCGCGGCAGCATCGCCGCAAAAACGGGGTTGTTCTTTTCCTGTTCCTTGCGCTGTTTCTTGCGCAGTTCCACCAACTCCGGCGGCGGCGGCGGGAGTTCGCTAATATGGCGCACCAGCCGAATTTTTCTCTCCGCCCGCCGAAGCCGCCGCGAAGCCGAACCCCCGCGCGCCGCCGCGCTCTTTGTCGCCGCCGTTTTCGCGCCCGCCTTGACTGTCATCCGCCCCGCCATCTTTGCCTCATCTTAACAAATTAACGGGTGATTTTTAATTCGCGCAGGCGCGCTTTCAGGTGCGCCATGTCGCGGTCGCTTTTGAGGATGTTGCAGTGGCCGCAGAGCAATTGTTTGTTTTCGTCAATGTCCTGCCCGCCTTTTGCGGTCGGGACGATGTGGTCAATGTGAAAATGACGGTACTCAAAAGTTTGCAGGCAGCCGCCGCATTGTCCTTCCTGTTTGCCGAACAGGAATTGTTTAATTTGGCGCGGGGGCGAGCGTTTTGCCGCGCCGCGGCGGCGGGGGATGTCGTCGCGGTGAATCACATACCCTTTCGGCAGCAGCATTCCGCCGCCGCGCGCGGGGGCGATGTCGGCCTCGTTCAGCAGCCGTTCCTTAACCAATTCCGCCGCCTTGGGCGATATGTCAATGCCTATCCATTGCCGCCCCAGTTTTTCGGCGGCGATGCAGGTCGTCGCGCAGCCGCAGAAAGGGTCCAAGACCATTCCGCCCCGGGGGGAAGACGCGGCGATGATTCTTTGCAAAAGCGAAATGGGTTTTTGCGTCGGATACCCGACGCGCTCGCGTTTCAGCCGCCCGACCGGCGACATTCCGTCGCGTTTTTCCGTCCACCAATCTTCGGGGATTTTTCCGCCCGCGTCCAGCGTCGCCGCGGATTTGAAAATGCCGCCGGTTTCGCCGGTTTCCAGTTTCACATATTCCCTGCGCACCGCCTCGCCGTCAAAATAATAACCGCTGCCGCGGTCCTTGACATAAAAAAGCAGGCAGTCGTGCTTGCGCGGAAAGTAGCGCTTGGTGTTGCTGGGGCCGGTGTAGCCCCAGACGATTTCGTTGCGAAAATTGGCGCGCCCGAAAACGGCGTCCATCACGAGTTTCACGCCGTGCGACATCGTCGGGTCGCAGTGGTAGTAAATGCTGCCGCCCGCCCTGAGAATGCGCCGCAGTTCCAGCAGGCGCATGGACATATAAATCAAATAGGCCTTGTCGCCCCTGCCGCCGGCGGCGCCCGCGCCTTCTATCACTTTGTAGAGGCGGGGGTGTTCTTCGGCGATGAGCCCGTGCCATTCTTCTTTGGTGTCGTTGAGCGACCAGGTGTCCTTAAACGCCGCCCCCGCCGCCTTGCTCCCGACCGGCGCGGCGTAATCGCGCTTGCTGTTGAAGGGCGGATCCAGATACACGAGGTCGGCGGTTTCGCCGTCCATCCCGCGCAGCACTTCCAGATTGTCGCGCGTGAATATGGTGCGGTTTTTCACCGGGCCGCCGCCGCGTCTGGCGGGAGTTTTTGCCGCAACTTTTCCGCTCGCTTCAGGCATTCGGACGGGGATTATAACGCGGAAACGGCGGCGCCCCCGCCGCTTTGCGAAATTGCGAAATGGCGCGGGGTCGTGTATAATCGGCACTTTTTCGCTCGCAGGGGAGGCAGCCGATGACGAACGCAAACGCGCGCAAACACTTCGCCGGCAAAGCGGGGGGGACGCTTGTTTCCGTGCTGATGGGGAGCAAAAACGACTGGCCCGTTATGCGCAAAACCGCCGAGGTTTTGCGCGATTTTGGCGTGCCGTGGGAGGCGCGCGTTATTTCTGCGCACCGCGCGCCCGACATGCTCGCCGAATATGTCGCAGCTTTGGAAAAACGCGGCGTGCGCGCCGTCGTCGCCGGGGCGGGCGGGGCGGCGCATTTGCCCGGAGTCATTGCCGCCAAGACCGTCCTCCCCGTTTTGGGCGTGCCGATTGCGGCGACTCCGCTCGGCGGCGCCGACGCCCTCCACGCCATTGTGCAAATGCCGCGCGGGATTCCTGTGGCGACATTCGCCATCGGCGAGCCCGGCGCGGCGAATGCGGCGCTTTTTGCCGTCGCGGTTTTGGCGGGGGGCGAGAAAACTCTCGCGCGCAAGCTCGCCGCCTTTCGCAAAAAGCAAACCGACGCAATCGCCGCCGCGCCGCATCCGGTTTTGGAAGAATAAACGCAACAGCCGAAACCGTGGAAACAAACAACGCGATGCTGCGCAGCGAAATCCGTTCGCTGCCGCTTGTCGGGCGCGGGAAAGTGCGCGACATGTACGCCCTCGGCGAAGACCGCCTGCTGATGGTGCAGACCGACCGCATCTCCGCTTTTGATGTCGTGATGGAAGACGGCATTCCCGGCAAGGGCGAAGTGCTGACGGCGATGACGCGCTTTTGGCTGGGCTTTTTGCCTTTGCCGAATCATTTGTGCGACGAAGCGCCGGAGAGCGTAGTCGCCGAAGACGAACGCAAAATAGTCGCGGGGCGGGCGATTGTCGCGCGCAGATTAAAACCGCTGCCGATGGAAGCGGTTTGCCGCGGCTATCTCGCCGGCAGCGGCTGGAAAGATTATCAAAAAAGCGGCGAAGTGTGCGGGGTCAAACTCCCCGCGGGGTTGCGCCTTGCGGAAAAACTGCCGCAAACGATATTCACCCCGGCGACAAAAGCCCCCGAAGGCGAACACGACGAAAACATATCTTTCGCGCGCGCGGCGCAAATCGTAGGCGAAGAGACCGCGGAAAAAACGCGCGCGGCAGCGCTCTCGCTTTACGAACTCGCCGCGGAAAAAGCGCGCGAATGCGGGGTGATAATCGCCGACACCAAATTTGAATTCGCCCTCGGCGAAGACGGCGAACTTGTTTTAATTGACGAGGCGCTCACGCCGGATTCCTCCCGCTTTTGGGACGCGCGCGAATGGAAGCCGGGCGAAAACCCCGAAAGTTACGACAAACAATTCGTCCGCGACTGGCTGGAAAAACAAAACTGGAACAAACAACCCCCGCCCCCGCGCCTGCCCGCCGATATCGTTTCCGCGACGACAAAGCGCTACCGCGAAATCCAATCGCGCCTCACCAACAAATAACCGTCATTCCCCACCCTCGTCATTCCCGCGAAAGCGGGAATCCATAACGGAGCCGGCGAAAAAGCAAAATCCCCCCGCCCGCAAATAACGGCGAAAAGGCACCCCCTGTCATTCCCGCGAAAGCGGGAATCCAGAACAACGCGCGCGCTGCGACGAATTACGGGCGCGACGATGACGGCGGGCATCTGGATTCCCGCTTTCGCGGGAATGACAAGGGGGGATTCCGGCTTTCGCTGGAATGACGGGGTGGGGGAATGACGAAAGGTCTCGTTCCAATGCTCCGGCGTTGGAACGCAACCAATGAGAGTGGGCGTCCACGCCCGCTCAAACTAAAACGAGGACGACCCCTCTCCGGCGGGAACGATTACCGTATCGGAAAATTAAAGTATGTGTTCGGGTGCGGTTCGTTGCGCAGAGTGAAATGCCACCACTCTTGCGGGTAGGGTTTGAAGCCGTGCGCGCGCATTGTTTTTTGCAGCAGGCCGCGGTTGCGGCGTTGTTCGGGGGTGATGTTCGGATAATCCACGGCGGATTCTTCGCCGAAGAAATCAAAAGGCGAGCCCATATCCAATTCGCCGCCGCCGGAAAGGCGGACGATTGTCAAATCCACGGTGCCGCCGCGGGTGTGCCCGGATTTTTCGGCGATGTAACCGCGCGCGAATAGTTCGTTTTTCGGGACGCGCGGGTAATATTCCGCTTTTGTTTTTTTGTCGGAAAGATCCGCCGCCCAGCGGACAAAATGATCCACCGCCTGCTGCGGGCGGTATGCGTCAAAAACTTTCAACCCCAGCCCTTGCGCCGCAAGCGATTCATTTGCCGCCCGCAAAGCGCGCGCGGCCGGTTCGCTGAGTATCGCGCGCGGCGCGAGGTAACCGTCAATGCGCGCGCCGACAAAATTGTTTTCGCCGAAATAGCGCGCGTCAACGACGACGCCCGGCGCCGCTTCGCCGACATAAACAAAACCTTCCGGCGGATATTCCTCCTCCGCCAAAACCGGCGCGGCGACCGTCGCCGCAAAAACCGCCGCCATAAAAATCCCCCGCTTTTTCATCGTTTTCACTTTCACCGCCGCAATAGTATCATTTTTTCCGCCCGGCGGCGCAGGCAAAAACAACGGCGCGCGCAATCCAGAAAACGGGAAAAGCCGCCGCCGCCGCGACAAAGCCAAAGTCAAAAACTTCATAAACCCCGACGACGACAAACACGACGACCGAAATCGGCGGGGCGAGCAGCATATCGTCGGCGAGCGCGCCGACAAACGCGCGTTCGCGCGGCGGGCGTTTTTCCATTCGCGCTTCGTCGCCCTGCATTCGCGCGGCGATAAAAACCGCGGCGAAGTTTGCGGCGTTTATCATTTGCGCCGCGTTGACGATGAACACCGGCAAATCCACCCAACTCCCCAGCCATGCGCGCGCGATTAAACCGAAGGCCGCGCAAAAAAGAAAAGCCGCCTTCACCGTTCCCGCCGCGCCAGCGCAAAAACGCCGCCGCCGATTATCAGCGCGATGCCGGCGAAGCCGGCGGCGTTCGGCGCGTTTTGCCAAATCGCGTATTCCGCAATTCCGGAAAAAACAATTCCGGAATACATCAAAACGGAAACATTCGCCGGTTTGCCGTAGTGCAGTCCGCGCGTGAGGGCGAGTTGTCCGCCGCAGGCGGTCAGCCCCGTCATCAGCGCAAACGGCGCGCCGCCGGCGCCGGGCGATGCGGAGAAGCCGCCGGAAAACAACAGCCACGCCCCCGAAAGCAGCGCCGAGATAAGCGTGAAATAAAACACCGTGCGAATGCCGCCTTCCCGCAAAACGCCGAGCCGCCGGATATTAAAATACGCCGCGCCCGCGCCCATTCCCGCCGCCGCCGCAGCCAGCCCGCCGCGCCATTCTCCGTCCAGCAGCGGCTGCAGCGCAAGCAGCATTCCGCAAAATGCAGCGAACAACGCAAACAGCATCGGCGGCGAAATTTTCTCGCGCATAAACATCGCCGTGAACGCGATAAAAAACAGCGGCGAAGTTTGCAGCAGCGCCGTCGCCGTCGCCAAATCCAAAAGCGGCAGCGCGTAAAAAAACAAAAACAGCGAAACAAAACCGGACGCCGCCCGCCAGCAGTGCGCTTTGAAATGCGAAGTGCGCAGGCGCGTTTTTGTCAGCCGCGCCGCGAGCAGCAAAAGCGGCAGCCCGACGGCGCAGCGGTAAAAAACCATTTCCATCGTGCTGAAATAATCGCCGGCGATTTTGACGCACACGCCCATCGCCGTAAACAAAATTACGGCAAGCAAAATCCATAATGAATGGGGCATCGTTGGTTGTTGCGGTTTGCGGTTTGCGATTGTTGCGCGGTCGGAAAAAAGCGGCAAGCCGGCCTGTAAGCCGGATTCTGTCGTTGGCGGCCATTCATCTGGGAGCGCCGTCTCCGGCGCCCTCGTGCGGCCCACCCGGAGCATCGCGCGGGCAGCGCATCGCCCCTGTTTGGCCTTGCTCCGGACGGGGTTTGCCTTGCCGCGCTCCGTTTCCGGCGCGCGCGGTGCGCTCTTGCCGCACCTTTTCACCCTTGCCCGCATCGCAAGCGATGCGTCGGCGGTTTGCTTTCTGCTGCACTTTCCGTCGCCTCGCGGCGCCCGGGAGTTACCCGGCGTCCTCGCCTTGTGGAGTCCGGACTTTCCTCCCCGGAAAAACGAATAAACGAATCCCCAAGGCGGCCGCCCGGCCGACTTGCCGCGGGGATTATAGCACCGTTCCCGTTTTTCATCGCGCCTATTGAAACCGGCGGAGGATTTTGGTTATAATGGCGTCAAGCGCAAGCGCGCCCATTGCCGAAAGAAGGAGCCCGCCATGGACAAAATTAAACCCGCCCCCCCGCCGCCCGCCGAAAAGGACGACCCTTTCGCCGACTGCATCCTGACGAAAATGGTGCGGGCGGGCGAGATTATCCATTATTCCTACCCCGAAAACGGCTTGCCCGAAGTCGCCGAGAAATCCGCCCCGGCGTGGTCGGGTTTGCTCCACGCCATGGGAAAAGAGGAGTAATCCGCAGGTGTCGCCCAAAACGGCGGCGGAGGCGGTCAATGGCTTTTGATTTTTCCGACAGCCCGGAAATACCCCGGCAGATTTTTAATCTGCTGGCGGACGAAGTGGAAGACGGAGAATGTCCCGGTTGCGGCGAAGTCAAATGGCGGGGCGGCTCTTCCGTTGAACCGAAAGCGGACGAGTTTATCAAATTCGTGCGCCGGCAATATTTTTTCATCGCCCGCAAGGGCGGACTGGAGCCGTTCATAAGCGATCCCAGATTGAGTGATGCGTGGCAGGCGTTTCGCTTTGACCGCAGGCATTACCGCAACAGTTTGCAGACAGATTCGTCGCCCGACCATTTCAAGCTGAGCGGAATGCTTGCTTACTGGCTGCGGCGGACGGCGCCCGTCTACGATTTTAAAAGCATTGTCGTGCCGGACGCAAACAAACATCTGAGGGGGCTTTTGCAAAAACAGGGGTCGGAATGCCTCGCCTTTGAACTGGGACTTTCCATTTGCGAGTTTTTCGTCCGCGACGGCGGGGACGGCGTCAAAATGGTGCCGGATATTTCGGCCGACTATTGGGAAACGGTGACCTACTTTATGAAATTCAAAAATCTTTCCCCGCATGCTATGGGGATTATCTATCGTTCTCTTTTTGTTCCGCTGACGCCGAAGGCGCAATCGGCGGGGGCTTAGTTGTATAAGCGGCGGCGATAAAACATCTCCGCGCCGCTCACAAATTAACCCACTCTCCAACTTGTTGGGGGGTGGGGGAAACCAATTAAAAAGCGCAGCGTCATTCCCGCGAAAGCGGGAATCCAGAACCAACGCGCGCGTCGCCGCGAATTGCGAAAGCGGCGATGACGACGGGGAGCTGGATTCCCGCTTTCGCGGGAATGACAAAAAAAATAGTGGTAGTTCAAATTCGCGCCGCAAGCGGCGACACAAAAAAAAACTCCGTCATCGGCGCAAAATAAACCGCGCGAAAGCGGTTATTAATATCAGAAGGGCGATTAGTAGGGCGGGGGCGTCGCCGTGGGTGGCGTAGGGGGTCGCGCCGGTGCGGATGGTTATTTTGCCGGTCAGGATGCCCTGTTTTTGCGGGGGGAATGTTTTTGTTATCTCGCCTTTGTGGTTGATGAAGGCGGAAACGCCGGTGTTTGTCGCGCGCACGAGGTCCCTGCCGGATTCCAAAGCGCGCGCCTGCGAATACTGCACATGCTGCGCCGCCATTGCGGAACCGTCAAACCAGCCGTCGTTTGTCAGGTTTGCGAGAAAGTTCGCCGCCGGCAATTGTTCGCGCAGTTCGCCGCCGAAAATATCCTCGTAACAAATCATAACCCCCGCGCGCATGTCATTCAGCCGCAGCGGTTCGGCGCTTTCCCCCGGCGAAAGCGAAAAGAAAGCCATCCACTCGCGCATTAAAAACGGCCCCAGCAATTCGCCGAAGGGCAAATATTCGCCGTAGGGCGTCAGATGCCGCTTGCGGTAATCGTTCGCGGGAAAAGCGCCGAGCGCGAGCGCGGCGTTGTAGGTTTTGTTTTCTTCCACCGCGAACAAACCGGCGACGACCGCGCCGCCGCGCTCTTCGGCGATTGCGGAAAGTTCGTCCAGATAGCCGGGCGGCAAATCGCTTTGCGCCATCGGCAGCGCCGTTTCGGGGAGGACAATAATCGCGCCGGGCGCGCGTTTTGCCATCGCCAGATAATCGGCGAGCGCGCGTTTTACTTCGCCGCGTTGCCATTTCAGTTTTTGTTTTACATTTCCCTGCAGCAGCGACGCCGTAACCGTCCCGCCTGTTTCCGTCCATTCCGCATTTTTGGCAATTGCGCCGCCGGCAAAAAGCAAAAACGCAAAAGCAAGCGCGGCGATTCTCCGGTAAATATTAACCCCCGGCAGCGCCGCGCATGCCAAACAAGCGGCGCACAAAGTCAAAGCGAAAGTAACTCCGGATATTCCAAAAAGCGGAGCCCAGCCGGCGAGCGGGCTTTGCGGAATTTGCGAATACCCGGCGGCGAACCACGGAAAACCGGTGAATGCAATCTCGCGCGTTTTTTCCAGCAAAGTCCAAGTTGCCGCCGCCGCAAACAGCGCAACAATTTTCCCCGCCGGGGCGAGCGCGCGGGCGATGGCGCAGGAAGCGGCGGAATACAAAGAAAGATACGCGAACAAAAGCGCGGACAAAAGTGCCGCCGGAAAAGGCGAAAGCCCGATGTAACCGGACAGCGCCTGATAAATCCAAAAAAGCCCGGCGGCAAAAAAAACAAAAGCGCAGCCGAAGCCGAGCGCCGCCGCCCGCCGCACGGTAACGGAATGAACGGCGGCAAAAAACAAACAAGCGAGCAGCGGCGGCGCAAGTTGCCAAAAATAAAAAGGCGCAAAAGCGCAAACGGCGAGCGCCCCGCCGCCGCCCGCAAGCGCGAACAAAAGCGCAAACCGCGCGCGCGCTTTAATCTTTTTCGCCCGCCGGCAAAGGCGACGCCTTCATCTTGCGTATGCGGCGGTCGTTTGCGGAAACAACCTCAAAAACAAAACCCCCGGCGCTATGCCGCGCCCCCGAAGGCGGAATGCGCCCGACTTCCGCCGCCAGCCAGCCGGCCATTGTGTCCGCGCCGTCGGCGGGGAGATGCGCGCCCATTTCGGCGTTGAATTCCTCCACCGACATTGCGCCGTTTATCACCGTCCCCCCGTCCGCCGTTTTTATTGCGGCGCGGTCTTCTTCGTCGTCAAACTCGTCCTCTATTTCGCCGACTATTTTTTCCAGCGCGTCTTCAATCGTAACGATGCCGGCGGGCAAGCCGTATTCGTCCACCGCGACAATTAAATGGCTGCGGCTTGCGCGAAAATCCTCCAGCAGTTTGTCCAGCCGCTCCGTCAGCGGCGCGAACGCCGGCTCGCGCATAACTTTGCGCATGGAAAAACTCTCCGGCGCGAAGGCGTATTTAAGCAAATCCTTCGCCAGCAGCATTCCCAAAACCTGCTCGCCGCCGCTTGCGAAAACCGGATAGCGCGAGTGCTGCCATTCGCAAACTTTGCCGACGGCGGCGCGGTAATCGTCGCCGACGCCGACGCCGACAATGTCGTTTTTCGGAATCATCACATCGCGCACCTGCCATTCGCCCATGCGCAAAACGCCCTCTATCATGCTCATCGCGCGCTCGCTGAAAAGCCCGCTTTGCCGGCGCAGCGCGCCGATGCGTTCCACGAGTTCGCCGGTGTCTTCGGGCGGCGCGCCGAGCAATTCGGCGAGCCGTCTTCGCCAGTTGTTTTTTTTGTTTTCCATTTGTTTTGTTTTTTCCTTTTCTATTAAACCGGGCGCGCCGCGGCAAAACCGAAACGGCGCAACACCGCATATTCCGCTTTTTCCATTTCCGCCGCCGCCGCCGTCGCTTCGTGCCCGTAACCGGCGAGATGCAGCGCGGCATGCACGAGCACTTGCGCGTAGCGTTCGGAGACGGCGACGCCCGCTTCTTTTGCCTCGCGCGCGACAAGCGGAACGCAAACGACAATGTCGCCGCAAACGCGCCCGCTTTCGCAGTCGTAAGAAAAAGCAAGCGCGTTCGTCGCGCCCGTTTTGCATCGGTAGGTTTTATTCAAATGCGCCGCTTCGCGCGCGCCGACAAAGCGCACCCCGACTTCCCCCCCGCGCGGCAGGGCGGCGCGCAAAAGCGAGCGCACCCGCGCGCGCGACGGCGGCTCTTCCTCGCCTTCCTGCCCGTACTGCACCGAAAGCGAAAGCGCGCAGCCGTTTGTTTTTTCCGCCGAATGCATTTGCAAACCGGTTTATTCCGCGCGCGCTTTTTCCGCGCCGCTTTTTTTCTCGCGCATATTTGCCGCGCCGTCGTTATTATTATATGCGGCGAGAATGTCGCGCACAAGCGGATGCCGCACAATGTCGCCCTCGTCAAAAATATGACATGCAATCCCGCGTATGTGCGAAAGCCGGCGCATCGCGTCGCTCAGCCCGGAGAGCGCGCCCGGCGGGAGGTCGCTTTGCGTTTCGTCGCCGGTCAAAATCATTTTGCCGTTGCGCCCCAGCCGCGTCAGCAGCATTTTCACCTGTCCTATCGTCGCGTTTTGCGCTTCGTCCAGTATCGTAACCGTGCGCTCCAATGTCAGCCCGCGCATAAACGCGAGCGGCATCACTTCTATTTCGTTTTGCTGCAAACGCCGCTCCGCCTCGCGCCGCCCGAGCAGCGCGCGCAATATGTCGTGCAGCGGGCGCAAATACGGATGCACTTTGCTTTCCATATCGCCGGGGAGAAAGCCGAGTTTTTCCCCCGCCGCTTCCACAGCCGGGCGCGTCAGCGTTATTCGTTCCACAACCCCCCGCCGCTGCGCTTGCAAAGCGCCGACCAGCGCAATGTGCGTTTTGCCGGTGCCGGCGGGGCCCGTCGCGACGGCGACGGCGTTGCCGCGTATTTTTTCCAAAAACAATTTCTGGTTTTCGCCCAGCGGTTCAAAAAGCGAAGCGCGCCCGTTTTTGCCGCCGCGCGCGCCGGGATATTCTTCGCCGTTCTCTTCGCCGTAACTGTCGCCGTATTCCTCCGCGTCCGCGCCCATTGTTTCCGCCAGACACAATTGCACATCGCGCGCGCCCAGTCCCCGTTCGGCGCGCGCGTAAAGCGCGCGAATAGCGCCCGCCGCAGCTTCCGCCTTTTCGCCAAAAACGCGAAAGCGCCCGCCGCGCCGGTTGATTTCCACCGAACACGCCCGCGCGATGCGGGCGATGTTGCCGTCCATTGCCCCGCACAAATTCGCAAGGCGCGCGTTGTCCGGCGCCACCGAAAGTTCCACAACCTGCGCGCCCGGCGCCATCCGCTCCGTCATTGCGCGCGCAGCAACTCGCCCCGCAGGGCGTGCGCCGTCGCTTCGGCAATGCGCACCCGCGCCATTTCCCCTATCAGCGAATCCTCCCCGCGAAAATTCACCGCGCGGTTGTTGGAAGCGCGCCCGCGCAAAAAGCCGCGCCCTTTTTTCGCGCGCCCCTCCGCCAGAACGGTTTCCGTTTTGCCGACCATCTCCTCGCTGATTGTACGCCCTCCCTGCTCCAGTTTTTCCTGCAGCAGCGCGAGTCGGCGTTTTTTTTCTTCCAGCGGAGTGTCGTCCGGCAGCCGCGCGGCCGGAGTCCCCGGGCGCGGACTGTAAAGAAAACTGTAACTGAAATCAAAACCAATCTCGCCGACAAGCGCGAGCGTTTGCGCAAAATCCTTTTCGCTTTCGCCGGGAAAGCCGACTATAAAATCGCTGCTGACCGCAATCCCCGGACGCGCGCGGCGCAAGCGGCGGATAATGCTTTTGTATTCCAACACGGTGTAGCCGCGCTTCATCGCCGCAAGAACGCGGTCGGAACCCGACTGCACCGGCAAATGCACATGATCCGCGAGTTTCGGAATCTTCGCAAAAGCGTCAATCAATCGCGCGCCGAATTCCGCCGGATGCGATGTCGTAAAACGCAAACGCTCCACTCCCTCTATGCACGCGGCGCATTCCAAAAGCGCGGCAAAATCCACGACGCCGCCCTCCGCTTCGGCGCGGTAGGCGTTCACATTCTGCCCTAGCAAAACAATCTCGCGCGCGCCGTTCGCCGCGTGATGCGCCATCTCCTCCAAAACCCCCGCCAGCGGGCGCGAAACTTCCTCGCCGCGCGTATACGGCACCACGCAAAACGAGCAATATTTGCTGCATCCCTCCATCGCCGAAACAAAAGCCGAAGGCGGCGAAAACGAAGGCGGCGGAAGTTTGTCAAACTTCTCAATCTCCGGAAAAGAAACATCCACCTGCGCCTCGCCGCTTTGCCGCCGCCGCTCTATCATTTCCGGCAAACGGTGCAGCGTCTGCGGCCCGAAAACAATGTCCACAAACGGCGCGCGTTCCAAAATCGCCTCGCCCTCCTGACTCGCCACGCAGCCGCCGACGCCGATGATGAGATTGCCCCCGCGCCGTTCTTTGAGTTCGCGCGCGCGCCCGAGTTCGGAAAACACTTTTTCCTGCGCCTTCTCCCGCACCGAGCAGGTGTTGAACAAAACAATCTCCGCTTCTTCCGCGCTCGCCGCCGCCCGCGCGCGCCCGCCCAGCGCGTCCGCCATCCGCGCCGAATCGTAAGCGTTCATCTGGCAGCCAAAACTGCGAACGAAAAACTTCCCGCTCATCCCCAAACGATTATCCCACATTCCGCCCCCGCCCGCAACCGTCCCGGCGGCGCACAAAACACGGAACTTTGCCAAAATGTTTTCTTCGCCCGATTGGGGCAAAAACGGGGTATAATGGCAGTTGCCGGGAAATGAGCGACGAACGGGGAACAGCGGCGGGAATGAAAGCGAAGCTGGCGCCGATAACGGGAAGCAACGGGCGCGCGCGCCCGCTGGACGGCTGGCTGGACACAATAAGCACGGGGAACTGCGCGCAACTCATGGAGGGCATTCCCGCCAACTCCATAGACCTGACCGTGACTTCCCCCCCTTACGACAACCTGAGGAACTACAAGGGTTACGGCTTTGATTTTGAAGGGATTGCGGGGCACCTCCTCCGGGTCACGAAAGCGGGAGGCGTCGTCGTTTGGGTCGTGGGCGACCGGATTAACGGCGGGCGCTCGCTCACGAGTTTTCGTCAGGCGATTGCCTTTCAGGAGCTCGGCTTCCTCGTCCACGATGTGATGATTTACCGCAAAAAAAACACCCCGTTCATGCGCAAGAACGCCTACACGAACTGCCACGAGTTTATGTTTGTCCTCTCCAAGGGCAGGCCGAAAACTTTCAATCCCCTGACGGAGGGGACGGCGAGGAGCGGCTTTGAGATGCTCGTCCACAACAAGGGGCCGGACGGCGTCAACAAAAAAATCCGCAAAGAATTGAAGAAAGAAAAAACCCTCACGAATGTGTGGTCTTACGCCGTCGGATTGGGGGGGACGACCAATGACCGCTTTGCTTTCGCGCATCCCGCAATGTTTCCCGAGAAATTGGCGAGGGACCATATTCTTTCGTGGTCAAACCCCGGCGATGTTGTTTTGGATCCCATGTGCGGGTCGGGGACTACGCTGAAAATGGCGGCTGCCTGCGGGCGCAGATATATCGGCATTGAAGTGGCGCAAGAATACGCCGACATTGCAAGAAAACGCGTGGGCGGAAACGCCGAAACGCCGGCATTGCAAGCGGCAAATGCCTGAACGGGCGCAGGAAAAAGCGCCGCCCGAAGCGTGCGTTCTCTGTCGCCCGGGGAAAGGGCGCAGGATGGAGAACGGAAAACCGGACAAGCACCTGAGCAATTTCCGGAAAAATTCCATCGGCTACAAAACCGGGAAATTGGAAAACGGCGAAAGCGTCGTTTTCTTCCCCGGGCAAAATGCGTCCTTCGCCGTTTCCGGCGAGGACATAGAGCCGTTTGACCCCGCCGCAACGGGAAAACCGAAAAAAGGCGAAGAGCGCGACCTTTACATTTGCAATGTCTGCTTCGCCCTCAAGCCGAAGGATGAATTTGACATCAACCAAAAGGACGCAAGCGGCAGGGGCACGCGCCGCCCCAGTTGCCAAAAATGCCGCTCCCACTTGGACCTGAAAAACATACCGGACAGGGAGAAGAAAAAGTGGCGGAAAAAAGAACCGCGGAAGGGCGCGCTTTTTCATTGCCCCGTCTGCCACAAACACTCCATCGTCGGGGTGAACGCCCGCATCGTCCTTGACCACGACCACCACCGCGGCAAGATACGGGGATGGCTTTGCGACTCCTGCAACACCGGGCTGGGGCGATTCAAGAACGGCGAAAACCTGCTCCGCAACGCCGTGGACTATTTGGAAACCAAAGATTAACCGCGGGATTCCCCCGTCATCCCACACCCCCCTCGTCATCCCGCACCCCTCGTCATCCCGCACCCCCCTCGTCATTCCGCCCCCCTCGTCATTCCCGCGAAAGCGGGAATCCATACAATCCCCCCCTTCCCCCATTGTCACCGTATGGGCGAGAATGACGGTAACCCCGCCCGCCCCGCCATCAAATGTTGGCGTAGCGAACCGGGTTGGTGTGTCCCCTCTTGTTTTTGCCGACGGACTTGTCAACATACTCCCCGCGAATGTCTTCGGCGACCGTCCCCGAAAACTCCCAGCGGTCTTTCCGCTCGGCGGGACGCCAACTGTCACTGTCAATCCGGTAAACCTCACGCACGACACCGTGGCGAACCGCCATCGCGTATTCCGCCTTGCGCGCCCGCTTTGCGTCAAGCCGCCATGCTTTCCGCGTAATCTCATACAATTCCCCCGCGCTCATCCCCGCGCGGTAGGTGTTGTTGATGATAAAAAGCACCGCCTTGTGCCGCACCGCAACCGTCTCCGCCGCGGGTTTCGCCGCGGGTTTTTCTTTCTTTTGCATTTTACTGCCTCCTTCTTTTGTTTTTCCGGCGTCCTTTAAATTAACGCCGCGAAATGGGCTGGCATGCCCCCTTTTATTTTTGCCGACGAATTTGCCGACATATTCCCCGCGAATGTCCTTCGCCACAGTCCCCGAAAACTCCCAGCGATTTCCGCCGACGGAACGCCAGCCGTCAATCCGGTAAACCTCGCGCGCAATTCCGTTATACACCGCAATCGCATATTCCGCGTTTTCGCGCTGCGCGCCAATCCTCCACGCCCTGCGCGCCGCTTCGTAAAGCGAATATGTTGTCGTGCCGTCCGGACGGGTCATATCGTCGCGGTACAATTTGCTGACAGTCAACAGCAGCGCCTTGTGCCGGACAGTCGCCGTCTTCGGCGCATTAAGATTGACGCCGCGCACCGGGCTGATATGCCCCCTTTTGTTTTTGCCGACAAACTTGCCGACATATTCCCCGCGGATGTCTTTCGCAACAGTCCCCGAAAACTCCCAACGGCCGCCGCCGGCCGGGCGCCAGCCGTCAATGCGGTAAACTTCGCGCGCGACGCCGTGAAAAACCGCAATCGCGCATTCCGCGTTTTCGCGGCGTCCGCCGACTTTCCAAGCGCCGCGGGTGATTTCATACAACTCCTCCGTCGTCGTCCCGTCGGCGCGGGTCATATCGCCGCGGTACAGGCGGTTGACGGTAAGAAGCAATGCGGCGTGACGAACCGTTACCGGCTTGGCGGAATGCCCGTCAAGCACCGAACGCAACTCCCTGTTGGAAATGCGGCCGCAACCGCGCGCATGCCCGGACATGCGGTTGACAAGATTCTCCTTGCCGATTAAATCAATCGCCGCCGCTTCCACCATAAGCGCGTCCGCGTCGCTGAGTCCGTAGCGCAAAATTTCAATGCGCACTTCTTTTCCGCTTTTGCGGATGTCGTTTATTACCGCGGCTTTCTTTGCGTCCGACATGTCCAGATGCGCGAAGGCCCGCCAGCCCCGGCCTTTGCCGACATAAAACGGCTTCCCGTTGCGCGGGTCAATGTAAAGATAAACATAGGCCCCGAGTTCCCGCTCGGCTTCGCCGACAATCTTCGTTTTTTCCGTCACTGCTGCCTCTCCTTTTGCGCGCTTATTGTATCGCAAATGCGGGCAAGACGGTCATAACCCATATAAATAAAATGGGGGGTGAATAAAACCATATCGTTATCGGCGAGCCGGTTTTTGCGGACAAAGCCGATGTCGCCCAAATTTTCCTCGCGCCATTTCTTTTTCGCTTTCTCGCCGTGAACAATCACCGCCCGCAACTGCGGCATGTTTTCCAGCAGCGCGCACAAAACGCCGACATTGCTTTTCGGGGTTGCCCCCGCGCCGTCCGGTTTTTCGTTGGAGAAAACATTTGTTATCACGCACTTGATGTCGGTACGCTCCATAATCCGGTCCAAACGCGCCCGCGTCCCCTTGCCTTCGTTGTCGCACTTCTCCGCGCGCACTTCCTCAAAACGCGAATAGACAAACCCGCCCTCGTCGCTCCAAAAGTTCCACCAGTCGGTTTCCAACTCCGTCGCCGAGTTTTCGCCGACGACGATGAAGTCGCACGAACACGGCAAGCCGTCACAAACAAAAGGGCGAAGCGAATCGCAAGGAGACGGCACTCCCGCCGCCTTAAGAATCGCCGTCCAGTCGCGGACGGTGTCAGTCATCGTATTGACCGTTGCGGCGCGGCCGGACTTCGTTTTTTCCGTCATTGTTTTTCCCCCGGCGAGTTTTTGCAAACCCATTCGGCGAAAGGTTTGTGCGCGCTTTCGGCGGCGACGGCGAAAAACGCGGGCAAGTCGTAGGGATGCGATTCGCAAACCGCCGCTTTCAGTTCTTCGCAATGCGCGGCGGAAGTTTTGAAAAGCACGCGGAACTCGCGCTCGTTTTGCACTTCCCCCTCCCATTCGTAAAAACTTTCCGTTTCCGAGATTTGCGCGCAGGCGGCGAGTTTGCGCGCGACCATCGCCCGCGCCATTTTGCGCGCTTCTTCGCGCCCGCCGACGGTCGTGACGGCGACGACAAAACCGTTATTCAATTCCAAAACCAAAGCGGGGTTTGCATCCAAAGCCCGACGACGACCAGCCAGACGATGGTGAGCGGAATAAAAACCTTCCAGCCCAGCCGCATTATCTGGTCGTAACGGTAGCGCGGGAATGTGGCGCGAAACCACAAAAAGCAAAACAAAAGAAAGGCGATTTTGCCGAAAAACCAGACAAAGCCCGGCACCCAGTTAAAAGGCGGAAAATCAAAAGGCGGAAGCCAGCCGCCGAGAAACATCACCGAAGCGAGCGCGGCTATCAAAATCATATTCGCGTATTCGGCGAGAAAGAAAATTGCAAAAGCCATTCCGGAATATTCCACATGAAATCCGGCGACTATCTCCGATTCGCCCTCGGCGACATCAAAGGGCGCGCGGTTGGTTTCGGCGACGCCGGAAATAAAATACACGACAAACATCGGCAAAAGCGGCAGCCAGTACCAGGAAAGAAAAGTCGGCCCCTCCTGCCCGAGGACGATGGCGGAAAGATTCAAACTGCCCGCCGCCATCAGCACGGTCACGAGCGCGAAGCCCATCGCTATTTCGTAGGAGACGATTTGCGCCGCCGAGCGCAGGCAGCCCAAAAACGCGTATTTGGAATTGGAAGCCCAGCCGGCGATGATGACACCGTAAACCCCCATGGAAGTAACCGCCAAAACAAAAAGCAACCCCGCGTTGACATCGGCGAGCACGACGCCGGGCGAAAAAGGCATAACCGACCACGCGGCGAGCGCCGCCGTCAGCGATATCGCCGGCGCTATCAAAAACAAAAAACGCCCGGCGCGCGCCGGAAGTATCACTTCCTTAAGCAAAAGTTTAAGCGCGTCCGCAATCGGCTGCAAAAGCCCCATCGGGCCCACGATATTCGGCCCGATGCGCAGTTGTATCGCGCCGATGACGCGCCGCTCGGCATATGTCAGATAAGCGACGCAAAGCATCAGCGGCAAAACAATCGCCACGATTTTCATCATCGTCAGCGCGAATGTCGCCGCCCATGCCGCGTATCCGCCCAAAAGCGGCGAAAGCAAATCTTCAATAACGGCGCGCAATTCCTCCATCGCCGCAGTTCAGCCGGACGCCGCCTTGTCCATTTGCATTTTTTCGGCGGTTATGTTTTCCGCGCCGAACAGTCCCCCGCATCGCGCAAGCAAAACCCCGCGGGCGAGGGCGGGGTTTGCCTTTGCCGCCGCTTCCATTGCGCCGCCTTCGGAATCGGAAAAGCGAATCCAGTCGCCGTCTTCCGCGCCGAGCGCGCGCAAATCTTCCGGATGCATTTGCGCGAGCGCGGCGTTTTTTCCGGACGCAGTTTTTTGCAAAGCGGGGGAACGCCGCGTCAACATATCGGCGTCGTATATCGCCGGCGCAAAAGCCAATTCCAAACCGTTGTTCGCCGGCGCAAAGTCCAACTCCAAACCGCCGGAATCGTCCGCGCCGTTCTTTTTTTTGGAAACGGCTGCGGCGCCGTCCCCGCCGCCGTTGTAAAAATCCTCGCCGACAAACTGCGGCCGTATTTCGGCGAAAGTGGAAAAATCAAAACCGTCCAGCCCCAGTTTTTCGCCCAGCACCCGCAATATTTTCCATCCTTCGCGCGCCAGCCCCGGCGGGCGCGCGGCGGCGGCGAAAGTTTGCGCGCGCCCCTCGCCGTTAATAAAAGTCCCCTCCGTTTCCGCCGCCGCAGCCGCCGGCAAAAAGAGCCGCGCGCAATCGCGAAGCCCCCCGCTGTGCGCGCCGATGGCGGCGACATATTCCGCCTCGCCGAGCGCGCGCGAAAGCAATGCGCGCTCGGCAAAATCCTCCGGCTCGCACTGAAACAAAACAAAAGCGCGCAATCCCCCACGCAGCATTTCCGCGGTGTTCATCCCCCCGGCGCGCGGCATCGCGCCGGTTTTTGCCGCGCCGCCGCCGTTCGCGCCGCCGCACAAAACGCCAAGCGTCGCGCCAAACTCCCGCGACATTGCCCGCGCAATTTCCAAAAGCGCCGGATAATGCGGCGACTGCACAGCGCCGCCGCCAAAAAGAATGGATGTTTCTTTTCCCGCGAGTTTTTTTCCGGCGGCGGCCGCGGTTTCGTTTTTTTCCCCGCCGCCGCTTTGCGCCGCCCGCAAAACACTTTCCAGAATGCCCGACCATTGCGAGGGTCGCGCGAGTATGTGATTCCCCGCCGCCCCGCATTCGGCCGCGCCGACGGAAGAAAGCGCCAGCCGCCGCGGACGCCGCCGCAATAAATGCGCGAGCAAAGGAAGTTCCGCGGAGGGCTGCGCGCCGACAAGCAGCAAATGTTCGCGCCGCCGCATTTGTTCCACGGTAATTCCGTAACCGTTAATCTCCCCGCCGGAAAAATCGCGCCGCCGCAAACGGTGGTCAATGTTTTCGCATCCGACGCCGCGCGCTATTTTTTGCAGCAAAAACAATTCCTCCGTCGTCGCGTTCGGCGAAGCCAGAAAACCGATTTTATCCGCGCCGTATTTTCCGGAAAGCGCGCGAATAGTTTCGGCGAAGGAATCCAGCGCAGTCGCCCAGGGCGATTCCGACAAACGGTGCGAGGACTCCTCGCGCCGCATCGGCGACTTGCCGCGGTCGGGCGCGTCCAATGCAAGATACGAAAAACGGTCGCGGTCGGAAATCCAGCATTCATTAATTTCCTCGTTCTCGCGCGGGACGACGCGCATGACAGTCGGACCCTTGCAATGCAATTCCAAATTACTCCCCCAGGAATCGTGCGCGCTTATTCCCGGTTTTGTTTGCAGTTCCCAGGGGCGCGCGGAAAAGCGGAACGGCTTGGAAGTCAGCGCGCCGACGGGGCAGACATCAATCATATTTCCGGAGAGTTCCGAATCCACGGTGTTTTCCACGAAGGGCATTATCTCCGCGTGTTCGCCGCGCCCGGTCAGTCCCAGTTCCATCACCCCCGCCACTTCGCGCCCGAAGCGCACGCAGCGCGTGCAGTGTATGCAGCGCGTCATGTCGGTGGAAATCAACGGGCCCAATTGTTTTTCAAAAACCACGCGTTTTTCTTCGGCGTAACGCGAGCGCGAAATGCCGTAACCGACGGCGAGATCCTGCAGTTCGCATTCGCCGCCTTGGTCGCATATCGGGCAGTCCAGCGGGTGGTTGATGAGCAGGAATTCCATCACTCCCTGCTGCGCTTTTTTCGCCGCCGGAGAGTCGGTGCGCACGACCATTCCGTCCACCACCGGCGTCGCGCATGCCGGCAGGGGCTTCGGCGATTTGGCGACTTCCACGAGGCACATCCGGCAGTTCGCGGCGATGGAGAGTTTCTTGTGCCAGCAAAAATGGGGGATATGCACGCCGGCGGCGGCGGCCGCTTCCATAATAGTTCTCCCCTCGCGCGCCCGCGCGGTCTTACCATTGATTTCCAGCGAGATTTCCATAAACCCGTTAAACCATTGAACCGTTAAACCGCAACCCCGCCCCCCCGCAGAAGCCGCCCCGCCATTCTACCCCAACAAGCGTCATTCCCGCACTCCAAAAAAAATCGCGTCATTCCCGCACTATTCCAAAAAAGCGGGAATCCGGCAAACTAAATAAATCAGGCGTCATTCCCGCACTCCTATTAAAAGGCGGGAATCCAGCAAATTAACTATACCCCCCGCCATCCCAGCCCACACCCCGTCATTCCCGCGAAAGTGTTGGGTTCCGCATTGTTGTGTTGGTTTTGCGGGAGTTCCACGGGGGCTTTCCAGCCGAGGCGTTTTTGCCTTGTGTGGTTATAGGCGAACACCACCCGGGCAATGAAGCCGTTGCGCGCGGCGTGCGTGCGGAAGCAGTTGCGGCCGCTGTTTTCCT
>JAHRAH010000032.1 GCA_020027345.1 Gammaproteobacteria bacterium | reverse complement strand
GTCGCCGCTTTTTCCGCGACGGTCGCGGCGGAAGCCGAGAACGCGCCCGAAGCGCGGATATGGCCCGCGCCCGAACGCACGCGGCTGGTTGTGGAAACAGAAAAGCGTTTGGATTACAGCGTTTTTTCTTTGGCGAATCCGCCGCGCGTCGTTTTGGATGTAAAAAATCCCGGCAAAACCCCCGTGCGCATGGACGATTCGCAAATGCAAAACGCGCCGCCGTATTTGTCCGCCTTCCGCCATGCGCGTTTTGATTCGGAAACCGCGCGCTTTGTTTTTGAATTAAAGGAAGAGGCGAGCCACCGCGCCGTGTATCTTTCGCCCGTCGCCGGCTACGGCTGGCGGCTGGTTTTGGACATAGAGCCGCAAAACGCGCCCGACCCGCTGCTCGCGCTCATCCGGCAGTTGGAGGAAAAAGAAGCGGCGCAGCGTCCTTTTCTCGTCGTCATAGACCCCGGGCACGGCGGCGAAGATCCGGGCGCCGTCAGCCCGAACAAAAAACACGAAAAGAAAATAGTTCTCGCCATCGCAAAAAAACTTCGCCGCGAATTGAATTCGCAATCCGGAATTCGCGCGCTGCTCACGCGCGACGGCGACCGCTTTCTTAAACTGGAACGGCGGGTGCAAATCGCGCACCGCCTCGGCGCCGACGCTTTTGTTTCGCTGCACGCGGATTCGGTCGCCTCGCCCAAGGCGCGCGGTTCTTCGGTTTTTGTTCTTTCGCAAAAGGGCGCCTCCTCTTCGCTCGCGCGGCGGCTGGCAAAGCGCGCAAACCTTTCCGACCTCGTCGGCGGCGAAACCGCGGCGGCTTCCGACCCCGTCGCATCGGCGGCGTTGCGGCAGATATCGCGCGACGGAAAAGAGCGCGGCTCGCGCGATTTGGCGGAACTTATTTTGCGCCGTCTCGGAAAAATAAACGACCTGCACAGCGAGCGAATTGAATCGGCCGGCTTCGCGGTTTTGAAGTCGCCGTCCATTCCTTCCGTTCTCGTGGAGACCGCTTTTATCAGCAATCCCGACGAGGAAAAAAAACTGCTTTCGCAGGATTTCCAAAAACAAATGGCGGCGGCGATAGGCGCGGCAATCGGCGAATACAAGGAGCGCCATCATGTCGCGCGCCCCTGAAGAAAACGGCGCGCGCATAAAACGCCTGCCGCCGGCGGTGGCGAACCTCATCGCCGCCGGCGAAGTGATAGAACGCCCCGCCGCAGCGCTTAAAGAACTGCTGGAAAACTCCGCCGACGCCGGCGCGAAAAAAATACAATGCGAAATATGCGGCGGCGGCGCCGACCTTTTGCAAGTCGCCGACGACGGCGAAGGGCTTGCGCCCCGCGATTTGCCGCTCGCTTTGCAGCCGCACGCGACAAGCAAAATACGCGGCGCCGAGGATTTGGACGAAGTCGCGACATTCGGCTTTCGCGGCGAGGCGCTCGCGAGTTTGGCGGCGGTTTCCGATTTGACGATTGCAAGCCGCGCGCCGCAAGCCGAACACGGTTACCGTTATTCGCGCGAAATGAAAGAGCCGAAACCGCAGGCGATGGCGCCGGGAACGACAGTCGCCGCGCATAATATGTTCGCCGATGTCCCCGCGCGGCGGAGGTTTTTGCGCAGCGCCGCGACCGAAACGGCGCATTGTTTTGCCGCCGTTCAGCGCGCCGCGCTGGCGCTGCCTTTGCTTGCTTTTTCTTTGACAATAAACGGAAAGGAAAGAATCGCGCTGCCGCATTCGCAAACGCGAAGGGAACGGCTCGCTTCGCTTTTTTCCCCTGTGCTCGCCGCGGACGCGCTGGAAGTGGAAGAATCGGCGGGCGAACTTTTTTTGTGCGGCGAGATATTTTCGCCCGCGCACGGCGCAAGCGGAAAAAGCGCCGGACAATTCTTTTTTGTCAACGGGAGATTTGTGCGCGACCGCCTTTTGCGCCGCGCGCTCGGAGACGCACTGCGCGCGATGTCGCACGGCGGCGAACCCGGTTACGCGCTTTTTCTTACAATGCCGCAGGCGATGGTGGATGTCAATGTGCATCCGGCGAAAATGGAAGTGCGCTTTTCCGACCCGCAGGCGGTTTTTTATTTTGTCCGCCGCGCCGCGCAAAAAGCGCTCGCCGCCCCGCTCGGCGCGCCGGTGCGGACTCCGCCGCCGATGCATTCGCATTCGCAACCGTCATCGTCGCCGGCATATTCGCAACCGTCATCGGGGTCGCGGTTGCCATCGTCGCCGTCGTTACCGTCACCGCCTTCGCCGCGCGATTTTTCCCCGCGGCATTCGCAATATTCGCCGAAAGCGGCCGAAGACGCTTGGCGAAAAATGTTTTCCGAAATGCCGCAAATTGGAGAATCGCAATTGCAATCGCAACCGTCGCCGCAACCGTCGCCAGTTCCGCTTTTGCCAAACGAAGAACAGCCGCTCGGGCGCGCGCTCGGGCAAATTCACGACATTTACATCGTCGCCGAAAACAGCGCCGGGCTTGTCGTCGTGGATATGCACGCCGCGCACGAGCGCATTCTTTACGAACAATTAAAAACCGCTTACGACGCGCGCGGTTTGGAAATGCAGCCGCTGCTTGCGCCCGCGCAAACTCCGCTTTCGCCGGCGCAGGCGGCCGCATTGCAGGAACGCGGCGGCGATTTGCCCGGCGTTTCCGCCGAACTCACCGGCGAGTGCATCGCCGAAGTGCGCGCCGTCGCCGCGATAATCGCCGGGCGCGCCGACCCCGCGCGTTTGCTTTTGGAAATACTGGACGGCGCACTGGAAACAGGACCGGGCGACACCGTCGCGCTCCTGCGCGACCAAGCGCTTTCCACCGTCGCCTGCCACGCCGCAGTGCGCGCAAACCGCCGGCTGAACAAAGAAGAAATGAACGCATTGCTGCGGAAGATGGAAAAAACCGAACGCTCCGGAGTTTGCAATCACGGCAGGCCGTGCTGGCAACAAATAGACCGCGCGTTTTTTGACCGCGTTTTTCACCGCGGGCGCTGAGCGCAAACAATAAAAAAACGCGGCGCAAAAAAAACAATAAAGGAACAGTGCTGAACGCAATCGTTATCGCGGGGCCGACCGCATGCGGAAAAAGCGAAGCGGCGCTCGCAGTCGCAAAAACAATCGGCGGCGAAATCGTGAGCGTGGACGCCGGGGCGGTCTACCGCGAAATGGACATCGGCACGGCGAAGCCGCCCGCTCAATGGCGGCGCGAAGTGCGCCATCATTTGCTGGATGTGCGAAATCCGGACGAACGCTTTGACGCCGGCGCTTTTTGCGCGCTCGCGCGCGCGGCGGCGGAAGATATCGCAGCGCGCGAAAAAACGCCGGTTTTCGCCGGGGGGACGATGATGTATTTTCGCGCGCTGCGCGAGCGGCTGCACGAACTTCCGGCCGTCCCGCAAAGCGCGCGCGAAGAAATCGCCCGGCAAATGCGCGAACTCGGCGCGGCGAAAATGCACGAGGAATTAAAAAAAGCCGACCCGCAAAGCGCGGAAAAAATAGAAACAAAAGACCGGCAAAGAATCTCCCGCGCTTTGGAAGTTTTTCGCGCGACCGGAAAGCCGCTGAGCGAATGGACGGACGGCGCGCGCCCGCCGCCTTTTTTGCGCTTGCGCGCCGCGCTTTTTCTTCCCGCCGACCGCGCATTGCTGCGGCAAAGAATCGGCGAACGGCTGCAAAAAATGTTCGCCGAAGGGCTCGCCGAAGAAACGCGCGCCGTCGTCCGCAAATGGAAACTTCCGCCTTCGGCGCAATCGCTGCGCCTCGCCGGTTACCGTCAGGCGTCCGCTTTTCTCCGCGGCGAATTAAGCGAAAAGGAAATGCGCGAGCGCGCTTTTTTTGCGACCTGCCAATTGGCGAAACGGCAGTTTTCGTGGTTGCGCGCGTGGGACGGCGCGGAATTAATTCTGGACCCTTTCGCCGACAATTCCCGCGCGCGCCTTTTGGATTTCGCAAAAAAAGCGGGGGATAAATAACTACCGCGTCATGCCCGCATTTTTTCCAGAGGCGGGAATCCAGCAAATCAAATTGCGTTATCGCGGTGTGGTTTTTAATTCGCTGGATTCCCGCCTTTTAACAGACATGCGGGAATGACGCTTAAAACCAATGCGCCGCCGGCGGTTCGTTGCTTGTGATTCCGCGAAACAAACGAAACAGCGGTTTGCGCGATTCGTTGTCCACATTTTTCGCGCCGCGTTGCTTTTGCAAATCATCGGCGCCGAGCGTGCGGATTTCCAAAGAAAAACGCGTTAGCGCAGTTTGGTTTGGGATGCTGCTGTGCAAATGCGCCGAGGAAAAAGCGAGCAATTCGCCGGGGCGAATCAAAACCGGGCGCGCTTCTTCGTCCGGCTCTTCCAGCGCGCGCGGCGCGGAGGGGTATTTTGCCATTTCCCCCGGCGCGGACTGTTTGCGCGATGCAAGAAACTCCGCAAACGACCACTGCGCCGTCGTGTTCGCCAGCGGGCGATTCCAATAGGAAGGATAAAATCCCATCGTGCGCTTTGCGGTAACATCCCAAACGGGCGCCCACCAATTTATCTGCGCCGGCATCGCCGAACCCCAGGTGTCGCGGTGGACTTTTACCGAAGAACGAAAGCCGCCGGAATGCGTGGCGACCGGCGGGGAGACGCGCAAGCCGAGCGTGTCCCAAAACATTTCCTCCGCCGGCAAGCCGATTTCGCGCAGCGCATCGGCGAAAAGCGATTTGCATTCCGCGTCGTTAAACGCTTTCTGCGCGCGTTCGGCGCGGGCGAAAAACTCCGCTTTTTTATAAAGCAAGTGCGCGCGCCGCGGATGCGCGCAATCAAAACTTTCGCGCGCGATTTTGCGCGCCGTTTGCGTCAGCCGCCTTATGGCTTCCAGCCCGCGAAAACAAAGTATTTCCCCGCGGAATATCCGGCGGCTGAGCGCGGCGTGCGTTGTCGGCGAGTTTGCCGATTTTGGGATTATCGGGTTCATTTTTCGGTTTATTTTACACTGACGGGGATTGTGATGTCGGCGTGGACGCCCGCTCTATTGGCTGCGTTCCCACGCTGGAGCGTAGGAACGAGGCCGGGGGCGTCATTCCTGCGGAATAAGGAATGACGGGAGTGACGGGGCAGGGGCGTTATTTTCCGCCGAGCAATTTGTCCCATTCCGACGCGGGGGCGGAGAGCCAGAAGCGTCCGAATTCTTCCTTTTCTGAGATTACCGCGCCGGGAAAAAGCTGCGTAAACAGCGGCACTTTCAAATCGTTGGCATCCCGCGTTTCACCGGTTATTGCGGCCGCTTCTTTTATCAAGTTCCATAATTTTCCGTCCTTGATTTTTTTGCGGCCTTCCCCGTCTTTCAGCAGCCCCAATTTTCCCTCTTTGTGGTCGTTGCGAAGCGCGCGCTTAAGTTCCTCTGCCATGCGGTCAAGGTTGTCGCCCGCCGTTTTCTCAATTGCTTTATCCACGGCGATTTTCGGCGCGGAGGGTTTGCCGACATTCTTTTTGTATTCCTCCTCAAAGTTGCGCGCGCGCACGGGCAGGACGAATGGCTGCTCCGAGGTCCACATATAGCAGTTGCCTTTAATGGGCTCGGCGACGATGTGGTCCAGAATGTCGCGCGAGTAATGCGAGTTGCTTTTGCCCAGGCAGACGGTGTCGCCTTCGGACAACAAATGAAAGCAGAACCAATTGTCGGTTTGGCTCAGCAATTCGTGCGAGAGCGAGCCGGGCTGCTGGGTGATGAAAATGGAGCCCAGGTCGTATTTGCGCCCTTCCTTGACCCATTCCACGAACGGGCTGGCGTCCGGCTGGTTGCCGCCCAGCACCGACTGCGCCTCTTCAATGACGGCGACGACGGGCAGGATGCCGCCGTCGGTAAAATGCTCTTGATTGTGGGAGAATATTTTTCGCATAAGCAGCCCGGCGACGGCTTCGCCCCCTTTGGAGCTGAGCAAACTGATGTCCACAATAACCAATTTGCCTTCGCCGAGCGACTGCACGACATTGTTTATCAATTGGCTTTGCGGGTCGTGGAGCATTTTTGTCACGCGATAAATGTTGCTGCGCGCCGCGTTAATTTCCGCGGCGGCGCTGCTGATTTGCGGGTCGCTTTTGTAACCGAGCAACCGTCCGATGTCGCCGTCTTCCGCCGTGAATATGTTGGAGGCGGGTGTCGCCAGGTCCACGAGTTTGCGCCACTTGTCCCTGTGCAGGGATTTCAGTTTCACGATATTTTGGTGTTCCTGCTTGTCGGGGGGCAGAATGATGCCGAAAACATCGCCCGCCGAGAGTGTGCGCAAGTCCAGTTTGACACCGCCCGCTTTCCATTTCGCATAACCGCCTTTGCCGGGGCGGTTGGTGTATACGACAATGTGTTCGGACAAATGCGGGACATCGCAAAGCCCGGGCCTGCCTTTGGCGTCGGGCCAAAAATATTCGCCGTCGGCGTCAAATATGAGAATGCCCGCCGGTTTGTCGTTTTCCGTTTT
The DNA here is from genome assembly GCA_020027345.1 of Gammaproteobacteria bacterium. Classification (GTDB taxonomy): domain Bacteria; phylum Pseudomonadota; class Gammaproteobacteria; order Tethybacterales; family Persebacteraceae; genus JAHRAH01. The sequence goes on along the minus strand of JAHRAH010000032.1, from coordinate 12,583 downwards.
GGGCGCGCCGTTGCGGTATAACTCGCTGACGAGTAATTTAATGAGGTTGGATTTTCCGAACCCGGCGCGGGCGAAGACGGCGGTGCGGCGGGAGACGAGGTTGTTGACATTAAAAGTTACGGGCAGCGCCGGTTTGCGGTGTTCAAAAAAACCGTCCGTTTCGCTTCCGCCGGAATAGACGAATTCGCCGAGGGCGAAATGCCCCAATTCCTCCCCTTTGGGCGCGGCGTATTTGCAAATACCCTGCAATAATTCCGGGTCAAGCCAATACACCGGCGCGCCCAAATGCGGCAGCCGCCGCTGCGAGGGGGCGTATTCAAAGCCGGCGTCGTTTGCCGCCGGTTTGACCGCGCCCAGCAGTTTCAGGTTGACGCGGTATTTTATTTTCGCCCGCTTAAGGTCGTCGGGGATTTCCATTTTTTCCCGCCCCATCCGGTTCATATAATCTTCGCCTTCCGGCGTCGCCAGCATTCCGGCGGGCGAAAAGCGCGTGATGCGCCCGAGCGTGTAGTGGTCGCCGGAAAGGCGGACGAGAAGAAACTGCCCCAGTTGCGGCTGGTCCAATTCATTTTTGTTGTAGGGAATGATTATGTCCGCGGCAAAGCCGAAGCCGCCTTCGGCGACGCCCTTGAAACTGCCGATTTGCGGCTCTTTGTAAAAACAGATTTTAGGCATTGCGATACCTCCTCGCCGTGATGTCTTCGCCCAGGTGTTTCAGGCGGTAAAGCCGCTCGCGCTCGTCTGCCGACAAATTTTTCGTCATTTCTTCCGTAAGCATATCGGAAAAAACGGAAATTTCCAAGGGTCCGACCCGGGCGTAATCGTGCGCGCGCTGCACACACATCGGAAAATCGGGAATGGGAAAGCCCGGGCGAGAGTCCGCGGCGAGTTGCCCCAACACATCGTTGGCTTGGTGTTTGTGCCAGCGCGCAATGTCCACCGTCCAAACTGGCGAAAGGGACGGCTTGCCGAATTTGACAAGGAACATTTCTCCCATGGAAAGATAATCACCTCCCGGCGGCGCGGTTTCCACGGTGTCCAGCCACCGTCTGCGGTAAAACTTGCCGGCCGTTTTCTTGCCGACTTTCGCGCAACAGGGATAATCTTTTTCAAACACGGCTTCCAGCGCGAGCGCCGCGGACAAGCGGCTGAGAATGGCGCTGCTTTTGGAAATGCCGACAAGAGAGACGGTAACGCCTTTTTCTTTTTGCCGCCGATACGCTTTTTCAAATTGCTCGTCCAACCGCTCAAAAATTTCGCGGTGAAAAATCCCGCTGCGCAGAGGCCCTTCGTGCACGAGCAAGCTGTCGGATGGCCATTTGTATTCCGCCATTAAGGAATACACGGACGCCCATTCCGCAATTTCGCGGTATGCTTCCACAACCGAGCGGCGGTTGTTGCCGGAGAGGTAGGGCGACAAATCGCCGACGCTATTTGCCCTCAAATCGCGGCACAAAACGCGCAGCGGTTCAATCGTTTTTGTTTTTTCGCGCCAATCGGCGATGTCGCCATTTTCGTTGCCCCCGGCGGCGATGGCGTCCGACATGCATTCCCGCCCTTGCGAATCCACGACGCGCACCATTTCAATCATCGCCGGATTGAAAAAGCCGCCGCCCGCGCCCGACGATGGAATTTGATTGCCGCCGTCGGCGGCGACGAAGGCGATGGCGCTAGCTTCGTAATGCGCCAATTGTCGCGGCTGCAGTCCGCGGGCGATTTCGCGCATTTCGTTCATAGCGCTGTGCCCGCGACGGTAGGCGTCGCGCACCGCCTCGCGGATTTTTTCGGTGTCCATTGAGTCAAGAGTCATTTGCTCTGCGGCTTTATTATACTTCTTTCGGTCGGACGGTAACGGCGGGGCGGGGCGGGGATAACGGGCGGGAGATTAATTTGCTGGATTCCCGCCTTTTAGGAAGAGTGCGGGAATGACGCTTAAGATTTGCTGAATTCCCCCCCCTTGCCCCCCCCATCGGAGATGGGGGGGGGATAAAAGGGAGTGCGGGAATGACGCTTAAGATTTGCTGGATTCCCCCCCCCTCGCCCCCCCCCATCGGAGATGGGGGGGAGAATAAAAGGGAGTGCGGGAATGACGCAATTGTTGGGGGCGGGGCGGTGGTATAATGAGGGGGCTTTTGAGAATCGGCTTTTGCCGGGGGGACTGTATGAAAACACATGCGCGGGTTGTTGTTATTGGCGGGGGGGTCGTGGGGGCTTCCACGCTTTATCATCTGGCGAAGAAGGGGTGGTCGGATTGCGTTTTGCTGGAGCGCAACGATTTGACGACTGGCTCCACCTGGCACGCGGCCGGGCTGCTGCCGCTTTTCAATATGTCGTATTCGGTCGGATACATTCACAAATACTCGGTGGAGTTTTACCAGCGCCTCGCCGAGGAAACGGGTGCGGACACCGGCTTGCGCAAAGTCGGCAACATCCGTTTGGCGATGACGCCGGAACGGATGGACGAATACCGTCAATATGCGGCGGTGGCGGCGACGATTGGGGTGCGCGCGGATTTTTTGACGCCGGAACAGGTTAAGGAAATGTGGCCGCTTTGCGTTACCGACGGATTGGTCGGGGCGATTGTGCATCCGGACGACGGTTACATACAACCTTCGGATTTGACATTCGCACTCGCGAAAGGCGCGCGGGCGCTGGGCGCGGAGATACACACAAAAACCGCGGCGACGGCGATAACGCGCAAAAACGGCGAATGGATTGTTACGACAAACAAAGGCGAGATTGTTTGCGAGCATATAGTTAGCGCGAGCGGAAACTTCGCGCGGCAGACGGGGAAGATGGTCGGGCTGGATGTTCCGGTTGTTCCGGTGCAGCATCAGTATATTGTCACCGGGGAGATACCGGAGTTGATGGAACGGCGCGAAAAAAGATTGCCGGAGATGGGAGTGTTGCGCGAGTCGGACGGTTCCTGGTATTTGCGCGAAGAGCGCGGGGGGTTGATTTTGGGTCCTTACGAAAAAGGCGCGCCGGCTTGTTATGTTGACGGTCCCGCGGCGAATGTGGAGCGCGAATTGTTTGAGGGCGATTTGGATCGTTTGCTGCCGCACATAGAATCGGCAATTCGCCGGGTGCCGTGTTTTGAAAAAGGCGGGGTGAAGGATGTTTACAACGGCGCGATATGTTACACGCCGGACGGCGGTCCGATTATCGGCCCGGCGTGGGGCATTCCGAATTTCTGGCTGAACGAGGGGCACAGTTTCGGGATAACTGCGGCGGGCGGCGCCGGCTGGCAGATTGCGGAATGGATGGTGGAAGGCGAACCGACGATAGACATGCTGGGCGCGGATCCTCGGCGCTTCGGCGATTACGCGACGCGGGCGTATTTGATTAAGAAAAACGAAGAGGCGTACCGCAATGTTTTCACCGTGCATTATCCGGACGAAGAACGGGAGGACGCGCGCCCGCTGCGCACCGCTCCCTGTTACGACCGGCTGAAAGCGATGGGCGCGGTTTTCGGGCAGAAGTTCGGCTGGGAACGCGCGAATTGGTTTGCGCCGGAGGGTGTTGAACAAAAAGATGATTGGTCGTTTCGCCGCTCGCGCTGGTTTGCGCATATGGGAAATGAAATAAAAAACGCCGCGGAGAACGCCGGCGTTTTGGACATGACGGCGTTTGCGAAATGCCGCGTTTCGGGCGGGCGGGCGCGGGAGTTTTTGGATTACTTTTTTGCGGGCAAATTGCCGAAGACGGACGGCCGCATCGCGCTTTGCTACGCGCTTTCCAAAAGCGGCGGGGTGCATTCGGAGTTCACGGTGTTTAAGGAAAGCGACGATTCGTATTATCTGGTTTCGGCCGGGGCGTGGCAGCGGCTGGACCACGATTACATGCGCGGCGTTTTTTTGCGGCGGGGGTTTGCGCCCGGCGCGGATGCGGTTTTTGAAAACCTGACGAATCAGCGCGGGGTGTTGGTCGTCGCCGGGCCGAAGTCGCGCGATGTTTTGCGGGCGGCTTCGCCGGCGGAGGATTTTTCCGACGACGCTTTTCCGTGGCTGACCGGAAAATGGATTGATGTCGGGCTTGCGCCGTGCTTGGCGATTCGCGTTAATTTTGTCGGCGAGCTCGGCTGGGAATTGCATCATCCGCTGGAATACCAGAATCACATTTTTGACGCGCTCTTTGCCGCGAGCGAAAAAGCGGGCGCGGGGTTGAAGCCGTTCGGCATTCGCGCGATGGATTCCATGCGCGTGGAAAAATCCTACAAACTCATCGGGCAGGAACTTTCCATAGAATACGCCGCGGACGAATCGGGTGTTTCGCGTTTTGTCGCGGAGGGCAAGGGCGAGTTTCTGGGGCGCGAGGGTTTGCTGCGCCGCCGCGAAAAAGGAATGAAATGGCAAAGCGTCACGCTGGAAGTGGGCGAGATAACCGACGCCGACCCGCTCGGCAACAACGCCATTTTCAAGGACGGCGAAATGGTCGGGCGCGCGACGAGCGGCAACTTCGGTTTCCGCTTGGGGAAGACGCTGGCGCTGGCGATGGTGCCGCCGCAGTTGGCGAAGCCGGGCGGGGAACTGCGGATTGATGTCCTCGGCGAACGCAAGCCGGCGGTCGTCGTCGCCGAATCGCCCTACGATCCGGAAAACAAACTGCTGCGGGGATAAGAAAATCGCGCGCGCCCGCCGCGGTTTTCGCGGATTTGCGGGCGGGGAGCGGGGCGGCGGCGGCGGGGGTTTTGTAATCCACAATTTCTGTGTAAAAATCTGTGCATAAACTCCCGCAGCCGCCCCGCATTCTGCCCCCTGTGGCATTGCGTCAAAGTTAATCACGCCCGCTTTTTCCAGCAAAATCAAACACTTATGAACGCCGCGCAAACCCCGCCGCCCCGCAATTCAATGTCCGCGCCGAATTGTGCATTATTGCCGCGCGCGCGCCCTTTGCCGCCGCAGTTTTGCGGCGGTTTGCGGCGGGAAAAGCGCGGATTTTCGCCGTTTTGCGAAGGGGGTTGCGCCGCAGGGCAGGGAAACTCGGCGCGGGGGGGAGATGGTGTGACTATATCCTCTGTTGCTTGCGGGGTTGGGGAATGCCCCCCCCAACCCCCCCCATCAAAGATGGGGGGGGGGTTGATTTTTTTTCCATCAAAGATGGGAGGGGTGATTTTTTTTCCATTGGGGATGGGGTGATTTGTCATTCCCGCGAAAGCGGGAATCCATACGGGGGCGGGGGGAAAGCAGAATCTTCCGCCGTCCGCAATTCATCGGAAAAAGTAAGGATGGTATGGATTCCCGCTTTCGCGGGAATGACAAGGGGGGGGGGCGGCGAATGAACGGCGGGGGCGCCGTTGCTGTTGGGGAGTTTGTCGCTTCGGCGCGGACGGTGGTGGAGGGGAGTTTTGCGCCGCTCTGGCTCGCCGGCGAAGTGGCGAACTTCACCCGCGCGGCTTCGGGGCATTGGTATTTTGTTTTGCGCGACGAACTCGGGCAGGCGGATTGCGTGATGCTCGCGCGGCAAAACGCCCTCGCCGGCGGCGCGCCGCGCGAGGGGGCGGCGGTGGAAGTTTTCGCGCAGCCGACGATATATCCCCCGCGCGGGCGCTTTCAGTTGGCGGTGCGCTTTTTGCGGGCGACCGGCGCGGGGCGGCTGCATCAGTTGTTTGTCGCGCGCAAACGCGAATGGGCGGCGCGCGGGTGGTTTGATTCTTCGCGCAAGCGGGGGTTGCCGTTTTTGCCGGAGCGCGTCGGGGTTGTCGGCTCGCGCAGCGGCGCGGCGGTGCGCGATGTTTTTGCGTGTCTGGCGCGGCGGCTGCCTTCGGCGCGCGCTGTGCTTTTTCCCGCGCCGGCGCAGGGCGCGGACGCCGCGGAAAAAATCGCCGCGGCGTTGGCGGAAGCCGACGGCGGCGGCTGCGATGTTTTGATACTCTGCCGCGGCGGCGGGGGGATTGAGGATTTGTGGGCGTTCAACGAAGAGGAGGTAGTCGCCGCGGTGGTGCGCTGCAAAACTCCGGTGGTCACGGGCATCGGCCACGAGATTGACGAAACGCTCGCCGACTTCGCCGCCGACGCGCGCGCGGCGACCCCGACCGCCGCCGCCGAACTCGCCGCGCCCGACGGAAAAGAACTGCTGCGGCAAACGGAAAAACTTGCGAAAAGCATTCGCGCCGCATTGTCGCGGCGGACAAGCGACGAAAGCCAGCGTTTGGATATTGCGGCGCGAAGGTTGCGGCGCGCGCTCGCGGCAAAAACCGAAAGCGCCGGCGACTTGCGCTGGCGCGGGGAAAAACTGCGCGATGCCGCAGCGCGCCGTTTGCAGATTGCGGCGGAGGGTTTGCGCGCGCGGAAACTGCGCCCGCCGAATGTCGCTTTGTATGCGGCGGAGTTTTCGCGCATCGGCGGCGGGCTTTCGCGCGCGGCTTTCGCGGAGATTGCGCGCGCGCGGCAAAGCGGGGACTCCGTCGCCGCCGCTTTCTCCGCCTTGAATCCGCAGCGCACTTTGCAACGCGGATACAGCATAACGACCGCCGAAAACGGCAAGGCGGTTACCGACGCAACAACACTCGCCAGCGGGGAAACGCTGAAAATTCAATTTGCCCGGGGGCAAGCCCGCGCTACTGTTGCCGTTGATGGCGGTGAAAAGTAATACTTGCGTTATTGAGGCGGAAGCGGGAGTGACGGGGGGTGTTTTTAATTTGCTGGATTCCCGCCTTTTAATAGGAGTGCGGGAATGACGCGATTCGGATTCCCGCTTTTTAATAGGAGTGCGGGAATGACGCGATTCGGATTCCCGCCTTTTAATGGGAGTGCGGGAATGACGAAGTCCACCCCCCCGGAGTTTCCCCCCCCCAGCCCCCCCCATCGGAGATGGGGGGGGGGTTGTGCAAGAGTCCCCCCTCCAACCCTCCCCATCGGAGATGGGGGGGGGGTTTAATTTGTTTTGTGGGGGGATTCCGCTTTTTCTGCTTCCTCCACCCCCCCGGAGTTTGCCGTCCCCATCGGCCGCGGGGGACACCACCCCCCGACCCCCCCCCGCAAGCGGCGGGGGGTATAGCAGAAAGAAGGCGGCGGGGGGACATTAGGCGGAGAAGTAGGTTTAGGCGGAGAAGTTTAGGCGGAGAAGTAGGTTTGCATTAGGGCGGCGTGGAGTTTTTGGATTTGGGTTTGGGCGCGTTCCAGTTTTTCGGCGGGGTCGGCGCCGGCGCCGCGGACGGTCGCCGCCGCTTTTTGGGCGCGCGCGCATTCTTCCAGGATTTTCGCATTGTTCGGCAGGAGCGAAAAGAGCGCCTGCAACTGCCGCAGACAAAAAATCAAAGAACGAGGGACGCTGGTGTCGGCGACGATGAAATCCACCGCCCAGTCGCGGCGGATGACAAAATGCCCGCCGCCGGAACGGTACATGTTCGCCAGCCCGAAGGCGTCCAGTAGGTGCCGCCAGCGGACACTGTCCACTCCTGCGGAATCGTCCGCTTGTTCGTCGTCGGGGAGGAGGGCGTAGCGCAAAATGCGGCAGTCCATCTCGGCGCACTCCATCAGGATGCCGATATTCAGAAAGGCGCGCGCGCCGCCGCGGCGCAAGGTCGTGAGGAGGACGCCGACGATGGCGCGGCACTGCAAAATGACATCGCGGAGCTCGCGGACGCGCTCGCGCCTGCCGCGTTTTGCGGCGGCGGCGTTGACGGCGTCGTTGAGGTGGGTGATTTGCGCCCAGATTTCTTCGGGCAGCATCGCGCGGGCGGCGCGCATGTTTTCGCGGGCGAGGCGCACGCAGGAGCGCACCGAATTGGGATTGGCGCGCGAGGAAGTGAGATGGCGGAGGACGGCTTCTTCGCCGATTTTTCCGGGCTTGCCGCGCTTGCCGAGTTTTTCGGATTTTTCGGAAAAGGGCTGCTCGAGCGCGGCGAGGAGTATCGCGCCGTCGTTGGCGTTTTTGCGGCGGGCGGTGAGGGAGACGGCGTTGTGGGCGATGACGGCGCGCGAGATGTCCTCGGCGCGCATCACCTGCCTCCCCGCCCAGTAGAGATGGGCGGCGATGCGCGAGAGCATTGCGCCTTCTTCGTTCATTTTTTTCTCCTCCCGGCGGCGGGGGGACGGGCGACTATCCATGTGTCCTTGCTGCCGCCGCCCTGCGAGGAGTTGACGATGAAGGAACCGCGCCGGCGGGCGACGCGCGTGAGCCCGCCGGCGGTGCAGTCCAGCCGGTCGGATTGGAGGGTGAACGGTCGGAGGTCCACATGCCGCGGTTCCAGTTTTCCGCCGACGACGGTGGGGGATGTGGAGAGCTCCACCAGCGGCTGGGCGACGAAGTTTCGCGGTTTGGCGCGAATGAGGGCGGCGATTTGTTCGCGTTTTGCGGCGCTGGCGCGGGGACCGATGACGACGCCGTAGCCGCCGGATTCGTTTGCCGGCTTGATGACAAACTGCCGCAACTTTGGCAGGACTTCCTTCAACCGTCCCTCTTCGCCGAGCCAGAATGTGGGGACATTCGGCAGCAGCGGTTTTTCGCTCAGGTAATACCGTATCATCGCGGGGACATAAGAATACACGGCTTTGTCGTCGGCGACGCCGCAGCCGGGGGCGTTTGCGATGGCGACATTCCCCGCGCGCCACGCCGCCATCAGCCCGCGCACGCCGAGGGCGGAATCGGGGCGCATTTCGGCGGGGTCCAGAAACCAGTCGTCTACGCGGCGGTAGATGACATCCACGCGGCGCAGCCCGGAGATTGTGCGCAGGTAGACGACGCCGCCGAGCGCGGTCATATCCGCCGCTTCCACAAGGGGGACTCCCATTTCGCGGGCGAGGAGGAGGTGTTCAAAATAGGCGGAGTTGTAAACGCCCGGCGTGAGCAAAACGACCGTCGGTTCCTCGCCCGGGCGGGGCGAGAGCGAGGCGAGCATCCGGTAGAGTTTTTGCGGGTAATCCAAAACCGGGCGCACCCGCAGCGGCGTGAGGAATGCGGCGGGCAGGGCGCGGTGGAGCGCTTCGCGGTTTTCCAGCATATAGGAAACGCCGGAGGGCACGCGGAGGTTGTCCTCCAAGACCATCATCTCGCCGTCGCCGCCGCGGACGAGGTCGGAGCCGCAGATGTGCGCCCACGCCGAATGCGCCGGGGAAACGCCGCGGCACTGCGGACGGTATTGCGGCGACTTCTTGACGAGTTCTTCGGGGACGATTTTGTCGCGCAGGATTTTTTCGCCGTGATAGATGTCGTGCAAAAAGGCGTTCAGCGCGCGCAGACGCTGGCGCAGCCCGGCTTCGGTTTTCGCCCACTCGTCGCCGCCGATGATGCGGGGGACGATGTCCAGCGGCCAGGCGCGGTCAATCGCAGTTTTGTTTTCGCGGTAGACGGCGAAGGTGACGCCGAGCGATTCCACGACGGCGTCCGCCTCTTTTTGCAGGGCGGCGATTTCCTTTTCGCTTTTGCCGAAGAAGGCGCGCGCCGCCGCAAGAGTCCCCCATCGCGGCGCCCCGTCGGGCGCTATCATCTCGTCGTAAAACCCCCCGGCGGCGCGCGCATAACGCGCCATAGCCGCCGACGGTTTGACCCCCGCCGTCCTCATCATCGGGGATTGTAACGCATTTTCCCCCCCTCCATCTCCGATGGGGGGGTATAATTATTGAGATGGCGGGGCGGTTTGTTTGGGCGGATTTGTCGTCTTATGATGTGACAGGGGCGGAAGGGTTTTATTCCGCGCTCTTTGGCTGGGAGTGGACGGACGACGACGGCACACAACGCAGCGGCGGCGACGGCGGCTACCGTCTCGCTTTTGCGATGGACGGCGAAGCGGCGGCGGGGATGTATCCGATGCCGGAGAAGTTCGCGCGAATGCGGCTGCCCTCGTTTTGGATGCCGTATATCGCCGTGGACGACGCCGCCGCAACCGTCCGCATCGCCGAGGAGAACGGCGGCAAAACGGAAGTGCAGCCGGAACCGTTCGCCAAAGGGAGGACGGCGTTGATACGCGATCCCTCCGGCGCCGGTTTTACCATCTACGACGGCGGCGACTTCCGGGGCAGGAGCGGCGGCTTCGGCAGAATGGCGTGGAACGAATTGTTCGTCCCCGACGAGCGGGCGGTGCTGCCGTTTTACGAAAAGGTTTTCGGCTGGCAAAGCGGCAAGGACGACGACGGCGGCTTCCTGCTGACCGGTGTTGACGACGGAATGCCGGTCTGCGGCGTGCAGGTCTTGCCCGACGAAATTCGCGGCGGGAAGAAATACTGGACGGCGCATTTTGTCGTGGACGCCCTCGCCGAATCGCGCGCCGTGATTGAGAGCGAGGGCGGGAAAGTGTGGGACGAACACGCCCCGGGGACAATGTTCGCCGCCGACCCGTGGGACGCTTTTTTTATCTTGCAGGCGGGGCGGTGACAGTCCCCCCCTTGTCATAAGCGTCCCCCTTGTCATAAGCGTCCCCCTTGTTATAAGCGTCCCCCTTGTCATTCCCGCGAAAGCGGGAATCCAGAAGGGGCCGAGGACGGACGCTAATGCCGGGGACGGTTGTTGTCGGGGGGATGGCTGGATTCCCGCTTTCGCGGGAATGACAAATTAACTTTTTTGCGGGGGGGTGTGGTATAGTGCGCGAAACTTGCAACTTGCCAGGGAGGAAGACAGCAATGACAAACAAACACGACCTGCGGCGCCAGAAGGCGGCCGCGCAAACCAATGTTCACCTGCCGGAGGTGATAGACCAGCTCCGGCGCAAGGAAATCACGCGCCGGGAGTTTATGACGATGGCGTCCGCGCTGGGAATGTCCGCCGCCGCCGTTTACGGCTTTGCCGGCGTCGTCCCCCCCGCCGCCGCGCAGAGCGTCAAGAAGGGCGGTACGCTGCGCTTCGGGATGAAACTGCAGGAACTCGCCGACCCGCAAAACTTCCAGTGGATTGAATCGTCCAACATCGCCCGGGCGGTTACGGAATATCTGACTTTCTACAACGCCGACGGCGTCGTCAAGCCCTACCTCGCCGAGAGTTGGAAAGTTTCCGCCGACGGCAAAACCGTGGACATCAAACTGCGCAAGGGCATCAAATGGAGCAACGGCGACGAATTCAACGCCGACGATGTGATGCACAACTTCAAGCGCTGGCGCGTGGAAGGCAACGAATCCATCAACAACTCCGAATGGGGCGGCGGCGTGATGAACGACCCGGAAAAGGTGAACAGCCACCAAGTGCGGCTGCATCTCACAAAGCCCGATGTCAGCGTCGCGCACCGGCTCTACGCCTATCCGACCTGCATCGTGCATCGCTCGTTTGACGACACCGGGGCGAATCTGGTGAAGAACCCGATTGGCACCGGCCCGTTTTCGCTGGAAAACTTTGAAGTCGGCAGCGGCGCGCTGATGAAGCGGCGCAACGATTACTGGGGCGGCGCGCACGGCGGCAAGGGCGACGCCTATCTGGACGCCGTGCAGTTCATTGACTTCGGCGAGGACGAAGGCGCCGCCACCGGCGCGCTCGCTTCCAAGCAGACGGACTGGCTCTACAAAATCGCGCCCAAGCAGCTGGACATCATCGCCAAACTGCCGCACGCGCAAATTGTGAGCAGCAGCACGGCGCAAACGCCGGTCATCCGCTTTCGCCAGGGCAACGGCGGCGTTTCCGACAACGCCAAAGCGCGCGAGGCGATACAGCTGGCGGCGAGCAACGCCGACATTCTGCGCATTGCCTACCGCAATTTGGGGCTGGTCGCCGAAAACCACCACACCGCGCCGTTCCAGCCGGATTACTACGACCTCGGCAAGCCGCAAAAGCAGGATTTGGCAAAGGCGGCGCAACTCATTGAAGCCGCCGGAATGAAAGGGCAGGAGATTGAGCTCACAGTCGGCAACACGCAGGGAAGCTGGGAACAGGACACATGCCAGGTTTTGCAGCAGCAATGCGCCAAAGCCGGCATCGTTCTCAAACTGAATGTGCTGCCGACGGCGCAGTATTGGGAAGTGTGGGATACCAACCCCTTCGGGCTGACCTTCTGGACGCACCGCCCGCTTGCGGTGATGCTGCACAAACTCGCCTACCGTTCCGACGCCAAGTGGAACGAGGCGGGGTTTAAGTCGGCGAAATACGACGCCGCCCTGGACGCCGCCGCCGCTTCGCCGGACGCCAAAGCCGCCTCCGAGCATATGAAAGTGTGCGAGGAAGAACTGCACAAGTCGTTCGCGATGGTGCAGCCGTATTGGACGAAAGTGTCCAACGGCGGCGACAAGAAAGTGCGCGATTTCCCGAGCCATCCGCAGGAGTACTTCCCCCTGCACCGGGTCTGGATGGAATCCTGATTCCGGGCGGCGGCTTTTCGCGCTTTCGCTTTTCAGGCGGGAGCGCGAAACCGCCCCGGAATAATGCGCAACTCCAACCGTCAAGCAAGTTATACCCCCCGCCGCTTGCGGGGGGGGGTCGGAGTTTGCCGTCCCCATCGGCAGATGGGGGCGGCAAACTCCGGGGGGGTGGGGGGCGTCCGTTACCGTCAGCCGTAATTCGTCATTCCGGCGAAAGCCGGAATCCATACAATCTTGCCTGTTCTGCTGCTGTTGCGGGGATTCCTTTTTCCCCGGCGGGAGTGTGGATTCCGGCTTTCGCCGGAATGACGGTTGCAAGGACGCATTCCACCCCCCCGGAGCATTCGCCGCCGACTTCGTCGTCG
>JAHRAH010000193.1 GCA_020027345.1 Gammaproteobacteria bacterium | reverse complement strand
CCATCTGCGATAGGGACGGCAAACTCCGACCCCCCCCCGCAAGCGGCGGGGGGTATAGAATAGGCGGCACCGGCGGCGGCGGGGGGTATAGAATGGGCGGCATCGGCGGCGGCGGGGGATATAGAATTGGATTCTTTGACAAGGAAAGAGTTAAAGCATAGGGCGGCCCAGAAGCCGTTGGGGGCGAGGTAGTATTGGCACCAGTCGGGGGTCGCCAAGTTGGGAGTTTTCGTTATGGTATCCCCCCCGTCATTCCCGCGAAAGCTGGAATTCATTGAGGGGTTGGGATTTTGCCGAGGGTTGGGGTTTGCAGTTTTTTGCGGGTGTTTATGGATTCCAGCTTTCGCTGGAATGACGGGGGTTGTTTTTAATTTGCTGGATTCCCGCCTTTTAACAGGAGTGCGGGAATGACGCGGGAGGGGGAAGTGCGGGAATGACGCTTTATTGGTTTTTTCGCCGAGTTTGGCGGGGGTGTCAGGTTTTACGCTTTTCGCGGGATTGTATGGATTCCAGCTTTCGCTGGAATGACGGGGGTTAGTTATTGCGCGGTGTAGCCGCCGTCTATGGGGAGTGTTGCGCCGGTGATGTGCGGTTCGCTTGCGAGGAATATTGCGGCGCGGGCGGCTTCTTCGGCGGTCGCCAGTCGTTTTGCGGGGATGGCGGCGACGTTTTTTGCGCGCGTTTGTTCGTCCGTTTCCGCCGCGGCCCGTTGCGAAAAAAGCATCGGCGTTTCCGTCGCGCCGGGGCAAACGGCGTTGACGGTAACGCCGCTTTCGGCGCATTCCACGGCCATCGCGCGCGTGAACAAAACCACTCCGCCCTTGCTCGCGCAATAGGCCGACAATCCGGCCGCGCCGACTATGCCGACTGTGGATGCGATGTTGACAATCGCGCCGCCGCCGCGTTTTTGCATTTGCGGAAGGGCGGCGCGCGACATATAAAAAACGCCGTCCAGATTCGCCGCCATAGTTTCGCGCCACTGGCGGGTTGTCGTTTTTGCGACCGTCGCGCGCCTGATGATTCCGGCGCAGTTAAAAAGAAAATCGGCGCCGCCGAAAAGCGCCTCCGTTTGTTGGAGGGCGCGCGCGCAAAAAGCGGCGTTTCCGACATCGCCGGAAAAACAATGCGCGTCAGTTTTGGCGCAAACGGTTTCGCGGGCTTGCGCGAGTTTCTTCGCGTCTCGCCCGATTAATACAATGCGCGCGCGCGCTTTTGCGAGTTGCCGGGCGACTTCCAAACCGATGCCGGAACCGGCGCCGGTAACGACGGCGGTTTTTCCGGCGAATTGTTTTTTTGCGGGTTGCATTTTTATTCTTTCATTCTTTCAATTGCGGGGTTGGGAGGCAGGCGGTGCGGCCGCCGTCTTGGACATATATTTGGCCGTTTGCGAAGGAGGACTCTTCGCTTGCGAGCCAGAGGACTGCGGCGGCGACATCGTTTGCGCTTCCGGTTTTTCCCATGGGATGCATCGCGCGGACTTTTTCGCGCGCCGCTTCCGGGTTTGCATAACGCGCGAGCAATGCGTCGTTAAAAGAAGTGTCAATCCAGCCGGGGGCGACGGCATTGCAGCGGATATTGTGCGCGCCGAATTCCAGCGCGATATTGCGCGTTAAACTATGCACCGCGCCTTTGGACGCGGCGTAGGCGGCGTGGGCGGGATTTGCGCCGCGCGCTTCTATGGAGCCGACATTGACAATCGCGCCGCCGCCGCGCGCGCGCATAAAAGGCAATGCGTGTTTGGCGCACAAAAAAACGCCGCGCGCGTTTACCGCGAATACGCGGTCCCATTCTTCCGCGGTAGTTTGCGTTAGTTCTTTTTCCGCGGATATGCCGGCGTTGTTTACGAGTATGTCCGGCCCTCCGGCTTTTTCGGCGGCAAAGCGCATCAGTTCGCGCGCGCTTTCTTCTTCGGCGACATCGGCGCGGCAGTAATAAAAACCGTCCTCTTTCGGCGGTGCGTTTATGTCGCCGACGACGACGCGCGCATTGGCGGCGGCAAAACGGCGGGCGATTGCGAGCCCGATTCCGGCGGCGGCGCCGGTTACGACGACCGTCTTTTCGGAAAAGTCCGCGGGCACTGTTTCTTAATCGGCGGCGACAACGCGCGCGTTTTGTTCGCCGAGCCCGGTGATTGATGCGCGCACGGTATCGCCCGGGCGCAAAAAGCGCGGCGGTTTTTTGCCGAGGCCGACTCCGGGCGGGGTGCCTGTTAGCATCACATCGCCGGCCTGCCACGACATATAACCGGAAACGCGCGAGATTAAAGCGGCGACGGAAAAATGCATATCGCCGGTGCTGCCGCTTTGCATTTTTTCGCCGTTGACGGACAAAAACAATTCCAAGTTTTGCGGGTCGGGGACGATTGCGCGCGCCGCCAGCCAGGGGCCGAGCGGGGCGAAAGTGTCGGCGCTTTTTCCTTTCGCCCATTGCGCGCCGCGCCGCAACTGCCATTCGCGTTCGGAAAGGTCCAGCCCGATTGCATAACCGCAAACATGCGAGAGCGCGTCTTTTTCGGATATGTTTTTTCCGCCTTTGCCGATGACGACTGCGAGTTCCACTTCCCAGTCGGTTTTTTCGCTTTCGCGGGGGATGACGATGTCGTCGTCCGGCCCCTTAATCGCGCCGGGCGATTTGAAAAAGATAATCGGGTCGTCCGGCAA
The DNA here is from genome assembly GCA_020027345.1 of Gammaproteobacteria bacterium. Taxonomy (GTDB): domain Bacteria; phylum Pseudomonadota; class Gammaproteobacteria; order Tethybacterales; family Persebacteraceae; genus JAHRAH01. Next base: position 19,475 of record JAHRAH010000193.1, on the reverse strand, counting down.
TTGCATTCCGGATTCGGCGGCGTGTTCGCGGTAGTTTAAACCGATGCCGACTATCTTGCCGACGCCGGCGACGGGCGGGCCGCGGCGGGGTTTGCCCGCGACGAGGGGGAGTTCTTCGGGGATTATGCGCGCGAGGGATTCGTCGCTCAGCGCTTCGCCGCGCCAATCTTTTATGATGGCGGATGCGTCGCGGAGATGGTTGTCGCCGTCTATGACGCCGGGCTTTTCTTGGCCGGGGTTGCCGAAGCGGGTTAGTTTCATTGGGTTGCCCCCCCCCCAACCCCCCCCATCGGAGATGGGGGGGGGGTTAATTTGTTTTAAGGGGGATGTCCCCCCCTCCATCGGAGATGGGAGGGTAATTTGTTTTAAGGGGGGTGTCTCCCGCCCATTTTTGGAGTGTGTTAGTTTCATTGGGTTGCCCCCCCCCAGCCCCCCCCATCAGAGATGGGGGGGGGGTTAATTTGTTTTAAGTTCGCTGTTATTTTTGCGCGGGGGGGATTTTGCTTTTCCGCCGGCTCCGTATGGATTCCAGCTTTCGCTGGAATGACGGTTAACCGGCCTTCTTTTTTGCGGCGGGTGAAGAAGTCCATTGTCATTTGGATGCCTTCCGCCAGAGAGGGCGGGCGGGGGTAGTTGCCGATATGGTTGCGCAGGGGGGCGTCGCTCATATCGGAAGGGAAGGGCAGGGGGTCTCCTTCGCAGCGGATGCTTGCGCCGGGGGCGCGCGCGCGAATCATTTCTACTATGTCCTCGGTGTTTTTTTGTTCGCCGTTCAAATCAAAAACATTTGCGCCTTCGGGGTTTTCCTTTTGCGCCGCGCGCAAGAAAGCGGCGGCGGCTTCGGCGGCGTAAACATATCCGGCGGGGCCGCGAAAGGGGACGGTAAAAGGTTTTTGCAATATTGCGGCGAGCATCGCATTCGTCGGCGCAGCGCTCATTCCTTGGTCGCGCGCGGGGCCGTAAACTACGCTCGGGCGAATGCCGATGCTGGGGACTTTCCAATCTTTCCAGTAGACGCGCGCGGTTTGTTCGTTGCAAATTTTATACGCGCCGTAAAGCGTTTCCAGCCACTGTTCGCGGCCCATCGCGGACGCGGCGACCGAACTCGCGTAAGCGATGTTGCGCGCGCCGTTTTTGCGCGCGGCTTCAAAAACATTAATCGTCCCCAGCACATTGGCGCGCGCGCCGTTTGCGGGGGACTCTTTGCAAAAAGGAACCTGCAGCGCGGCAAGATGCAAAACCGTTTGCGGACGGTGCTTGGCGAAAACTTCGCCCACGCGCGCGGCGTCGGCGATGTCGCCGGTTTCCCAGAGGACTGTGTTTGCATCCTCCGGATTGTCGTATAAAAGTTCCAGCCGCTTTTTGTCGGGGGACATATCAAAAGCGACGACGGGGACGCCTTCTTCGCGCGCGAGTTTTACGGCCCACGCGCCGATGCATCCGCCGGCGCCGGTGATTAAAATTGTTTCCGGCATTTTCTTTTAACCTTTACGGCGCAGTTCCCCGGCAAAATTGTGCAGGCCGGCGACGGCATCTTCGGCGGCTTCGGCGATTTGCGCGGGGGACGCGGAGAGCGGAATGTCTTCCGTTAATTTGCGCAGTCGTTCGCGCGCGATCCATGCTTCGTGGCGCGCGAGTTCGCACAAGATTCCGGGGTCGTTCCAGCGGCTCATCGCGCGGACATTGGTTTTATCGCGGGCGGCGTCCAGCGCGACGAAAGAGGGAATCATTGTCGTGCGTTCGGCGCGCTGCAACAAACGGCAGGCGCGGTGGAAGACCATATTTCCCTGCTGCAAAAAACCATAGCCCGCGGCGGGAAAAACCGCGCTGATGACGCGCTCCTGCGGGAGCTCGCCGCCGGCGCCTTCTTCGGCGCGCGCGCCCAAAAGCGATTCGCCTTCTTCTTTTGTCCCGCGGAAATATTGAAACTCCCCGCCGCGAAATGTCGCGGGGTCTGTGAGCAGTATCACGGCGTCAAAGGAAACGGAATCCACATGCCATGTGTCCACTGCGCGGCTGACATCTTCGGGCGCATAGTTAATCCCGCAGGCGACTGCGGGGACTGTGTGCGACGCGAGCGGCGCGGCGACTATGGCGGAAAGAAAATCCAGCAGTTGCGGGCATTCGCAAAAATCGCGGATGAATTGCGAACGGTATCCGGCGCCGCGAATGTAAGAGCCGAGTCGGTTTTTGCCGGTGCCGGCGGCTTCGTTGCGGTTGCTCTTCATTTGCGCGGCGACATCGCGCGCGACCGCCAGCCCCTCTTCGGAAAAAATGCGGAACGGTTCCGTGATGGCGACGGGGGAGGGACTCTGCGCGATTGTTTTTTTGTCGTAGCCGAGGTCTTGCAGCGAAAGGGCGCGCGCGGGTTTTTGCAGGGCGAGATGGCGGGCGGGGTTGAAGGGGGGTTCGCCGCGGAGGCGGATGTATGCGTCGGGTTTGCCGGCGGGGAAGGGGAGGGGGTGCATTGGGGGCTTTGGGGTTTGGGGCATTTTACAACAACACTAAGGGTCTCGTTGCACTGTTTGCTGCTTCTAATTTGAGCGGGCGGGGACGCCCGCTATTGTTGGATGCGTTACACCTCTGGAGAGGTGTAACGAGACCGGGGTTTTAATTTGCTGGATTCCCGCCTTTTAATAGGGGTGCGGGAATGACGCGAGAATTTGCTGGATTCCCGCCTTTTAACAGGGGTGCGGGGATGACGGGGTGGGGGTGTGTTATTATTGGGGTTTTTCGGGGGAGATTTTGCAGGGGGAGAACGGCGAGGGCGGCGGCGGGGCGGCGGTTATACGCTGCGAGCGGCTTTGGAAGATTTTTGGGGCGCGGGCGCAGGCGGCGCTGGCGGCGGTGCGGGAGCGCGGGGCGGGGAAGCGGCAACTGATGGACGAGTTCGGCTGCGCGCTCGGGGTGGCGGACGCGACATTTGAAGTTCGCGAGGGCGAGGTGTTTTGCATTATGGGGCTTTCGGGTTCGGGGAAGTCCACGCTCATCCGGCACATCAACCGGCTGATAGAGCCGACGGCGGGGGACATCTTCATTCACGGCGAAAACATCGGCAAACTCGGCGACGACGCATTGCGCCGTTTGCGCGCGAGCAAAATCGGGATGGTTTTTCAGAATATGGCGCTACTGCCGCACCGCACCGCGCGGGAGAACGCGGCGCTGCCGCTGGAAATTCGCGCGATGGAAAAAGCGGAACGCAACACCGCGGCCGACCGCGCGCTCGCGGCCGTCAATTTGGACGGTTGGGAGGAGTGTTACCCCGACGAACTTTCCGGGGGGATGCAGCAGCGGGTGGGGTTGGCGCGGGCGCTGGCGGCGGACCCGGACATTTTGCTGATGGACGAGCCGTTCAGCGCGCTGGACCCGTTGATACGGCGGCAACTGCAGGATCAGTTTTTGGATCTTTCGCAGCGGATGCGCAAGACGACTGTGTTTATCACGCACGATTTGGACGAGGCGATTCGCATCGGCAACCGCATTGCGATTATGAAGGACGGCGTTTTGGTGCAGACGGGGACGCCGGAGGAGATAGTGACTGCGCCGGCGGACGATTATGTCGCCGATTTTGTCGCGGGGATTTCCAAATTGAATTTGGTGACGGCGCGCAAGATAATGCAGCCGCTGGACGCTTGGCGGGCGGAACACGACGGCGAAGCGCCGCCGGCGGAAAGCCCGGACGCCCCGCCGGACTGCGCTTTGGACGCGCTGGTGGATTTGGCGGTGGACACCGCGCATCCGATTGTTATTAAGGCCGGGGGGAAGATGGTCGGCGTCGTCACAAAGAAGACACTGTTGCGCGGCATTCAGGGCAAGGCGGATTCGGCGTAAAACAATGGCGGACGAAAAACAGTTTGACATTTTCAATCCTTTTGACACCGTTAATTTTCCGGTGGAGGATTGGGCGGACGGCATCAAGGATTGGGCGTTTGAGAACCGTTCGTTCTTTCGCGAATTGCGCGCGCCTTTGGACTGGGTGGTGAACAACACCGAGTTCGTTCTTTTGCACACGCCGCAAACTGTGGTTTTGATCATCGTCGGGCTGCTTGCGTGGCAGGCGGCGGGCTGGCGCGTGGGGGTTTTGGCGACGGCGCTTTTGTTGGTGATGGGCGTTCTCGGCGAGCAGTCGTGGACGCTGGGGATGACGACGCTGGCCGTCGTCGCGTCTTCGGTTATTGTTTGCGTTGTTTTCGGTTTTCCGCTGGGGTTGTGGTCGGGGAAGAGCGACCGCGCGCAGGCGGTGATGCGCCCGATTTTGGACACGATGCAGACGATACCGGCGTTTGTGTATTTAATTCCGGTGGTTATTTTGTTCGGCATCGGCAATGTGCCGGGGGTGATTGTCACGGTTGTTTTTGCGATGCCGCCGCTGATTCGCCTGACGGCATTGGGAGTTCGGCAGGTGAGCCCGCATGTGGTGGAAGCGATGCGCGCTTTCGGCGCGACCAACCGTCAGATAATGATTAAGGCGGAAATACCGCTGGCGGTGCCGACGATAATGGCGGGGCTTAATCAAACGCTGCTGCTTTGCCTTTCCATGGTCGTCATCGCCTCGCTTATTTCGGTGAAGGGTTTCGGCAACGAGGTTTTGCGGGGGATGGGGCGGCTGGATATGGGGAAGGCGATTGTCGGCGGCGTGGGGATTGTGATAATGGCGATAGTGCTGGACCGCATCACGCAGGGGCTGGCGCGGACGGAGCGGGAGCGCGGCTGCCGTCACTGGTATGAGCAAGGACCGGTCGGATTTGTTTTGCGGCGGCTGCCGAAAAAATCGGGTATAATGCCCGCGCAACCCGAACAGGAGGAAAGCAAATGAAACAACCCGTAAACAAAAAAACGCCGGCGCTGGCTCTCGCCGCGGCGGCTCTCGCTTTTGCGCCCGCCGCAACGGCGCAGGAAATGCCCGGCAAGGGCGTTACCGTGCGCCCGGCGGAAGGCACAAACATTGAGGAAAAGTTCCAGCACCGGATTCTCTACCGCGCGCTGGAAGAGCTCGGCTATGAAGTGGCGGAGCCCTCCGAAACTTCGTACCAACTGATTCATGTCGCGCTGGGCGGCGGCGACGCCGATTTTACGGCGGTGCATTGGGACCCGCTGCACGCGCAGTTCTACAACGAATCCGGCGGCAGCGCGCGCATCCACAAAGTCGGCGGGCTGATAAAAGGCGCGCTGCAGGGCTATCTGGTGGACAAGAAAAGTTACGACGCCGGCGTTACGAATCTGGGCGATTTGAAAAAGCCGGAAGTGGCGAAGCGTTTTGATTCCAGCGGCAACGGCAAAGCCGACCTCGTCGGCTGCCCGCCGGGCTGGGGTTGCGAGCGCGTTATCTCGCACCAGTTGCCGGAGTTCGGGCTGACGGACACCGTCGACCAGAATCAGGGCGAATATGCCGCCATCGTCGCCGACGCCATCGCGCGTTACAAGCAGGGCAATTCCATCGTGTATTACACTTGGACGCCCTACTGGGTGAGCGGCGTTCTCGTGCCGGGCAAGGATGTGGAATGGATTGAGGTGCCGTATTCCTCGCTGCCGGACGGGCGCAAAGCCGACACGGTGTATAACGGCAAGGACCTCGGTTTTGAAGTCAACACCCTGCGCGTGGTCGCCAACGCCGATTTTCTGCAGGCGAATCCGGCGGCGGCGCGTTTGTTTCAGTTGGCTGCGGTTGACATTAACGATGTCTCCGCGCAAAACAACAAAATGCGCGACGGCGAAGACAAGGACGCCGACATCAACCGTCATGTCGCCGAGTGGATAAAGAAAAACCGCTCCGCTTTTGACGGCTGGATTGCGGCCGCCCGCAAAGCCGGCTGAACGCAACAGTCCCTTGCAACCCAAAACGCCCGCCGGGGGAAAGTCCCCCCGGCGGGCGTTTTTTTTTTGTGTTCGTCATTGCAGCGAAAGTTGGAATCCATACGGGCGTTGGTTTTTCGTTGAGTTTTGGGGACGGGGAGGATTCGGCGTTTTCCGCAAGATTGTATGGATTCCGGCTTTCGCCGGAATGACGGCCGGCCTCGTTCCCACGCTCCGGCGTGGGAACGCAGCCGACAGGAGCGGCGTCCACGCCGCTCCTAACTAAGAGTCGGCGTGGACGCCGGGGGGTATGCGTTCCCACGCCGGAGCGTGGGAACGAGTGGTTAAAAGTTGACATTAACGGAAAGATTAGGTATTATGACGGCGGGGACAATTCCGGAGTAGTCGTCCCGAAGGAGCAAACGATGAAGAAACCGTTCCAATCCATTGCCGCGTTTTTTTGCGCGGTCGCGCTTGCCGCCCCCGCAGTGGCGGCGGAACATCCGCTGGATCCGCTCGGGGCGGCAGAGTTTGCCAAAGTCAAAGCCGTCCTGCAAAAGGCGGGGAAGGCGGACGCCCAAACGCGTTATCCGCTCATCACGCTTTTGGAGCCGCCGAAAAACGTGGTGCGCAAATGGCGCAAGGGTGATGCAATCCCCCGCCGGGCGCGTGTTGTCGTGCGGCAGGGCGCGCGGGTTTTTGCCGCGAAGGTGGATCTCGCCGCCGGCATTTTGGAACAATGGCAGGAAGTGGAAGGGCGGCAGTCGTCGGTGATGTTTGAGGAATGGGCGGAAGCGCAGGAACTCGCGCTCGCCGATTCGCGCCTGCGGGCGGCGCTCGCCAAACGCGGCATCACGGATTTGGAAAAGATATACTGCCCGCCGGCGTCGCAGGGGTATTTCGGACAGCCCGAAGAAGAAGGGAAGCGGTTGTTTAAAGTTTACTGCATTGACCTTCGCGCCGCCGGCAACAACTATTACGGCTGGCCGATAGAAGGGCTTTACGCGGTCGTGGATTTGGCGGGGAAGACAGTCGTTCGCGTTTATGATTCCGGGGTTGTTCCGATTGCGAAGGACAATCTCAATTTCAGCGAAAAGGATGTCGCCGAATATGCGGGGTTGCGCCCGGCGCTCAAGCCGGTTTTGCTTTCGCAGCCGCGGGGCAAAAACTTTCGCATTGAGGGCAATGTCGTGGAATGGCAAAAATGGCGATTTCATTTGCGGATGGACCGGCGCGTCGGCGTCGTGCTTTCCGATGTGAGCTACGAGGACGGCGGCAAGGCGCGCCCGGTTTTGTATCAGGGGTATATGTCGGAGATGTTTGTTCCGTACAACGACCCCGATTTTGGCTGGTTTTCGCGCACTTATTTTGATGTCGGCGAATACGGCTTGGGGCTTTTGGCTTCGCAACTAGTCGCCGGGACGGACTGCCCGGAAACGGCGGCGTTTATGCCTTCGGTGATAAACGACGACGAAGGCGGCGCGATTGAACTCCCGCAGATGCTTTGCGTTTTTGAACGCAACACCGGCAGCCCCTCGTGGCGGCACGCGGAATTTCTGAACGAAACTTACGAAGGCCGCCCGCAAGTGGAACTCGTCGTGCGGATGATGCCGCAGGTCGGAAACTACGATTATGTCATTGACTGGGTTTTCAATCAGGCCGGCGAACTGGACGGAAGAGTCGCGGCGACGGGCATAGACGCGCTCAAAGGCGTGAAGGCGAAAAATATGGAAGAACCCGGCGCAAAAGAAGAAGCCGCATTCGGCACGATGGTCGCGCCGAATCTCGTCGCGGTTTATCACGACCACCATTTTAATTTCCGGCTGGATTTGGATGTGGACGGCGCGGAGAACTATTTCATCCGCAATCATTACGAAGCCGTCAAACTGCCGGAGGAGCACCCGCGCGAATCGGTTTATGTCATCCGGGAGGATGTCCCCGATTCCGAAAGTTGGGCGCGTTATTCGCTGGGCGGGAAGATACAGCGCTTTCGCGTCGCCAGCGCCGCGCGCAAAAACCGCGTCGGCAATCCGACGAGTTACGAAATACTTCCGCACGGAAGCGCGAAATACATTCTGCCGGATTCGGAATGGTATTCCAAGCGCGCCGGGTTTTTGCAAAGCGATGTCTGGGTTACGCCCTTTGACGCGGACGAACGCTACGCCAGCGGCGATTTTGTTTTCGCCGGCAAGGGCGACGACGGACTCGCGGTCTGGAACAAAAAGAACCGCGGCGTAAAAAACGCCGACATCGTCGTTTGGGTGAACATCGGAATGAACCACTTCACGCGTTCCGAAGATTCTCCGGTGCTGCCGATTCTCTGGCGCACTTTTAAACTGCGCCCGTTTAATTTCTTTGACCGCAATCCGGCGCTGGATTTGCGGACGAAATTTGCGGAGTAGGGAACTGCTGTGACGGCGTCTTCTGTTGCCGTGCGCCCGCGGGGGGATGTCGCGCATGTGAAAGGCGAAAGCGGCGAGGCGCTTTGGCGGTTGACTGTCCCGCAACTTGTCGCGCGCGCGGTGGAAAAATGGGGCGCGCGCGATGCGGCGGTTTTTTGCGAACACGGCGCGCGGTGGACTTACGCCGAACTCGCGCGCGAAGCGGACGACTTCGCGCTCGGCTTGCTGGCTTTGGGAATAGGAAAAGGCGACCGCGTCGGGGTGTGGTCGCCGAACCGTCCGGAATGGCTTTCGGCGCAGTTGGCGACGGCGCGCATCGGCGCGATACTCGTCAACATCAATCCCGCCTACCGCGTTTCCGAATTGGAATACGCGCTGAACAAATCGGAATGCGCGGCGCTGCTGACTGCGGCGCAATTCAAGGACGGCGATTATCTGGCGATGCTCGCCGAACTCGCGCCGGAAATGAAAGAGTGCGCGCCCGGAAAACTGCAATCCGCGCGCCTTCCGCATTTGCGCGCGGTCGTTCGCACAAACGGCGAAGCGCCGGGGACGATGACTTACGCCGAAGCAAAAACACTCGGCGAAAAAGAAAACCGCGCGCGGCTGGACGAAATAAGCGCGTCGTTGAATCCGGACGAGGCGATAAACATTCAATTCACAAGCGGCACGACCGGCGCGCCGAAGGGCGCCGCGCTTTCGCATTTTAATATCGTAAACAACGGCAGGTTTGTCGCCGCCGCGATGCGCTTTTCGGAAGAAGACCGCCTTTGCATTCCGGTTCCGCTGTATCATTGTTTTGGAATGGTGCTGGGGAATCTCGCATGCATTTCCTCCGGCGCGGCGATGATATTTCCCGGCGAGGGCTTTGACCCCGAAACTACATTGCGCGCGGTGGCGGAGGAAAAATGCACGGCCGTTCACGGGGTGCCGGCGATGTTTATCGGCGAACTTAATCACCCGCGGTTTTCCGAATTTGATTTGTCGTCGCTGCGCACGGGAATAATGGCGGGCGCGCCCTGCCCGATAGAAGTGATGCGCCGCGTAGTGGAACAAATGCACATGCGCGAAGTTACCATCGCCTACGGAATGACCGAAACTTCGCCGGTGTCGTTCCAAAGCGCGGCGGACGACCCCTTGGAAAAACGAGTCGCGACAGTCGGGCGCGCGCATCCGCATGTGGAAGTTAAAATCATCCGCGCAAACGGCGAAACCGCGGCGACCGGCGAACGCGGCGAACTGTTGACGCGCGGCTATTCCGTTATGCGCGGCTATTGGAACGACCCGGAACGCACCGTCGAAGCGGTGGACAAAGAAGGATGGATGCACACCGGCGATTTGGCCGTTTTGGATTCCGAAGGATACTGCAACATAGTCGGGCGCGTCAAGGATATGCTTATTCGCGGCGGCGAAAACATATACCCGCGCGAAGTGGAGGAGTTTTTATACCGCCATCCGAAAGTGCGCGAGGTGCAGGTTTTCGGCGTGCCGGACGAAAAATACGGCGAGGAAGTTTGCGCGTGGGTGTTGCTGAACGAAGGCGGGGAAATGACCGCGGAAGAACTGCGCGCGTTCTGCGAAGGGCAAATCGCGCGCTACAAAATACCGCGCCACATACGGTTTGTCAAAGAACTGCCCGTCACCGTGACCGGCAAGCCGCAAAAATACAAAATGCGCGCGGCGATGGCGAAGGAACTCGGATTGCGCGAGGCGGAAACGGCGTGAGAAAAGAAGAATGGAAAATAGGCGAACTCGCCGGGGAGGCGGATGTTACGCCGCGCACGATTCGCTTTTACGAGGAATTGGGGCTGCTCAATCCGAGGCGCGTCAACGGGCATCGCTATTACCGCAAGCGCGAACTTGTGCGGCTGAAACTCGCGCTGCGCGGGCGGCGGCTGGGCTTTTCCTTCGGCGAAATCCGCGAAGTTTTTGACCTTTACGATTCCATCGCCGGCGGCAAACTGCGGCAGATAGAAAAAATGCTGGAACTGCTGGACGCCAAACAAAGCGCGCTGGACGAGCGCGCGCGGGAAATCGGCGAAATGCGCGGCGAAATAGCGGCGGTGCGCGCGCGCTGCGAAGAATCGCTCGCCGAAATGAAAAAGCCCGCGCGCAAGCGCGGCGCAACGCGGAAATGATTCACGAACTCGGCGAAGAAATACAAGCGCTGCGCGAAAGCGCAAAGCGCTTTGCCGCCGCGGAAATCGCGCCGCAAGCGGAAGCGATGGAAGAAGCCGGCGCCGTCCCGCGCGAACTTTGGCGCAAGATGGGCGCGCTCGGATTGCTCGGCGTAACCGTCGGCGAAGAATACGGCGGCGCCGGAATGGGTTATCTCGCGCATTGCGTCGCGATGGAGGAAATCAGCCGCGCATCGGCCTCCGCCGGGCTTTCCTACGGCGCGCATTCCAATTTGTGCGTCAACCAGATATGGCGCAACGGAAACGAAAAACAAAAGCGCGAACATTTGCCGAAACTGACAAGCGGCGAACATGTCGGCGCGCTGGCGATGAGCGAGCCGGAAGCCGGCTCCGATGTTGTCGCAATGCGGACGACTGCGGAAAAAAGCGCGAACGGTTACATACTGAACGGCGAGAAAATGTGGATAACCAACGCGCCCGACGCCGATGTTGTCGTCGTATACGCAAAAACCGCGCCGGAAAAAAAGCAACGCGGCATCACGGCGTTCATCGTGCAAAACGGCGCAGGCGGCTTTTCGCGCGGGGAAAAAATAAGCAAACTCGGAATGCGCGGCTCGGCGACGGGCGCATTGCATTTTAATAACTGCGAAGTGCCGGAGAAAAACATACTCGGCGAACCCGGCGGCGGCGCGAAGGTTTTGATGAGCGGCTTGGACTTGGAGCGCGTCGTTTTGGCGGCGGGGCCTTTGGGGATTCTCGCCGCGTGCTTGGAGCTCTCCTCCGCATATGCGAAAGAGCGCAAACAATTCGGGCGCGCGATTTCCGAATTTCAATTGGTGCGCGCAAAAATAGCCGATATGCAAACCGTCCTTTCCGCCGCGCGCAGTTATGTTTACGCCGTCGCCGCCGCTTGCGACCGCGGCGAATTCTCGCGCGCCGACTGCGCCGGGGCGATATTGTTTTCTTCCGAAGCGGCGACGCGCGCGGCTTTGGACGCCGTGCAGATTCTCGGCGCAAACGGTTACGCGAGCGAATATCCCGCCGGCCGTTTTTTGCGCGACGCGAAACTTTACGAAATCGGCGCGGGGACTTCCGAAATACGCCGAATGTTAATCGCCCGCGAACTGCTCGGCGGTGAATTGTAAAAGGGCGCGCGATGACTGAAGCGAAAGCCGCGGCGGACTTCGCCGAAAACGACCGCGCCCTGCGCGCGGAAACGGAAAAACTGCGCGAACTTTGCGCGCAAACAGAACCCGGCGGCGGCGAAAAATATCTCGCGCGCCATCGCGCCCGCGGCAAACTTCCCGCGCGCGAAAGAATTGAACTGCTGCTGGATCCGGGCAGCCCCTTTTTGGAAATCGGCAAACTCGCCGCTTATGAAGTTTATAAAGAACCGCTGCCGGCGGCGGGGCTGATAACCGGCATCGGCTGGATTGCAAACCGCCCGTGCATGATCGCGGCGAACGACGCGACCGTGAAAGGCGGCGCGTATTATCCGCTGACGGTGAAGAAACATTTGCGCGCGCAGGAAATCGCGCGTTCCTGCCGGCTGCCTTGCGCGTATCTCGTGGATTCGGGCGGCGCGTATTTGGAAGGGCAGGCGGAAGTTTTCCCCGACCGCGACCACTTCGGGCGCATATTTCGCAATCAGGCGCAAATGTCGGCGGAGGGCGTTTTTCAATTGGCGGTCGTGCTCGGCTCCTGCACCGCCGGCGGCGCGTATATTCCGGCGATGGCGGACGAATGCATAATAGCGCGCGGCGGAACAATATACCTCGCCGGGCCGCCGCTTGTGGAAGCGGCGACGGGGGAGAAAACGGACGCCGAAACTTTGGGCGGGGCGGATGTGCATTCGCGGCTTTCCGGACTCGCCGATCATTACGCGGAAAACGAAAAAGATGCGCTGGCAAAAGCGCGCGCGGTTATCGCAAACCTCGGCGATGCGCCGCCGCCTGCTTTTGACGCGAATGCGCCGCCGCCGAAAAAACCCGCGCGGGAATTATACGGAATAGTCGGAACGAATTTGCGCCGCCCGATTAATATGCGCGAAGTGATAGAAAGAATCGCCGACGATTCCTGCTTTGACGAATTCAAGGCGCGCTACGGCGAAACACTGCTCGCCGGCTTTCTCCGCATCGGCGGAATGCCCGCGGCGGTTTTGGCGAACAACGGCGCGCTTTTTTCCGAATCCGCGCTTAAGGGCGCGCATTTTATCCAACTTGCGTGCAAGCGCAAAACGCCGCTTCTTTTTTTGCAAAACATCGCCGGTTTTATGGTCGGCGCGAAATACGAGGCGGAAGGAATAGCGAAGCACGGCGCAAAAATGGTCGCGGCGGTATCCTGCGCGCGCGTTCCGAAAATAACCGTCATCGTCGGCGGAAGTTACGGCGCCGGAAACTATGCAATGTGCGGGCGCGCGTTTGACCCCGATTTTGTTTTTGCCTGGCCTTCGGCGCGCGTCGCCGTTATGGGCGGCGAACAGGCGGCGGATGTGATGCGGCGCATTCGCGCGCAAAAAACAAAACTCAGCGCCGCCGCCGCGCGGGCGATGACAAAAAAAATAACCGAAAAGTTTGAACGCGAAAGCCGCCCCTTTTACGGCACCGCGCGGCTTTGGGACGACGGCGTGATAGACCCCGCGCAAACGCGCGAAGTTTTGCAAATCGCCCTCGCCGCGTCCGCCGGAAAGCCGCGGGAAGAAACGCGCTTTGGCGTTTTTAGAATGTGACGGCGATGGCGGCGGACACCGTTCTTTTTTTCGAAGAAAGCGGCGCGGCGCGCATTACGCTCTCGCGCCCGCAAACGGCGAACGCTTTGAATTGGGACGCGGTATGCGCGCTCGCAAAAGCGGCGAAAAAAGCGAAAGAATGCAAATCGCGGGTCGTTATTCTTTGCGGCGAGGGAAAACATTTTTGCGCCGGCGCCGACGCCGAATGGCTGCGCGCGGCGGGAAGTGAAAAAGAAAACTATGCGCAGGCGCGGTTTTTCGCCGAAACATTGCGCGCGCTTTACGAACTGCCGAAACCGTTGATTGCGCTCGTGCGGGGCGCGTGTTACGGCGGCGGCGCGGGGCTTGCGGCGGTCGCCGATGTTTGCGCCGCCGCGCCTTCGGCGAAGTTTTGTTTTGGCGAAACGCGGCTGGGCTTGCTGCCGGCGACTATCAGCCCGTATGTCGTCGCCGCAATCGGCGCGCGCAATGCGCGGCGGTACTTTCAGAGCGCCGAAGTTTTGAACGCGAAAGCGGCGAAAGAAGCGGGGCTTGTGAGCGAAATCGCCGAAGATTTGGAATCGTTCGCGCGCGCAATGACCGCGCAGTTTTTGCAAAACGCGCCGGGGGCGATGTCCGCGGCGAAAGCGCTGCCCGCGGAAGTTGCCGGGCGCAAAATCAATTCGTCATTGTCGGCGCGCACCGCCGCGCTTTTGGCGAAGGCGCGGGCGGGCGAAGAAGCGCGCGAAGGGTTGAGCGCGTTTTTGGAAAAACGCAAACCGAAATGGGGCGATGTTTAAGAGTTTGCTTGTCGCAAACCGCGGCGAAATTGCCTGCCGCATCATTCGCACGGCACGGCAGATGGGGATAAAGACCATAACCGTTTTCGCGCCCGGCGAAGAAGGCGCGATGCATTCCCGCCTTGCCGACGAATCCCTGCCGCTGCCTTCGGGGAAGACGGCGCCCTATTTAAATATTGCCGCGATAATAGCGCGCGCAAAAAAAAGGGGGGCCGAAGCGGCGCATCCGGGCTGCGGTTTTCTGGCGGAAAATCCGGACTTCGCCCGGGCGTGCGCGAAAGCGGGATTGGTTTTTGTCGGTCCTTCGCCGAAAACGATGACAGTCGCCGGTTCCAAAATTGCGGCGCGCAAACTCACGCAAAAAGCGGGCGCGCGCGTTTTGCCGGGCGCGGATTTGCGCGGCGAAAAAGGCGCAGTCGCCGCGGCGAAAAAAACCGGTTTTCCGCTGATGCTGAAAGCGGCGGCGGGCGGCGGCGGGCGCGGAATGCGAATCGCATATTCCGCCGACGAACTCCCCGCGATGCTGCGGCAGGCGGCGCGCGAGGCAAAACATGCTTTTGGCGACGGCGCGCTGATGATGGAAAAATACCTGCCGCGGGCGCGGCATTTGGAAGCGCAGTTTCTGGCCGACAAAAGCGGCGCGGTTCTTGTTCTTGGCGAGCGCGATTGTTCAATGCAGCGGCGGCATCAAAAAATGCTGGAAGAATCCCCGGCGCCTTCGCTGGGCGAAAAAACCCGGCGCGAATTGCATTCGCTGGCGAAAAAAATAGCGACGGCTGCGAATTACGAAAACGCCGGCACCGCCGAGTTTTTGCTCGCCGAAGGGCGGCTTTGGTTTTTGGAAATAAACGCGCGCCTGCAAGTTGAACATACTGTGACGGAGGAATTGCTGCAAACGGATTTGGTGGAATGGCAACTGCGCATCGCCGCCGGCGAGTTGCTGCCGAAAAAAATAACCGCGCCCGCGGGCGCGCCGCAGTGGGCGATGGAAGCGCGCGTCTGCTGCGAAAATCCGATGCGCGAAATGCTGCCCGCCGCGGGGACGGTTGCGAAATGCCGGTTTCCCGAAATGCCCGGGGTGCGCGTTGACGCGGGAATCGCGGCGGGCGACTGTGTTTCCGGCGAATACGATTCGCTGCTCGCAAAAATAATCGCGGCGGGCGAAAGCCGCGAACACTCGCGCGAACTTTTACTGCGCGCGCTCGCGGCTACGAAAATAGAAGGTGTCGTGACAAACATACCGTTGCTTTCCGAGTTTGCCGGCGGCGGCGCTTTTGCGAAAGGCGAAGCGTTGACGGTGACCGTGGAAAAGGAGTTTTCGGCCGCGCTTTCGGGAGTGCGCGCGCAAAGAAGGACGGCGGTAATGCTCGCCGCGGCGTGGAGGGTTTTGAGCGCGCCGTTACCGCTGCCGTGTTTTCGTTTGAACGGCGCGCGACGGGGGTTTGTTGTTTTGCATGACGACGACGAATGCCGCCGGTGCGCGGCGGAAGTGCGCGGCGAAGATTGCAGTATTAACGACGGCGAAGGCGAAATCATCGCGCGGCGGTTTTCGGTTTCTGCGGAAGGAATATCGGCGGACATTGACGGCGTCCGGGTTTTTGCGGAATGCGCGCGCGAAAAAGGCGGCAGTGTAACCGTTTTTCTGCGCGGGCTTTCGCTTGTTCTTTGCGTTGGCGAACCGCCTTCGCTTTTTGTTTCCGACGGCGGCGGCGGGGGTGATATTGCGGTTGCGCCGATGCCGGGCGTCGTGCGCGAAATCAATTCGCGCGTGGGCGCGGCGGTTAAAAAAGGCGAGGCGCTGATGACTTTGGAAGCGATGAAAATGGAAGTGACCGTCGCCGCCCCGCGCGGCGGGCGGGTTTTGGAAATATCGCGCGCGGCGGGGGATGTCGTCGCGGCGGGGGATTTGCTTGCGCGCATCGGCGGCGACGGTGATGACGGCGGCGGTTGAAATAATTGAAGTCGGCCCGCGCGACGGTTTGCAAAACGAAAAAGCCGCCCTCGCCGCGCGCGATAAATTGCGTTTGATAGAAATGCTCGCCGATTGCGGCTTGGCGCGCATTGAAGCGGCGGCTTTTGTTTCCGCGAAAAAAGTCCCGCAAATGGCGGACGCCGCCGAAGTCGTTTCGGGTTTGCCGATGCGCGAAAATATTTGTTATTCCGCGCTGGTTCCGAATATGCGCGGTTTGCGGGCGGCATTGGCGGCGGGGCGGCTGGGGGAAATCGCGATTTTTACCGGCGCATCGGAATCGTTTGTGCGCGCGAATATCAATTGCGGCATAAACGAAAGCATAAATATTTTCAGGGATGTCGTCGCGGAAGCGAAAGCGAACGGTTTGCGCGCGCGCGGTTATGTTTCCGCGGCGGTTTTCTGCCCCTACGAAGGCGCGATACAACCGGCGGCGGCGGCGAAAGTCGCGGCGCAGTTGCGCGACATCGGCTGCGGCGAAATAGCAATGGCGGACACCGTCGGCAGGGGGACGCCGCAAACGGTTGAGAAAATGCTGCGCGCGGTTTTGGCGGAAGTCCCCGCGCAATCCGTCGCCGTTCATTTTCACGACACTTTCGGCACGGCGATTGCGAATGTCGCTTGCGCTTTGGAAATGGGAATTGCAAAAACGGACGCCGCCGTCGCCGGTTTGGGCGGCTGCCCTTTTGCCCCCGGCGCGCCGGGGAATTTGGCGACGGAAAGCGTCGCGCGTTTTTTGCGCGAACAGGGGATTGCGACCGGCATAAACGAATCCAAATTAAAAAAAGCCGGTGATTTTATTCTTCCGCTGCTTGGCAAACGGTGACGGCGGCTTATCCTTTTGCGGGTTTTAACACCTGCGACTGATTTACAATAATCACCCTGGAGTTGTCGGGGACATTTTCGGTCACAATGGCGTGGGGAGATATGAATACATCATTGCCTATTGTTACGGGCCCCAGGATGCGGGCATTCATGCCAATTTCGGCGCGGTCGCCGACAGTCGGATGCCTTTTGCCGTTTGGATTGCCGGCAATTCCCCGCTCTCCTAAAACAACGCCGCCGAGCAGGTAAAGGTCGTCTCCAATATGGCAGGTTTCGCCTATTACAATGCCGTGCGCATGATCCATGACAAAACGCTTTCCAATGCGAGCGCGGGGGTCAATGTCTATGCCAAAAAGGGCGAGCGTTTTTTGTTGAATGCGGAATGCGGCGCTTCGGTTTTTATCCCCGCCTTTTGCGACAATCGCCGCCGCCAAACGGTAGGCGCAAACTGCGTAAAATCCGGCGCTTTCCGCCATTGTTGAAATTGACATCGCCGCCGGATTTTTGGCGACGGAGGCATGCAAATCTTCGGCAAGGACACCCGACAATGCGGAGTGTTCCGCCGACTTTAAAGCCCGGCGGCATGAACCCAATCCGGCGTCGCGGCAAATAAGCCGAAGTTTGGTTTTTATTGTTTCTTCTATGGCGTCCTTTTTTCCCGCGGAACCTTTTTTGCAAATGTAAATTCCGGCAAGAACGACGCCGGCGCCCGCCGCTTCCAAAGCCGAGAGCGTTTCGGAAAAAATCAAGTAAGCGTAAAACGCCGCAATGACCGGCTGCATTAAAACAGCGACGGACGCGAACGACACGGGCAGCCGGCCGAAACTGACGGCTATCAAGCCCTGTCCGCCTATCTGCGAAAAGAGCGCCAAACAACCGAGAACGAGAACCGCGAAAGCGGTTTGCGGGAAAAAAGCGTTTTCCGAAAACACCGCAGCCGCCAAAAGAACAGCGAGCGACGAAAAGCCGCCCCAGAATAATATGTCGCCGGCGTTGTAGCGGGCGCGCAGTTTGTTCACCGTCAACAGATACAATCCGTAAAACAAGGCCGTGGCGATTGCCAGAAAATCACCGCGAAAATGCTCCGGCGAGGGGTCTATTTTCCCCGACATCAGCAGCGCGACTCCAAAAACGGCGGTCACCAGTCCGGCAAAAAACATCGGAGAAATCGGCTCGCGGTAAAGCAGCCACGAGAGCGGCACCACGACGAAGGGAACCAGATTGGCGAGCAAATTGGCGTTCGCCACCGTGGTGTGGTGGAACGAAATGTGCCACAATATTAAATCCAGAGCGAGGAAAACGCCGGAAAGGGCGAACAACGGCGCGTCGCCGCTCGGAAAATTCCACGCGCCCGCGCGGGGGGACGGCGATTCGGAAAACCGCGCCCAGAGCAAAGCCAGCGGCATCGCTATCAAAATGCGGTAGAAAGCGGTCATAATGGGGCCGAGTTCGCTCAACTTGACAAAAATCCCCCCGGATGCGAGGCACGCCACGCCGGCAAGCAAAATCAAAAAATGCCTGGACATTTTCGTTACTCGTAAGTGTCCCCGGAGTCGTAGACGAAAGTGACCACGATGGCGCCGGGGCGCTCCCGCGCAATTTGCCGCGCGATTTTGATGTTTGCGCCTGTTGACGGCCCGGCATAAATGCCTCCGTTTTTCAGCAGCCATTCACGGGCGTCCATTGCCTCCGATTCTCCGCATAACTCCCATCGGTCAATTATCTCCGGTTGCAGTGTTTTGGGATTTACGCCCACGGCAATTCCCTGCAATTCATGTTCAACAAAAACTTCGCGCAGAATGTCACACCCCTCGGGCTGCACCGCAATCACTTTGGCGTCGGGAAAGGCCTCTTTTACCGCCATTCCCGCGCCGGAGACGCTTGCACCGCTGCCGACTCCGCCCACCAGAAAAACCTCTTTCGTTCCGGGGCGGAGGGATTTAATTTGCCGGACAATTTCGGGTCCTGTTTCGCGCAAGTGCGCCTCCAAGTTCGCCGAATTATTGAATTGGTCCAAAAAAACATAGGACTTCCCCATGTTTTTTTGGTTTTCCAAATGAAACGCGACGACCTCGCGCGGCAGCGCGCCTTTTTGCATCATCCCCGCGCCAATAAGGATTGCGCCGTATCGTTTCAACAATGATTTTTTGCGGGCGCTAAAATTCATCCCGACCGCCAATTCCACGGGAATGCCGTGTTTGGCCGCTTCAATGACCAGCCCAATTCCCAAATTTTCTCCCGTCTTCTCCAATATCGTCTGCCCGCCGCCGGGCTGCAAATCCCCGTCTTCAATGGCGCGGGCAATTATCCACCGCGCCGAGCGCGACTTATGGCTGCCGCCAATGTTGACATTTTCCAACTTCAAAAAAATGCCGCCGATTTCCACGAGCGGTGTTTCAAACGGCGGCAACGGAGCGCCGATTTTTTCGGGCGGGGGACGGCTCTCCGACAGGCGGGGCGCGGGAAACGCCCCTCCGACAGAAAAATTCACATTTTTTTCGCCGCTGAAAGCTGCCATTTTTGTCTCCTGAGCCAAATGCGCCTTCCCCTTATTTTATTGTATAGGAAAAATTCCCGTTAAGCCAAAAAAAATGGTTTTTAATTTTGGTATAAGGATATGCCCTTACCGTGAGGATGCAACCGTCATTCACGCAGTTTGCCGCACCAGTTATTCCCCCGATTTGAGCGGGCGGGGACGCCCGCTCTTTTTTTGAGCGTTACACCTCTGGAGAGGTGTAACGAGAACGAGACGCGTTAAGGTGTAACGAGAACGGGCGGCGTTATGCCGGGTTTTTTTGGGGATATAATTTTTTTGTGCGCGGGGGAGAGTCGGCGGGGGCG
>JAHRAH010000028.1 GCA_020027345.1 Gammaproteobacteria bacterium | reverse complement strand
ATTACTGAAACGGGTCAGTAATCTACCGCCAAAACACCCCTCAAATCCTTATCCCGCTTGAAAAAAAGAAACCCAAAAGCTCCACGAAATGTTACATTTCCCTCTGGAGAGGTGTAACGAGACCGGGCCGTTCAATGACGGCCGGGTTAAACGCGTTCTATGTCTTCGGTTCCCCAGAAGCCGTGGGGTTTTATCATCAGGATTGCGATGAGAATGTAGAAGGGGGCGATTTCGTACATGTTGCCCCAATGCAGATACTGCCCGTCGACGAATTCGGCGAGGTTTTCCAAAACTCCGACGACGATTCCGCCGACGACTCCGCCCGGCACCGAATCCAGCCCGCCCAAAATAACCGCCGGAAAAACTTTTATTCCGGTAAAAGCGAGCTGCGTGGAAACTCCGTTTACGACTCCGAGCGTAATCCCCGCGACCGCCGAAACCGCGGCGGAAATCGCCCACGCAATGGCGAACATTTTCTCCACGGAAATCCCCAGCGACTGCGCCGCCTGCTGGTCAAAAGCGGTCGCGCGCATTGCGAGTCCGGTGCGGCTGCGCGTGAAAAACCAGTAAAAGAAAGCGATAGTCGCCGCCGACGCGGCGAGTATGAGCAAATACGCGCTTTCCACTTGCAGTCCCAATATAGTCACGGTCGCTGTTTCAAAAATCGGCGGGAGCGGCGAAGTGTCCACGCCGAAAATCCATTTAAGGAGGGCCTGAAAAAAGAAAGCGAGCCCGACCGTCGCCATAATGACGGATATGACCGGCTCGCCGACGAGCGGGCGCAACACCAGCCACTGCAATGCCGCGCCGAAACAAAGCATAAACAACACCGCGCCGGCGAAAGCGGCGGCAAAAGGCAGCGCGTGCGAATTGACAAGCCAGAAACAAACAAAAGCGCCGAGTATCAAAAACTCGCCCTGCGCGAAGTTGACGACTTTGCTCGCCTTGTATATGAGAACGAAACTCATCGCGACGACGCCGTAGAGCGCGCCGATGATGACGCCGTTGACGAGCAGTTTAATTAATAGCGCGGTGTTCATCGCGGCGATTGTAACACGCCCGGCGGTTTTGCGCGCGCGCTTTTTGATAGTAAGATAGGCGCGATGAACGCGAACGCGACCGTCATACTCGCCGCCCGCCGCACGCCGATAGGCGCGATGATGGGCGAGCTCTCGCGCGCGCCCGCGCCGCAACTCGGCGCTGCGGCAATCCGCGCGGCGCTTGCCGACGCCGAAACCGCAGGCGACACCGTGGAAGAAGTGATTATGGGCTGCGTTTTGCCGGCGGGAATCGGTCAGGCGCCGGCGCGGCAGGCGGCATTGGCGGCGGGGTTGCCGGTGTCGGCGCCGTGCGTTACCGTCAACAAAATGTGCGGCTCGGGGATGAAAGCGGTGATGCAGGCGGACGATGCAATTCGCGCCGGACGGTTGCGCGTTGCGGTCGCCGGGGGAATGGAAAATATGTCGCTTGCGCCGCATTTGCTTTCGGCGCGGGCGGGGATGCGGCTCGGCGGCGGCGAACTGACCGACCATTTAATGCGCGACGGTTTGCAGGACGCTTACGAAGGCGAACTAATGGGAGTGTATGCGCAGCGCACGGCCGACGGCGAAGGTTTCTCGCGCGAGGAAATGGACGCTTTCGCAATGGAATCTTTGCGGCGCGCGCGTGCTGCGCAAGAAAGCGGAACAGACCAAAACG
Source organism: Gammaproteobacteria bacterium (assembly GCA_020027345.1). GTDB lineage: Bacteria > Pseudomonadota > Gammaproteobacteria > Tethybacterales > Persebacteraceae > JAHRAH01. The sequence goes on along the minus strand of JAHRAH010000028.1, from coordinate 3,165 downwards.
AAATAGCGGCGGTAACTGTTGCGGGCGCGCGCGGAAAAGAAACGATGACGGTGACGCAGGACGAGCAGCCGCGCAAAGCGGAGAGTTCGCGCATTCCAAAAATGCGCCCGGCCTTTGCGGAAGGGGGGACGGTTACGGCGGCGAATTCCAGCAGCATATCGGACGGCGCGGCGGCGCTGGTTTTGGCGGCGGAAGGCGCGAGCGCAAAACAACCTTTGGCGCGGATTGTCGCGCAGGCGACATTCGCGCGCAAACCTTCGGAATTCACATTGGCGCCGATAGGGGCGCTGCGGGCGGTTTTGCAAAAAGCGAATTGGCGCGCGGACGACGACGGAATACTTTACGAAATAAACGAAGCGTTTGCCGTCGTGACGATGGCGGCGGCGCGCGCGCTGAGTTTGGATACGGGGCGGGTGAACATTTACGGCGGCGCGTGCGCGCTCGGTCATCCGGTCGGCGCGAGCGGCGCGCGCATTCTGGCGACACTGTTGAACGGAATGCGCGAAAAAGAAATGCGTCGCGGAGTCGCCGCGCTTTGCATCGGCGGCGGCGAAGCGACGGCGATGGCAATTGAACGCCTGCCGGATTAATTAAAAAGCGGAGTTAACAATGTTCGGCGAAACGCAGGAAATGATTCGCGAAGCGGCGGCGCGGTTTGCGCGCGAAAAACTATTGCCGAATGCGGCGCGGCTGGACCGGGGAGAGGGCGGCGAAGAATATTCGGAAAACCTGCGCGAACTCGCGCGCCTCGGATTTAACGGATTGGCCGTGCGCGAGGAATACGGCGGAGCGCAAGCGGGCGCGGTCGCTTACGCGCTCGCGCTTTTTGAAATAGGGAAGGCCTGCGCGTCTACGGCCGTGGCCGTGAGCGTCACAAATATGGCGGCGGAAGTTTTGCAGGCGGTCGGGAGCGGGGGACAATGCAAAAAATACCTGCCGCCTTTGCTGCGCGGCGAATGGCCGGCGGCGAGTTTTTGCCTGACGGAATCGGGGGCCGGTTCGGATCCGGCGGCGATGCGCGCGCGCGCGGAGGAAAACAAAAACGGTTTTATTATCAACGGCGTCAAACAATGGATAAGCAGCGGAAAAATCGCCGGCTTTTATTTGGTCTGGGCGGTGACGGACGCGCAGGCGCCGCGCGGGCGCGGCATCAGTTGTTTTATCGCGGATGCCGGAAGCGAAGGGTTGACCGTCGGCCCCGACGCCGACAAGATGGGGCAGCGCGGTTCGCCGACGAATGAGATTGTTTTTGACAATGTTTGCATTCCGCGCGAAAACCTTCTTGGAAAACTGAACGACGGTTACCGCATTGCGATGCGGGAACTGTTCGGCGGGAGAATCGGGGTCGCCGCGATGGCTTGCGGAATTGCAAGCGCGGCTTTGGATTCGGCGCAGGAATACATGTGCGCGCGCGAGCAGCATGGAAAAAAACTGCGCGAACATCAGGGTTTGCGCTGGATGCTGGCGGAACGCCGCGCGGAAACGGAAGCGGCTTTTTGGCTGACGATTCGCGCGGCGCAATTAAAGGACGCCGGGAGAAACTTCGTAAAAGAGGCGGCGATGGCGAAATGGTTCGCGGCGACTGCGGGCGAGCGCGCCTGCCGCGACGCTTTGCAGTTGCACGGCGGTTACGGTTACATGCGCGATTTGCCGCTGGAACGGCACTGCCGCGACATTCGCATCGCCTCCATTTACGAAGGCACCGACGAAATGCAAAAAAACATCATCGCGCGCGAGCTCTTTCGCGGCGAAAAAGAAAACAAAGGGGGATAAACAATGGCTCTCGTTCTTGCGGAAAACATCGGGCGCGTCGCGCTGCTGCGGCTGAACCGCCCGAAAAAACTGAACGCGCTGAACGCGGCGCTTATCGGCGAACTGAACGCCGCGCTGGACAAAGCGGAAGCGGACGAAAAAATCGGCGCGATACTTCTGACCGGCAACGAGCGCGCGTTCGCGGCCGGCGCCGACATCGGCGAAATGGAAAAGATAAAAAACTACGCCGAAGTGTGCGAGGAAAATTTAATCACCCGCGACTGGGAGCGCGTTACGCAATGCCGCAAGCCGGTCATCGCCGCCGTTTCCGGCTACGCCCTCGGCGGCGGCTGCGAACTCGCGATGATGTGCGATTTTGTTTTGGCGGGGACGGACGCGATGTTTTCGCAGCCGGAGATAATCATCGGCACAATGCCCGGCGCCGGCGGCTCGCAGCGTTTTGCGCGCGCGGCGGGAAAAGCGAAAGCGATGGAAATGTGCCTGAGCGGAAGAATGATGGACGCCAAAGAAGCGGAGCGCTGCGGAATCGTCGCGCGCGTCGTTCCCGCGGGGAGTTTGCAAAGGGTCGCTTTGGAAACGGCGCAAAAAATAGCGTCGCATTCTTTGCCGGTCGCGCGGATGATAAAGGAATCGGTAAACGCCGCATTTGAAACGCATCTGAGCGCGGGCGTGCAGTTTGAGCGGCGGCTTTTTCATTCCACATTCGCGCTCGCCGACCGCGCCGAAGGAATGCGCGCGTTTTTGCAAAAACGCAAGCCGAAGTTTAAACACAAATAAAAAAAATGCGGCAGGGCGCGGCGCAAGCGCAAAAAGAAACCCCGGGGGACTGTTGCGCCGCCGACTTTCCGCCGATGGTTGCGGATTGGAAGGAACCGCGCGGGAGTTTGCATTTGGAATGCGGCGTTGTTTTTGCGGGCGACAACCTGCCGATGCTGCGGGCGATGCGTTCGGAATCGGTTTCGCTGATATACATTGACCCGCCGTTTAACACCGGCAAAACGCAAAACCGCGCGCGCATAAAAACCGTTCGCGCCGACAGTAGTAGCAGCGGCGACCGCACGGGTTTTGGCGGGCGACGGTATGCGACCGTCGCCGCCGATTCGCCGGACGGTTACGGTGATTCCTTCGGCGACTACATTGGCTTTTTGCGGCCGCGGCTTTTGGAAGCGCGGCGCGTTCTTTCGGCAAACGGGAGTTTGTTTTTTCATATTGACTGGCGCGAGGCGGCGAATTGCCGTTTGCTGCTGGAGGATGTTTTTGGCGGCGCGCAACACTGCATAAACGAAATCATCTGGGCCTACGATTACGGCGGCAGAAGCAAAAGCCGCTGGCCGGCCAAGCACGACAACATATACTGGTTTGCGAAAAACCCGGGCGATTATGTTTTTGACT
>JAHRAH010000027.1 GCA_020027345.1 Gammaproteobacteria bacterium | reverse complement strand
GCGCCCGCCGCCGAAAAGCGGGAGCGCGCCGCCGAACTTCCCGCCAAAAAGCGAATCCTCCTCGCGCACTTGCGAAAGCCCGGCGGCGATTCCCAAACGCGAAAAACTTTGCCGCCACTGCATTCCCAGTTGACGGTAGTTTGCGTTTTCCACCCCGCCGCGCGCGGCGAATGCGCGAAAGTTGCCGCCGAAATCAAAACTCAGCGCGGTGTTTTTTCCGTCGCCGTTTGCGAAAAAGGGCCGCGAAGGCAAATCATAATCATCCCCCCAAACTTCATTGCCGGAAAACCGGTTATGCCGCAATTGAAAAGCGCCGTTCTTAATTCCGACCGCCCGAAGTTCCCCGTCGTCCGCAAAAGCAAAAAGCCCGTTGCCGTTATCGCCGCCGCCGATACTGTTGCCGCCGCCGACACCGTTGCCAATTGCGCCGTAACCGTCACCGCCGCCGACATTCCACAACTGCGCCGCAAAATCCGTAGGCATTCCCCTTTCCGCCCGCGCGTCAATCAAGTTATGAATCGGCGCGTCGTAATAAAAAGAATCCAAATACCGAACCGCCACCGAAACCCCGCGCAACCCTTCCGCAAACCCCGAAAAAGCCAAAGGCAATTCCGCCCGCGCATCTTTCAACAAAACCCCGGAACGAACCGCATTCCCCGCAAACCCCGCAGGACGCGGCACGACAATATGCGCGTCGTTTTGCGTCGTTATCGCGCGCCCGACATTAAGCATACCGTGCCCGAAAACTTCGTCCACTCCGGGGTCGCCGAGGTCGTCGGCGGTGTTTAATAAAATGGCGACGATAACCGACATCGGCATATTCGGAAGCCGGCTTTTCAAAAGCGCAAGCGCCCCGCTTATATGCGGCGCGGAAAACGAGGTGCCGTTGCCGTCTGTCGTGTCCGTGTTGTGGTCGTCGTCGCTGGAAGTAATGCTCACGCCCGGCGCGGCGATGCACCAATACATAACAGGGTCGCCGCAGGCGTTGGAAAAATCCGCAAGATTTGTTTGCCTGTCCACCGCGATGACCGCCACCCATCGTCCGAGCAATTCGGGGTGATACCTCGGTCCCCAGGAATAACTGTCGGAACCGTTCGGCGAAAACGCCGATATCGTATATGCGACTCCGCGGACATTAAACACAGTGTCTTGCGAAAAATTGATGGTAATACTGGTGACACCGTCCGCCAAAGTTTCCACCGCGCGAAAATCGGCGATGATGTCTTCCACGGTGCGGGTGCCGACGCGGGCGCCGCCGGGGATATTAAAAATCGGCACCGACGAGCCGGCGTGCCAATCTTCGTTGCCCGCCGCCCACACAAGCGCAACATCGGCGTTCGCGCCCAAAGTCGCGGCAAAGGCGGACATTCTCGTCCGCACATTTTCAGCCGTTGTGTCTTGGAGAACGCCGGAAGGAATGTTAAGCATCCGGTCCAGCACGGGCGCGACAAATCCCCTGGGCGCCGCTTGCCCGCTAAAACCCCCGACAAACCGCCAAGTGTCCCCCCAACTGTTATTGACAATGTGAATGTTGTTGTCCACCGCATATTGAAAAGCGCGCTCGGCTTGCGGAATCCGAAACGGTATCATCTTCACCGACGGCGCGACGCCGTGAAAGCGATTCCCGTCCCTCGCGCCGCCGATGATGCCGGCAACCTGGGTTCCATGGTTGCCGCTGCGCGAAGAGTCAAACCCCGCCGGAGTGGAAAGCAAATTCGCCGCCAAATCCGAATGCGTAGTCCTGACGCCCCCGTCCACGACCGCCACCGTCGCGCCCTGCCCGAAATACCCGCGCTGATAAGCGGCATCCGCCCCAATCATCCCCAACCCGTAATTCAAATTGAATTCCGAATTGCGATAATTCCTCCCGTCCGAAGGATTCGCCGCGGGCAAATCCGGAAGAGCGGGGGCGATGGACGGTATTGCGGGCGTTACAATCCTAAACTCGCCTTGCGCGAGTATCGCGCGCTCCACATTAACTAAGCCGTGACCATAAATATCGTCAATGCCGCTTTCGCCCAAATCCGTCGCAGTGGAAAGCAAAAGATGCACCAAAACCGACATCGGCATATTCGGAAACCGGCTTTTTAATAATGCAAGCGCGCCGCTAACATGCGCGGCGGCGGAGTGCGTTGGATTTATATCGGTGGTAACTTCCATGTCATTGCCAATGCCCGCCGATGTTATGCGGGCGGGCGCGGCTAAATTGAATTCATCGCCGGGAGCGACAAGGCACCAAAATTTTGATTTATGACCGCAGCCGGCGGAAGACCGGGCTATGACGGTGTCGCGGTTGACTGCGGCGACCGCAAGCCATCGTCCCAAAAGTTCGCGGCGGTATATCGGCGCGATTGCAAAGCCGCCGGGCGAATTGGGGTCGGCGCGCACAACGGTTCTTGCGCCGTTAAATGTGAATGTAAGCGGTTCATGCAAGCGGACAGTGGGAAAGGAAACGGTCGCAGTGCGGCCGCTTAAATCCACAGTGGCAACGGCGGTCATTGCAAAATAACGCAGGATATTTCCCGGCGCGAAAGTCCGGGATGAAAAAAGCGTGGATGTGGACGCAAACGGAGTTCCGGCGGAAAATGTCACCGTCATCGTCGCCCAAACACGCGTCATTCCGCCGGCATGCCAGCCGTTTCCATTCGCCGGAGTAACCACCGCGATGTCCGTTCCGGAAATTGGCGCGACGGCGGAGCCAAGGACGGAATGATAGAGGCCGCCAAACGGGGAGGACAAAATTGCCTCCATATCCGGCGAAAACACGAGTGCGTTGTCTATGCGGTTTTCCCCGCCGTCGTTGTATTCCCCCAGCAAGTTAACGCCGCTGCCCAAATTAAAAGAATTGTGAATGATATGAACATTGTTTTCCCCCGCATGCCGCATTAAACGCGGAATGGTTGCTATAAAGTCGACGGAATCCAACCGCGGACGCAAGGGCATAATCTTTACTGAGGGGGCGACGCCATGAAAGCGCGTGTCGTCGCGCATGCCGCCGATAATGCCGGCGGCGAAAGTCCCCCCGCCTTCTTCGTCATCGGTGTTCATACCGACGCCCTCAAATCCAAACATAAACCCCAGTCCGCCAATAACATTTGCCGCCAAATCTTGGTGAGTCGCGCGCACCCCGGTTCCGAGCAGGGCAACGGTTGCGCCTTGTCCCCAGTAGCCGCGCTGATAGGCGGCATCGGCTTTGATCATTTCCAAGCCGTAATTCGCGCGGAATTCGTCGTTGGATTTGTAGTCCGCGCCGTTGGAAGGATTCGGCGCGGACAAGTCAAAAATCCGGAGTCCGAGTCCCCCGCCGCCACCGGCTCCACTCCCGCCTCCGCCGCCCCCACCGCCGCAGGCGGCGAGCAAGGCGGAAAGAATGACAAAACACCAACAGCCAAAGGCGCTGCCCTCGGCGGAAAACAGGCGCGGGCGCGCGACGCGGCAGCCCGCGGCGGGCGAAGTGGATTCTTCAATTGCTTGGTCCTTTTGAAGTGTTCCGGCGCGACAGACGCCGGGCTGACTTCAACGACCACAAGCATGTTCGCCCCGCTTATTTCCTTCCCCGGCGCGGTTGCAACTGCGCCGTTGATGGTCGGGTCTTGTATTCCACGGGCAGCCCGACACGGGGGATGCCTGCGGTTCGTTGAAGTGCGCGGATTGTATCACAACCCCCCGTCATTCCCGCGAAAGCGGGAATCCATACGGAGCCGGCGGAAAAGAAAACTCCCTCCCCGCACGAAAAAAACGGCGAAAAGGAAACCCGTATGGATTCCCGCCTTCGCGCAGTAGTGCCTCAATAAAATGCGCCGATGTTTGCGGCAAGAGTTACTTTACCCCCCGCAAGCGGCGGGGGGTATAGTTAATTTGCCTGCGGTAATTTTATTGAGACACTATTGCGCGAAGGCGGGAATTCATTCCCTGCGTTATTGCCGCCTCCCTCGTCATTCCTGCGAAAGTGTTGGGTTCCGCATTGTTGTGTTGGTTTTGCAGGAGTTCCACGGGGGCTTTCCAGCCGAGGCGTTTTTGCCTTGTGTGGTTATAGGCGAACACCACCCGGGCAATGAAGCCGTTGCGC
>JAHRAH010000179.1 GCA_020027345.1 Gammaproteobacteria bacterium | reverse complement strand
CGCGGCGCTGGGGGAATTGATGCGCGAGTATTTGAGGCGCTTCGGATTTTCGCTGACGGTCGCGCGGGCGCCTTCGGCGGGGTTGGACGCGCTTTCGCGGCGGGCTTTTGCTGCGGCTATTTTTGATGTGATGCTGCCGGAGACGGACGGTTTTGCGCTTTGCAAAAAAGCGCGCGCGGCGCATCCGCGTTTGCCGATATTGATGCTGAGCGCGCGCGGGGAAACAGCCGACCGCGTCGTCGGTTTGGAAATCGGCGCCGACGATTATTTGCCGAAACCGTTTGAGCCGCGCGAACTCGCCGCGCGTTTGCAGGCGCTGATTCGCCGCGCCGAAGCGGGCGACGCGGCCGGCGGCGGCGAAAGCGAATTGCATTTTGAAGGAATGCGAATCCGCATGCGCGAGCGCCGCCTCTGGCTTTTGCAAAACGGAAAAAGCGAAGAGGTCGCGCTGACCGCCGCGGAGTTTCGCGTGCTCGCCGCGCTCGTGCGCGAAAGCCCGGCGGTCGCGCGCCGCGATATGCTGCTGGAACAAATTCGCGGTTTTGAAAGCGAACTCTACGACCGTTCGCTGGACATCACCGTCAGCCGCCTGCGCGGCAAACTCGGTGATTCGGCGAACACGCCGCGTTTTATACAAACCATTCGCGGCGAGGGGTATGCTTTCGCCGCGCGCCCGGCAAAACCCCGCGCGCAAAAAAAGCGGTGAACGAAAACAAAAACAAAAACGCGGGCGCGAACAAAAAACCGCGGCGCAAATTTTCGCTGCTGGCAAAAATATCCGCGCTCGCGGCGGCGGCTTCGCTGCTGATGACGGCGGTTATCGCAGTTTTTGTCGGGGTTTTTTTTGACGATGTGCGGCATCATCACCACGGCAAACACGAATGGGCGGCGCGCGCCGTCGCCCGCGGCGTTTACAAAAACCCCTCGCCCGCGCGCATAAACGAAATCGCCGAAGAAAACGATTTGCGTTTGCGGTACCGCGGACCTTTCGGCGAATATGCGACCGATTCCGGGATGCCGGAGTTTGAAGATATTTCGCGCGTACGCAAGCGGCGGGGCGGCTTCGCATTCGCGCGCGCGGACGGGGAACGGGTTATTTTGCATCGCGCGGGCCCGCACTTTCTGATGATGCAGCCGGAAGACGACGACTGGGGGCCGTGGTCGGCGGCGCCGGCGGCGATTGTGTTTTTGATTTTGGCGATGGTCTTTTTGTGGGCGGCTTTTTATTGGACGCAGCGCAGATGGCTTGCGCCGCTCGGCCAACTGCGCGGCGACATGGAAGCGGTCGGGCGCGGCGAATGGCGCGAGGCACAAATCGCGCGCGACGACGACATCGGCGAACTCGCCGCGGTCTTTAACCGGATGCAAAAACAATTGCGGCGGACATTGGCGGCGAAAGAACGATTTTTGGCGGACGCCTCGCACGAACTGCGTTCGCCGCTGGCGCGATTGAAACTCGCGTCGGAAATGGTCGGCGACGAAAAACTGCGCGCGTCACTGGTTGCGGACATCGCCGAATTGGAATCGCTCGCCGGCGACATTCTGGAAAAAACGCGGCTGGAAGCGGCGGGAATTACCGCGCAAAAAACGCCCGTCGCAATCGCGGACATTTTTACAAAACTGCGGCGGCGTTTTCCGAATGTTTTGTTCGCCGCGGAAGGCGGTGCAACCGTCCTCGCCGACGCGCCTTCTTTGGAGCGCGCGCTTGCGAATGTTTTGGAAAACGCAATCCGCTTTGCCGAAAGCAAAGTGCAAACGCGGTGCTTTTGCGAAAACCGGGAAGCGGTTGTTGTCGTCGCCGACGACGGACCCGGCGTTCCGGAAAAAGATCTGCCGCATTTGTTTGAGCCGTTCTACCGCGCCGATTCTTCGCGCGCGCGCGCGACCGGCGGGTTTGGGCTGGGAATGGCAATAGCCGCCGCCGCCGCAAAAGCCCACGGGGGGACTGTGCGCGCAAAAAACAATGACGGGTTGGTTGTGGAATTTCGTTTGCCGCTGCATTGCGCCTAACCCGTCATTTCAGCGAAAGCTGGAATCCATACTTTCGCCGGAATGACGATGCTTTGTTGTGCTTCGGGCTTTAATGCGCGGCGGGGGTTTGCGGGCGCGCGGGGAATTAACGGTTGCTGATGTTGAATTCGGCTAGGTCGGTGAGGAGTTCACCGAGGCCTTCGCGGGGGTTGCACTCTTTGCCGCAGGCGCGGAGCAAATCGGCGCGGAGCAAATATCTGCCGTCGCCGGAGCCGTGAATTTTTATTCCTTCGTCTTTCAGGAAATTGTCGGAATGCAGCAGCCCGCGGGCGGCGCAGGCGTCGTCAAAGGCGCGGTAGTCGACGGCGTTGGGGAGGACGAGTTCGTTCTCTTTCAGGTAGCGGTCAAACTCGCTGCGCCCGCCGGCGAGGGCGCCTGCGGAAAAAACCAGCGCCGCGCAAAGGGCGGCAAGGGCGGCAAAGGTTGCGGGGGCGCGGGCGGAAAAACAAATCATCGGCGGCGGCAAGCATAACACAAACCCGGCGCCAAACCAAACCGGCGGTTTCCGCGGCGGGGCGGCTTAGGCCTTGCCGCCGGCGGCGAGTTTGTATATCGCCAAATCGGCGAGGGCGTTTTGGCAAAAACGCGCTTCGCGCTCGCCGGAAAGAAAAACGCGCCCCGTCACCGCGAGTTTTTCGGCGCGGCAGAGCGATTCAAAATCGCTTATCGTGCAGTAGCGGATGTTCGGCGTGTCGTGCCATTCGTGGGGCAGCAGCGGTCCCGAGGGCATTTTTCCGCGCAGCAATTGCGTTCGCATTTTCCAATGCCCGAAGTTGGGAAAGGAAACGACGGCGGCTTTTCCGACGCGCAGCATCTCGCGCAGTATTTGCGCCGTCGGGCGCTTGATGCTTTGCAGCGTCTGCGAAAGAACGACGACATCAAAAGAGCCGTCGGAAAAAAGCGAAAGGTCCTCGTTTATGTCGGAATGCACCGCCTGCACGCCGCGGCGCAAACAGCGGACGAGATTCGCCGGGTCTATGTCCACTCCGACTCCGCGCGCGCCGCGTTCTTTTTCCAGATAGGCGAGCATCGCGCCGTCTTCGCAGCCCAGATCCAAAACGCGCGCGCCCCGCTCCGTCCAGCCGGCGATGCGGGCGAAATCCAGCCGCCCGTTGTTGTTCGCCGCCGCGCCGTTCATAATGTCTGCGCGAGGCGCGACATAAAAGCGCGCACCGCTTCGTGATACACCGGATTCGCCAAAAGAAAAGAATCGTGCCCCTCTTCGGTTTGCACTTCAATATAGGAGGCGCGCTTGCCCGCGGCCAAAAGCGCGCGCGCGAGTTCGCGCGAGGAGGAAGGCGGAAAGCGCCAGTCGCTGGAAAAGGAAAGCAAAAAAAACTCGCCCCCCGCCTTCGCGAACGCGCGCGCCAAATCGCCTTCGCATTCCGCCGCCGGGTCAAAATAATCCAGCGCGCGCGTCATCAGCAAATAAGTGTTCGCGTCAAAAACGCCGGAAAACTTCGCGCCCTGATAACGCAAATACGATTCCACTTCAAATTCGGTTTCGTAATCAAAGCGCGCCGAAGCCGCGCGGCGCGCGCGCCCGAACTTCGCCGCCATCGCCGGGCCCGAAAGGTAAGTCACATGCCCGAGCATGCGCGCGACGCCCAAGCCGCCGCGGGGGAATTCGCCGCGGCCGTAATAATCGCCGCCGTGAAAATGCGGGTCGCGCAATATCGCCTGCCGCGCGATGTCGTTAAACGCGATGTTTAATGCGGACAACTTCGCCGCCGCGGCGACGGCGACGGCGGCGCGCAAACGGTCCGGATAATCCACGGCCCAGCGCAGCGCCTGCATTCCGCCCAAGCTCCCGCCGACGACGGCGGCGAATTGTTGTATTCCCAAACGGTCGGCGAGCGCCGCCTGCGCGCGCACCCAATCTTCCACGGTAACGACGGGAAAGCGCGAACCGTAAGGTTTGCCGTCTTCCGGATGCGGGCTCGCCGGGCCGCTGCTGCCGTGACAGCCGCCGAGATTGTTTGGGGACAAAACAAAAAAGTCGCCGGTGTCGACGGGCTTGCCGGGGCCGATAAAGTTGTCCCACCAGCCCGCGCTTTCTTCGCCGCCTTCGTAATAACCGGCGGCGTGCTGCGAGCCGGAAAGCGCGTGGCATATTAAAACCGCGTTTGTTTTTTTTTCGTTGAGTTCGCCGTAGGATTCGTAAGCGAGCCGCCACGAAGGAAGGCGCGCGCCGCTGGCGAAGGAAAAGGGCGAATCAAAATCGGCGTATTGCGAACGCACCGCGCCGACGCTTGACGGTTGCTGTTGTTGTTTTGCGTTCACGGATATTCCCTGATGACGCCGCACCATCCCGCGGCGCAAAGCGAATCGCGCGTTTTTTTTGCGAGCGCGCGTTCGGAATAAGGCCCGGCGGCGACGCGATGCAAACCGTCTTCGCCGACGCGTATTGCGACGGCGGTGTTCGCACTTGCGGAAACATCGGCAAGAAACCGTTCCGCGTTTTCCGTCAGCGCAAACGCGCCCAACTGCACATAAAAACCGGGGTTTGCAATATCTTTCGCCGGCAGCGACGGCGAAGAAGAAAGCGAAGGCAATTCTTCCTGCGGAAGCGCGGCGGTTTCTGCGGGGGGATTATTTTCTTCGTCCGGCGGAAAAACGGTTTCCACGACAACTTCGGCGGTGCCTTCTTTAATAAATCCGAGTTTGCCCGCGGCGGCGTAGGAAAGGTCAATAATGCGCCCGCCCAAAAAAGGTCCGCGGTCGTTGACGCGCACGACTACGCTTTTGCCGGTGTCCACGCGGGTTACGCGCGCGTAACCCGGTATCGCCAAAGTCGGATGCGCGGCGGTCATTTTATACATGTCATATACTTCGCCCGACGATGTCTTCCTGCCGTGATAGCGTTTGCCGTACCACGAAGCCGAACCGCGCGCGCGGTAAAAACGCGGACGCGTGTCGGGAATGTATTTTTTCCCCAGCGCGGAATAGGGGCGGTTGCGCGCGGGGTTTATGCGCTCGCGTTTGGGGACGGCGTCGGGAATGTCGGCGAAGGCGGTTGTTTCGCCGACGGGCGGGCCGTCGTCCAGATAATACTTTCCGCCGCTTTGCGTTTTTTGCGGCGGCTCTTCCTGCAGTATCTCCGCGATTTGCTGCGGCGGCGAAGCGCAACCGGCGAGCAAAAAAAGAACAAGCGGAATCGCCCGCAACTGTTTTGCAAAAACGCGCGCGCCGCCGGGGAAAAAAGCAAACACTGTTACCGTCCCCCGTCCGCGCGCCGGGCGACCGCCAGCACCGCGCCGAAGCCGAGAAAAGCGGCGAGCAGCGCCGTGCCGCCGTAACTCACCAGCGGCAACGGCATTCCGACGACCGGCAGCATTCCCGACACCATGCACAAGTTTACGCCGAAAGTGAGAAAAAAGCCGCTTGCGATTCCGGCGGCGGCGAGTCGTCCGAAGCGGTCGCGCGCGCGCGCGGCTATCCACAGGCAGCGCCAGCAAAGCAAAACCGCGAGCGCGAGAAGCAAAACCGAACCGGCGAGTCCGAATTCCTCGGCATACACGGCAAAAATAAAATCGGTGTGCCGTTCGGGGAGAAAGCCGAGTTGCGCCTGCGTTCCGTCTTGAAATCCTTTTCCCCAAACGCCGCCGGAGCCGACGGCGATTTGCGATTGAATGGTCTGATGCCCGCTGCCGAGCGGGTCCTGCGCGGGGTCAAACAAAATAAGGATGCGTTTTTTCTGGTATTCTTTCAGAACAAAAAGCCACGCGAGCGGCAGCGAAAGGATTCCGAAAAAAGCGATTGCGGCGAGCGAGCGCCAGCCGATGCCGGCAAAAAAGACCGTCGCCATTCCGGTTGCGGCGAGTATGAGCGCCGTTCCCAAATCGGGCTGCGCAATGATGAGCGCGGCGACTGCGGCGGTGGCGGCGAGAAAGAAAAGATGATGCCGCCAGCGCAGTTTGGAAATGCGCGCGTAAAAAAAAGCGAGCCCGAGCGGCAGCGCTATTTTCATAAACTCCGAGGGCTGCACATAATACGCGCCGAAATTCAGCCAGCGGCGGGCGTTGTTTATTTTCGCGCCGAAAGGCAAAACCGCCAAAAGCGCGAGCGCGGCGGCGGCAAAAAACAAAATAGCCGCCGCCTGCTGCCCGCGCGGCGGGAGAAAACTGAGCGCGAGCATCAGCGCGATTCCGAAAATCCCGCGATTAAACTGCCGCCAAAAATACTCCTCGCCGCCGGCGCTGTAAAGCGCGGCCAAGCCCACGGCAAAAAGCGCCAGCACAAGAAGCGTCAGCGTTTTGTCGGCGATGATTTTTTGTTTAAGCATCCGATAATTTGTCATTCCCGCGAAAGCGGGAATCCACACAACCCCCGCCGTCGCCGCGCCCGCAATTCGCCGCAAGTTGCGCGTTGTTATGGATTCCCGCTTTCGCGGGAATGACAAAGCGGGCGGAAATGACAAAGCGGGCGGGAATGACAAAGCGGGCGGGAATGACGGTCACAGTATCATCGGCGGGGTTTTCTTTTTTGAGGGCGAAATACAAATCCAGAAGTTCGCGGGCGACGGGGCCGGCGGTTTTTCCGCCGCTGCCGCCGTTTTCCACCAGCACCGCGACGGCGACTTCGGGCGCGTCGGCGGGGGCGTAGCCGACAAACCATGCGTGGTCGCGCAATTTTTTCGGCAGGTTTTCGTTTTTGATGCGTTCGCCTTTTTCGTCCAGCCGCAGTTTGGAAACCTGCGCGGTTCCTGTTTTTCCGGCGATGGAATATTCCGCGTCTTTTCCGACTCGCGGCGCGGTGCCGCCGGGTTTGGTGACGGCCTCCATTGCTTCGCGCACTGCTTGCAAATGTTCGGGCGCGAATTGCATTTTTTCGCCGGGCTGTTCCAAACCGGAGACGACATGCGGGCGCGGCAAAACCCCGCTTGCGACCGCCGCCATTGCGCGCGCCATTTGCAGCGGCGTAACTTGAAAATACCCCTGCCCAACGCTCGCCGCGATGGTGTCGCCCGGATACCATTTTTCGCCGAGCGTTTTTTCCTTCCACTGTTCGGAAGGCAAAACGCCGCCTTTTTCGTTGTCCAGCCCGATGTTTGTCGGATTGCCGAAGCCGAAAACGGCGAGCCCGCGGTGCATTGCATTAATTCCGACATCGTGCCCGAGCTGGTAATAAAAAGAATTGACCGAGCGCGTTATGGATTTTGCGATTCCGGTTTCGCCGTGCCCGCCTTTTTTCCAGTCGTGGTAACGGTGCTTGGGCGAGAGTTCAAAAAACCCGCGCGAAACATATTTGTAATCCAAATCGCGCCAGCCGCGATGCAGCGCGGCGAGGGCGAAGAACGGTTTTATCGTGGAGCCGGGCGCGTACTGACCGTAAATGGCGCGGTGTATCAGCGGCTTGCCTTCGGATTCGTTAAGCGCGCTCCAGTTTTTTTGCGAGACGCCGAAAGTGAACATATTAATGTCAAAACGGGGACTGCTCGCCAGCGCGAGAACGGCGCCGGTTTTTGCGTTCAGCAAAACGGCGGCGCCGTTTTGTCCGGCGAGCCGTTTTTCGGCGAAGGTTTGCAACTCGTAATCCAGCGTCAGGTAAATGTCGCGCCCTCTTCCCGGCGCTTTGCGCACGCGCCGCGCGAGTTTGCGGCCGTGCGCGTCCACTTGCGCTTCCTGCACGCCGAGGTTGCCGCGCAGTGCTTTTTCGCCGGCTTTTTCCACTCCGGTTTTGCCGATAAACTTCGCCCCGCGGTATCCTTTTTTTTCTCCGCGTTCTTTAAGCGCTTTCAAATCGCGTTCGGAAAGCCGCCCGACATGCCCGATGACATGCGCGGCGAAGGAATCCAAAGGATAGCGGCGCACCAGTTCGGCTTCCAGAAGTATTTCCGGAAACAAAAACTGCCACTGCAAAAAGGAGGATATTTCCTCTTCGTTCAGTTGCTCGCGCAGGACGATGCGCCCTTTGTAGACGCTGCTTTTTTTTGCCTCGCGCAGTTTTTTGCGCGCGCCGCCGCCGACGGCGACGACCTGGCTCAGCGCGTCCATTTTGCCGAGGACTTCGGCGGCGAAATCGGAATCCACTTCCAGCGCAAACGCTATTTCGTTGCCGGCGAGTTCGCGCCCGCGCCGGTCAAAGATGCGCCCGCGCGCCGGCTCCATCGGCAGCAGCAGTATCTGGTTTTTTTGCGCCTTGTCGGAAAAATGCGAAAAGCGATTCACCTGCAAATCGTGCCAGCGCCAAATCAAAAGCGCCGCCAGCGCCGCGGCGAGCGCCGCCGCAATCCAAAGGCGCGCGACGGGGGGTTCTTTCTCCGCGCTCACGGCTGCGGGCGCGCGCCGCGCCAGTAGTTCAGCAAAAGCGGCAAAGCCAGCCACAGCGCGGCGCCGCTCAAACTCGGAGTAAACCGCCGCCATGTCAACTGCGGCAGACCCTCGTCAAAAATGCCGAGGACATACAGCGTCATTTGCGCCGTCGCCAGAATAAACAAAACATGCGCCGCCTGTCCCGCCGCGCCCAGCAACGCAAAACGCCCGCGCAAATGCCCGGCGAAAAAAAGCATCACGCAATAAGCCAGCGCATTAAACCCCAACGGAGTTTGCGCCGCGAGGTCGGTCGCGACGCCGACAAGAACCGCCGCCGCATACCCCACCGTGCGCGGACGGTATATGCTCCAAAAAACCAGCGCCAAAGCGGGAAAGGCCGGCTTGTGACGAAACAACCACTCCCCCCACGGCGCAAACTCCAAAGCCAGCGCGATAAAAAACGAAGCGGCAATGCGCAAAAGCGGGGCGCCGCGTTCCGCGTGTTCGCCGTAGACGGTCGCGTTCATTGCGCCGCCGCCTCCGCCGCCCGGGGCGTTTGCGCCGCGCCCTCCGCCGCGTATATCAAAACCACGCGGCTGGAAGAAAAAGCCGCCGACGGTTCCACCCGCGCGCGGTCGTAGGGAACTCCCCGCTCGCGTTCTATGACTGTGCCGACGGGATGCCCCGGCGGGAACAAGCCGCCGTCGGCGACGAGTTCGTCCCCCGCGCGCAAGTCCGCCGTGCGCGCTATGTATTCGGCGATGAGCTCGCCGCTGCCGTCGCCGGCGCCGCGCAGCACGACCAGCAGACGGTTGCGCCGCACCCGCGCGGCGACGCCCTGATTCGCATCCGAAAGCAAACGCACAACGCTCGCGCTGGAATCCACGCGCACGACCTGCCCGATGACGCCGTCGTTATCCACCACCGCCATCCCCGCCGAGATGCCGTCGTCCAGCCCTTTGTTCAGCCGTATCCGTCCGCTGTGCGGATGCGCGATGCTGCGGGCGACATCCGCCGCCAGCCACTCCCCGCCGCGCCCGGCGAGGTTGAGGCGCGCGCGCAGTTCGTCGTTTTGCGCCGTGAAGAAATCCAGCGAGCGCAGCCGCACTTTCTCCTGCGCCAGCAACAAGCGAAGTTCGTCCCGTTCGCGCACGAGTGTCTCCCGTTGCGCGAGGTAATCCCGCGCGCCGTCGGCGATGCGCACGGGCAATTCTGCAGCGAGACGGAAGGGAGCGACCAGCGTTGACATCTGCGCGCGCGCCCCGGCGAACGCGCCAAAATGCAAATCCGAAACAATCAGCGCGCAGGAAAAAAGCAGCGCGGCGAAAAAGCGCAGCAGTTCCGGCACCGAACAACCCCCCCGCGCGCGCGCCGCTCAGGCGAAAATCCCCAAGTTTTGCCGGTCCACAAATTGCAGCGCCTGTCCGCAGCCGCGCGCGACGCATGTCAGCGGGTCTTCGCTTATCGTCGCGGAAACGCCGGTCTTTTCCTGTATCAGCAAATCCATCCCGCTCACCAGCGAGCCGCCGCCGGTCATCGCTATCCCCCGCTCGGCGATGTCCGCCGCCAAATCGGGCGGCACCTTTTCCAAACCCTGGCTCACGCCTTTCACTATCTCCTCCGCCGGGCGCAAAATCGCCTCGTGAATGTCCGCCGAACTCAGCGCAAACCGCCGCGGCGCGCCCTGCGCCACATGCTGCCCGCTCACTTGCACTTCCTGCTCCTCGCTTATCAGCGAGACATGCGCGACGGCTATTTGTTTTTTGATGCGCTCGCTCGTCGTTTCGCCGATGGCGATGCCGTGCTTTTGCCGCACATAATCCACAATCGCTTGGTCAAAGGCGTCGCCGCCGACGGGCACCGACTTGCCGTAGACCAGCCCGCCGTAGGAGATGACGCCGACTTCGCTCGTCCCCCCGCCGATGTCCAGCACCATTGAACCGATGGGCTCCTGCACGGGGAGGTTGCAGCCGATGGCCGCCGCCATTGGTTCTTCCAGCAAAAACACTTTCGTCGCCCCGGCGGCGAGCGCCGATTCGTGAATCGCCCGCCGGTCCACGGAAGATGCCGATGTCGGCACGCAAATGATAATGCGCGGTCCCGGCGTAAACCACTTCGCCCCGTGAACCTTGCGGATGAAATGATTCAGCATCTGCTCGGTCACGCGGTAGTCGTCAATGACGCCGTTGCGCATCGGGCGCACGACATTAATGCCGCCGGGCGTTTTGCCGAGCATATTTTTCGCCGCCTGCCCGACGGCGCGCACCTGCTTTGCCGTGTCGTTGTCTATGGCGACGACGGATGGCTCGTTCAGCACGATGCCGCGCCCGTCCACATAGATGATGGTGTTGGCTGTGCCCAGGTCTATCGCCATGTCCTTGGCGAACCACCTGCGCGCGACTTTGATTAGCATTCTGCCCCCGAAAATTCCTAAGCCGCGCATTCTATCATAACGGCCGTCATTCCATACCCGGCCGTCATTCCTGCGAAAGCAGGAATCCATACGAACCCGGCGAAAAAGCAAACCCCGTATGGATTCCAGCTTTTGCGGGAATGACGAAGTAGGGATGGAATGACAGTTAACTATACCCCCCGCCGCTTGCGGGGGGGGGGTCGGAGTTTGCCGTCCCCATCGGCAGATGGGGACGGCAACCTCCGGGGGGGTGGAATGCGCCCGTATAAAAACGAAAAAAAGGGACTCTTGTCATTCCCGCTCCCCTTGTCATTCCCGCGAAAGCGGGAATCCAGTTGCCAGCCGCAACATCGTAATTCTGGATTCCCGCTTTCGCGGGAATGACAGTTAACTATACCCCCCGCCGCTTGCGGGGGGGGATAGTTTATGCTATAATCCCCAATGCGAATCCAAGCGGCTTTCGCGGAGGAAATGCGATGAACACGATGAAGAAAACTTTTGTTTTGCTCTTTTGCGCCCTGTTCGCTTCGGCGGCGGGCGCGGAATATGTCGACCGCGCGCGCGTCATTGAGGCGACGCCGGTCGTGGAAACCGTCTTTGAAACCGAGCGCGTCTGCCGCAACGAAACCCGGCGCGCGCGCCCCGAAGGCGAGATTGAGCGCAAGGTCGTCGGCGGCGTCCTCGGCGGCCTCGCCGGCAGCGCCTTCGGCAAGGGCGGCGGGCGCGACGCGGCAGCCGGCGCCGGCGCAGTCCTCGGCAGCGAACTCGCCGATTCAGACGGCATCAGCGAAGGCGAAATCATCGGCGGACTCGCCGGCGGAATCATCGGCAACCAAGTCGGCAAGGGTTCGGGCAAGACCGCCGGCACAGCAGCCGGCGCCCTCCTCGGCGCGATAGTCGGCGACGAACTCCAAAACGGCGCCTCCCGCACCGGAAAGAAAGTGCGCGTTTGCGAGGACGAAGAACGCGCGAAGAAAATCATCACCGGCTACGATGTCGTCTACGAACACAACGGCATTCGCGGGACCGGGCGGCTGCCCTACCGTCCGGGCGATTATGTTGATGTCAATGTCCGCGTCGACCTTTTGGAAAACCGCACCGGGCTTTCGGAATAAGCGCGCTCCGCATTTGCGCGCCGCGGCGATGCGGTGCGGCTGCTTTTTGTCATAGACCCCCCGGCGGCGCTCAATCCGCAGAAGGATTCCAGCGTCGCCCTGATGCGCGCGGCGGCGGCGCGCGGCTTTGAGGTTTTCCTCGCCGAAGTCCCCGCCCTGCTCGCCGAAGCGGGCGGGGTTTTTGCGATGGCGAGCGCCGCGCAAATCTCCGAAAGCGAAAACTGGCTAAACGCCGGCAAAACGCAAAAACTCCCCGGCGATTTTTTTGACGCCATACTGATGCGCAAGGAACCGCCTGTGGACGGCGCATTCGCCGAAGCGACGATACTGTTGGAAAAAATGCAAGCGCCGGTGTTCAACTCGCCGCGCGCATTGCGCGAGAAAAACGAAAAACTCGCCATTTTGGATTTTCCCGAATGGATACCGCCGACCATCGTTTCCGCCGACATCCGCGCGCTCGCCGACTTCCATTCCGAACAGGGTAAAAACGGCGCAGTGTTAAAACCGCTGGACGGTATGGGCGGGCGCGGCGTTTTCGCGCTGCCGGCAAACGACCCGAACTTTCGCGCCGCCGCCGAACTGCTGAGCGAAGGCGGGCGGCGGTTGATAATGGCGCAACGGTATCTGCCCGAAGCGAAAGACGGCGACCGCCGCGTTTTTCTGATTGACGGAGAACCCGCCGCGCAAATGCTCGCGCGCCTCCCGCGCGGCGGCGACCACCGCAGCAATATGGCGGCCGGCGGCAAAGCCGAAGCGCGCCCGCTCGGCAAACGCGAAGAGTCCCTCGCCCGCGCACTCGCCCCCGAGTTGACGAAAGCGGGCGTGCTTTTCGCCGGCATTGATGTCATCGGCGGGATGCTGACGGAAATCAACATCACCTGCCCGACGGGCTTGCAGGAAGTGCAAAAACAAACCGGAAAAAACATAGCCGCCGAAATCCTAACCGCCCTGGAAAACCGAATCGCGCTGGAAAACCAAATTGCCTAACCGGTTAAAACACATACTAACCCCCCCCCCATCGGCGCGGGCACACATACTAACCCCCCCCCCATCTCCGATGGGAGGGGCGGGGGGGGGGAATCAGCGGCGGGGAATAATTAAACCAACCATCACCGCAATCACCCTCGCCCTTGTCCTTTCCGCCTGCACACAACAACCAGCAAAAGTGCGGCGGGAGACAGTCGTATTCGGCACGCGCGTCGTCGTCACAGTCCCCGCAAAAAACGGCGAAGAAAAAGAAAAAGCGGCGAAAGCGATAAGCGAAGTGTTCGCGCATTTTCGCGTTATGCATAAAAGATTTCATCCGTGGCGCGAGGGCGAGACCGCGCGCATTAATCGCGCCGTCGCCGGCGGCGCTTTGCCCGTCACGGTAAGCGCGCCGATGGCGAAGATGTTAAAACTCGCCGCCGACCACGAAAAGCGCAGCGGCGGCTTGTTCAACCCCGCCATCGGCGGATTAGTTTCGCTTTGGGGTTTTCACACCGACACCCCCCGCCAAAAACGCCCCCCCCCAACCAAAAAAGCAATAAAAAAATGGCTTGCCAATCCCCCCTCCCTCGCCAATTTGCAATTGACGGATTACCCCCCCCCCACCCCCCCCATCAAAGATGGGGGGGGGGTATACACCTCAGAAAAGGAAACTTCCCCCTCCCCATCTCCAATAAACAAATTAACCCCCCCCCCATCTTTGATGGGGGGGGTTGGGGGGGGGAAAATCCTAATCGCCGCCCATCCCAATATGCAGTTGGACTTCGGAGGAATAGCCAAAGGCGCTGCTTTGGACGCGGCGGCGGACATTCTGCGCGCGCGCGAAATTACAAACGCCCTCGTAGACATCGGCGGAAACATCCTCGCCCTCGGCGAAAACAACGGCAGACCGTGGCGCGCGGGAATAAGCAAAGGCGGCGGCGAAGTTTTTGCAAAAATCAATTTGCGCAGCGGCGAAGCAATCGCCACTTCCGGCGGCGGCGAACGCTTTTTTGTTTACGAAGGCAGAAAGTATCATCACATCTTGCATCCCAAAACGGGAATGCCCGCAAAAAACGCATCCCTCGCCGTCGTCGTCAGCAATGATTCCAAAAACCCCGGCGCATTAAGTGATTCCTGCGCGACAGCATTAGTAGTCGCAAACAAAAAAGAAACAAAAACCATTTTACAAAACTGCGATATTCTTCTCGCATTGCGCATATCCCCCGACGGAACAATGTGGAACACCCCCCCAATGCAAAAAAGAATCCGTCATTCCGGCGAAAGCCGGAATCCATACTGAGCCGGCAAAAAAAGCAAGATTGTATGGATTCCGGCTTTCGCCGGAATGACGGTATGCTATACCCCCCGCCGCTTGCGGGGGGGGGTCGGAGTTTGCCGCCCCCATCTGCCGATGGGGACGGGGGGCTCTTCCTGTTGTGGATTTTTCCCGCACACGGGCAAAAAGCGCGAAAAGCGCGCGGATTTTCCGAAAATGCGCTACAATGGCGGGGACGATTTCTCCCCCG
>JAHRAH010000175.1 GCA_020027345.1 Gammaproteobacteria bacterium | reverse complement strand
CGCCCGAACAAGCGCGACGACGGGCGCGATGTGCTCGGGCGCGTTACGATGATAAAGGACATCCGAATGCAAAAACCGCACCGCGCGCATTTGGATATTCTCTCCGAACTCTCCCTGCCTTCGTGCGCGAAGTGGATAAAAGAAAACGGCAAACCGCAAAACTTTGACGGCTTGCTGAAAGCGTGGCTCGCCAAACTGGACATAGAGGAACTCAACCGCAAGTTTTACCGCGAGTTGTTTAACTGGTTTGAGCGCGCGGCGCAGGAGGCGAAGTTTCCCCCGGCGTCGCCGAAGGGCGAGCAGGTCATACGCCTGATAACCCGCCTGCTTTTCGTCTGGTTCATCAAGGAAAAGGAACTCGTCGCCGAGGAATGGTTCAACCCCGCCGCGCTCCGCGACATTCTGAAAAACTTCAACAACGGCGGCGGCGATTACTACCGCGCGGTTTTGCAAAATTTGTTTTTTGCCACGCTCAACGCCAAAATCGGCAACCGCGGCTTTTCCCCGCAAAAGCGGGAGGGGCACCGCGTCGCTTCGCTTTACCGCTACCGTTCTTTGATAGCCGACGAAAAACGCTTTTTGTCGCTGATGCGGCAAACGCCTTTTGTTAACGGCGGGCTTTTTGACTGTCTGGACGACGACGAGCGCGGCGGGACGCGAATTGACATGTTCAGCGACCCCGACCCCGCGGGCTTTGCATCCGCGCGCAAAAAGGCGTGGGAAAACCTGCGCGTTCCCGACGAATTGTTTTTCGGCAAAGGCGGGTTGATTCCCATTTTGCAGCATTACAAATTCACCGTGGAAGAAAACACCCCGGTGGAGCAGGATGTCGCGCTGGACCCGGAACTGCTCGGCAGGGTTTTTGAAAACCTGCTCGCCGCGAATGTGGACGAAACCCGCGAATCGGCGCGCAAGCAAACCGGCTCCTATTACACGCCCCGCCCGGTCGTGGATTATATGGTGGAAGAATCCCTTGTCGCCGCGCTTGCGGAAAAATGCGAACCCGCGAACGGCGGCGGCGATTCTTGGCGCGGACGGTTGCGCTCCTTGTTGGATTACTCCTTTCCAACGGAAAAAGCCGGTGAATTGTTCGGAAAAAACGACGAGAAAAAAATCGTCCGCGCCGTCGCCGGACTTAAAGTTTTGGACCCCGCCGTTGGCTCCGGCGCTTTTCCAATGGGGGTTTTGCACAAACTCACCCTCGCCCTGCGGCGGCTGGACCCGGAAAACAAACTTTGGCAGGAACTGCAAAAAGAGCGCGCAATGTCAAGAGTGGACGAAGCCCTTGACAAGGCGGGCAAGGAGGCGCGCCAGAAAGCGCTGGATGAAATTAACGAAGTGTTTGAGCGCTACCGCGACTCGGACTACGGGCGCAAGTTGTATCTTATTCAGAACGGCGTCTTCGGCGTTGACATCCAGCCCGTCGCCTGCCAAATCGCCAAACTGCGCTTTTTCATTTCGCTGGCGATAGAGCAAAAAACAAGCGGCGACCCCGGCGAAAACTACGGCGTCAAGCCGCTGCCGAATTTGGAAACGCGCTTTGTCGCCGCGAACTCGCTCGTAAAAATAGCGCGGCGCGGAATTGCAAGCCAGAAGGCGCAGCAATTGGAGCGCGAACTGCGCGCCAACCGCGAGCGGCATTTTCACGCGACCGCGCGCAGGGATAAATTGGCCTGCAGGGAAAGGGACAGAAAATTGCGCGGCGCTTTGGCGGCGGAATTAAAGCGCGCGGGGTTTGACGCCGACAGCGCGGAAAAAATCGCGCAATGGGACCCCTACGACCAAAACTCCCGCTCCGGATGGTTTGACCCGAAGTATATGTTCGGCGCGGAGGACGGCTTTGACATCGTCATCGGCAACCCGCCGTATGTCCGCGCCGACGCGGGTGCGGCGCATTTGGCGATGCGCCGCGAAATTGAGAAAAGCGGGGAATACGAGACGCTTTTCCAAAAATGGGATTTGTTCATCCCTTTTATGGAGGCGGGCTTTAAACTGCTGGACGAGGGCGGGTTTACTTCGTTCATTGTTCCTGATGCGTTTTGCCATGCAAAATACGCCGAGCGCTCGCGGGAGTGGTTTTTGAAAAACAGTCGCGTCGCCCGGCTGGATTTTTACGGCAAAATAAAAATCTTTGAGGCGGGGGTGCATAATATTTCCTATTTGGCACAACGCGCCAGTGGGGTGGATAATGCCCCGCTTCGGCGGTTGCATACGGACAATTTTGGCAATGTCACCGTATTGTCTGGCGGCATTCAATCCGAGGTTGATGAGCGGGACATTTTCTTTCTGGGCGAAAGCCCTGTTGCCGTTTCGGACAACTGCGTTTTGCTTAAGGAAATTTTCTATATTAGTTACGGTTTGCGGGCAAACAATGCGCCGGATTTCGCGGAAAATTTTGTTACTTCTGATTTAATGAGCGACAAAGCGGATAAACTGCATCCGGTGCCTTTTGTGCGGGGCAAGGATGTCGGGCGGTTTTGCGTTTTGCGGGTTCATTATTTGGAATGGGGAACGCATCGTTCTCCGCAGGGACTTTATACCCCAACTTTTCCGGAATTTCAAAATGCGCCGGAAAAGATTATTGTTCAGAAAAACACCGGCGATAATGAGGTCAAACTCGTCTATGATGACGGGCAAATTCATTTTGACGCGAGCACCACGGGGTTTGTGCCGTGGCGCGCTTTGTCGGGGGTTGTCAACAAATCAATTATCAAGTCCGCCCGTTATCGTTTCCAACGGTTGCGGGAGGGCGAGGCGCCGCGCGAGGAATTGGAGGAAATCAGCCGCCGTTTTTCGCTGCATTATGTTTGCGGCGTGATGTCCTCCAAATACGCCCGGAAAATGTTGGATGCTAACCGCCGCAATAACATTAGCATTTATCCGAATGACTGGAAAAACCTGCCAATACCCGACGCGCCCGATTCCGAACAGGAGGCGGTCGCTGACTTGGTGCGCAAAATCATCGCGGCGAAGGCGGGGGATGCGGGGGCGGACACTTCGGAATGGGAGGGGGAGATTGACCGGCTGGTCTACAATCTTTACGGTCTGACGGAAAAAGAAATAGCCCTAGTGGAAGGGCGTCATTCCTAACCCGGCCGTCATTCCCCCGGCCGTCATTCCTGCGAAGGTGTAGGGTTTCGCGTGGTGCTATACTGGACGGGGCGGGGATTTCCCGGGGGCTGGCATACTTGCGTGAAAGGGGGTTGTTATGCTGACCAAACTGCATAAACGGGCGACGACGACGCCGGCGCTG
>JAHRAH010000144.1 GCA_020027345.1 Gammaproteobacteria bacterium | reverse complement strand
CTTTCACCGCGCGCTGCGCGAGGGAATCCAAGCCGGCGTTGCAGGGCGTGATGGTGGAATACCCGTTTGCGATTCCGATAATCGGCTTGCCGAAGTCGCCGTCGCCAAAGCCGACCGCGCGCAACATAGCCCGGTTCGGCGCGCGCGCCGCCCCCTCGGTAACAACAGAACTCCTGAGTTTTTTCATCGCGTAACTTCCTTTCCCGCGCGGCAATTATACACAACGAGCGCCAATTTGCGGAGGACGAAGAATCGTTTGTTTCCTTGGCATCGCCGAATTTTGGAGGCCGCATCCGCGGTGGAAAATTTAAGGGCTGACACGCTCTGTTTTTGTGGTAGTGTGGCGGTGACTGGCATTATGTTAGGTTTTTCAGAGATTCTCAGGCGCGGTTACGAGATAGCGGCGGGGACGCAGGATGCGGACGACTCCGGCGGTTCACGGAGTGAAGATCTCTTGTCAGTCCGGGCGGGGCGAGCGGCGGAAGAAGGCGCAGCGCCGTTTGTGAAAAATGTGCCGGTGCTGTTTGCGCGTTTGCGCGCGCACGGGACCTCCAATCTCTGGCTCGGGCGGGGATTAAAGACGTGCCTGTATTGCGGCGCGGCGTATATGCTTGCTTATTCCGCCGCCGAGGCGTGGTTTCCCGGACTTTACCGGCGATGGCTGGATGGGTTCTTCCCGCTGGCGGAATTTTTCGCGCGTCTAACTCCGCGCGGCGGCATTATTCAAGCGGATTTGGCGTCCCACGGTTATTCGGAACTCGCCGTCTTTGCCCGGCATGCGGCCGGGATGGCGCGGTTTTTTGCCGCCGCTTCGCTGCCTTTTTTTGCAATATCATTGGTTGCGGCGGCAAGGGCCGCTCCCTTGCACCTTTCCTGCACGCGCCGCACCGCCGTATTTTCTTGGCTGGTGGCTGCCGGGATATTGGCGTCCTCCATTGCCGCCATTCCCATAATTGAATCCCAAACTGAAAATTATGAATTTGCCTCGTTCTTTGTGCGCGTGGGTAATACCATATAACCACCTTGGGGGCGACGATGATGGAGTTGCTGAAGGCGGGCGCTTGCGTCTTTGGGATTTTTGGCGGTTTCTGGGCTTTGTTGATGAGGCGCGCCGCGCGCTTGCATATCGTCGCAAAGACAAACGGAGGAAAAAATGAGCGGAAACAACGATAAGTTTGGGACCGCAACGGCAACTGCAAAATAAATGACGGTTCCAAACTGTTTGGCAACAACTCGGTGCTTGCCAACGACAAAAACGCCGCGTATGGCTTGCAGCGTTGGCGGGGGACGGCGACGGTGTTGTTGACGGCAAGGACAAGAATTGGAAAAACCTGCGCGTTATGCGTTGGACGGATTCCAACAACAACGGCGTTAAGGATAACGGGGAGGAATCGCTGGTTGCTTTGGCGTTGCTGAGCATTGTGGGTGGGATTCGTGGGTGGAAATTTAAAGGCAGAAAGGGGGGGGCATTCCCCGTTTTTATGCTATTCTCACGCTCTTATGGGGGATTGCGCGAAGGGCAATTTGCGGCAAGGCGTCGGCGAAAGGAGCGGGGCGGGCGCGTTGCGCGCAATGGATGTTCAGGCGTTGGCGCATTCCCTTTGGGTTTGCGGCGGCATTTCCATTCTTTGGTTTAAGCGGGCGGGCATCTTCGGATACTGCGGCTTGGCGTATATTATTCTTTTGCTTGCCGCCGAGTCGTGGGCGCCCGTGCGCCTTGTCCGCGGTCTTTTTTTTGGTACATTTTGATGTTACGCGCCTCGCGCTTTCATTTTTTTGATTAACGGGAGAAAACAATGAGAGGATGCAGTCAACAACCCGTCAAAATTTCGGCGTCCGAGAGTTATGGCGCCGTTGGCAGCGGCTTATCTCGTTACCAAAGGGATTCGGAAATAACGGCTTAATTAAAAACTTCCCCCGCTTGCTGGTCGGCGTGATAAGAAGAACGAACCAAAGGACCGCAAGCGGCATTGACAAATCCTATTTCTTTTGCCGCGCGCGCATAACCGTCAAAAACATCGGGAGCGACATAACGGCGCACCGGCAAATGTCCGCGCGTCGGGCGCAGGTATTGCCCGACGGTGATCATTCCGACGCCGTGTTCGCGCAAATCGCGCATTACCTGCAGTATTTCCTCGTCGGTCTCGCCCAGCCCGACCATCAGTCCGGACTTTGTCGGCGTTTGCGGAAAGCGCCGCCCCGCTTCGGCGAGCAATGCGAGCGAATGACGGTAATCGGCGCCCGGGCGCGCTTCTTTGTAGAGCCGGGGGACGGTCTCCAAGTTGTGATTGAAAACATCCGGCGGCGCCGCCGCAATCGCATCCAGCGCACGCCCCATCCTCCCCCGAAAATCCGGCGTAAGTATTTCAATCTTCAATTTGGAGCGTCCCCCCCCATCGGAGATGGGAGGGGGAAAGTTTTCATTTCCATCTCCGATGTGAGGGGGACTCTCCCCATCTCCGACGGGAAGGGGGGAACTCTCCCCCTCAAAACCAATTAACCCCCCCCCATCTCCGATGGGGGGGGCGGGGGGGGGGAAACCCCGCCCAATTCCCTGCAAGCAGCAACACACTCCGCAAAATGCCCGGCCCCGCCGTCGGGCATATCATCGCGGTCGACGCTGGTAATAACAACATATTTCAAACGCAGTTGCGCGATAGTTTGCGCGAGGCGGCGCGGCTCTTCGGCGTCCGGCGGCTGCGGGCGTCCGTGCGCGACATCGCAAAAGGGGCAGCGGCGCGTGCAAACATCGCCGAGTATCATAAAAGTCGCCGCGCCTTTGCCAAAGCATTCGCCAATGTTCGGGCAGGACGCTTCCTCGCAAACGGAATGCAGTTTGTTGCGGCGCAAAATGCTTTTCATTTCGGCAAAGCGCGCGCCGCCGGGGGCGCGCACGCGAATCCACGGCGGCTTCGGCGCGAAATCCTCCGCCGGAAAAATCTTAATCGGATTGCGCGCCGTTTTTGCCGCGCCGGTTTGACGATGCAAACCGTTGTTGTTGTTTTCCTTCACGGTTGCGCCCCCTTTTCCAAACTCGCGCGCAAATGATTCGCAAGATCATGCATTACGCTTTCCGCGCCGCCGGAAAAACCGAAGTCCGCCATTTGCGTGCATTGCAGTTTCGGAAAACCGCAAACATTGATTCCGTCAAAGGGCGAGAGATCCATCGCCACATTCAAACTCAAACCGTGATAGCAGCAGCCGCGGCGCACGCGCAAGCCGAGCGACGCTATTTTTTTCCCGCGCGCATACACCCCGGGCGCTTTTATGTCGCCGGCGGCGGCGATGCCGTGTTCGGCGAGCAATCCCGCCGCCGCCGATTCCAAACGCCGCGCGAGTTCGCGCGGGCCCATTTTGCGCCGCCGCAAATCCAAAAGAATATACGCCACCGCCTGCCCGGGACCGTGATAAGTCGCGCGCCCGCCCCGGTCGGCGCGCACAACGGGGACGCCGTTACTTTGCAAAACATCCCGCATATTCGCACCCTGCCCCAAAGTATAAACCGGCGGATGCTGCAAAAGCCAAAGTTCGTCGCAATCGTTTTCGCCGCGGGCATCGGTAAAGGCGCGCATTTCCTCCAATGTTTTGCGGTAATCGCAAAAGCCGCGCATTTTTACGGTAACGCCGCCGTTGCCGTTATCGCAACCGTTGCCGTTCATTGCATCCATCTTTCGCGCGCGCGCTGCAAATCTTCGGCGGTGTCCACGCCAAAACTTTCCGATTCGGAATCCAGCAGCGCTATTTTTTCGCCGTGCCAGAGTATGCGCAATTGCTCCAGCGATTCGCATTGTTCGTCGGGCGAAGGCGAAAGTCCGGGAAACTTCCGCAAAAAGTCGGAGCGAAAAGCGTAAATGCCGATGTGCGCGCGCGCCGAAGGCGGCGGACTGCCGTTTTTCTTTTCGCGCGCAAACGGAACCGGCGCGCGGCTGAAATACAAAGCGCGCCCGCGCGAATCGGCGACGACCTTCACCACGGAACTTTGCGCAAACTCTTCGGCGTTTTGTATTTTGCGCGCAGCCGTCGCGCAAACGCAATCTTCGCATTCGCCCAGCAGCGACGCGACGCCGTTTATGATTTGCGGTTCAATAAAGGGTTCGTCCCCCTGCACGGTAACGACCGCTTCTTCGCCCGCTTTTTCGGCGGCGGCAGCGGCGCGGGAAGTGCCGCAATCGTGTTCGCCCGTTTGCGCGCATTCAAAACCGGCGGCGCGGCACGCCTCGGCGATTGCATCGTCGTCGCTCGCCGCAAAAACCCTCGCCGCCCGCGATTGCGCCGCGCGCCGCAAAGTGCGAACTATCATCGGCTCGCCGCCGATGTCCGCAAGCATTTTTTCCGGCAGCCGGGTGGACGCGCGCCGCGCGGGGACGATAACGGCAAACTCCATTTTATTTTTCCGCGTCCGCGGGCGCGAGCGGCTTCGCTTCTTCGGCGAGCAAAACCGGAACGCCCTCGCTGGTCACGGAATAAAACAATCCTTCGGCGCGGCATATCAGGCGCGCGTTTTCGCCGTCGTATTCCAGCTCGCCGCGGCAAAGCGGGCATGCGAGTATTTTCAAAAGTTCCGCGTCCATCATTTTTCCCCGCCGGTTATCGCCGCGACTGCCGCTTCGGTTATTTGCGGCGGCAAAACCGCGCGCATCGCCAAAGCATACAGCCGCGAATCGGCGCGCGGATATTTTACCGCATCTTTTTCCGTCATCACAATCGCATCCGCCCGCATCTCCCGCAGGCGCGAATCGCTCGCGCGGCCGTGGTCGGGCAACGGAACCGTCTCGCACACGACAACGCCCGCTTGCGCCAGCGTCGCAAAAAAGCGGGAGGGTTGCGCCGTGCCGGCAAGCGCGACCGTTTTCTTTCCGGCAAAATGCGCGGCCGAAAGCGTCTCTTCCGGATTTTGCAAATTGTAAAAATATTCGGGAACATATTTAACAGGGAATACCCCCCCCCCGCCCCCCCCATCAAAGATAGGGGGGGGGTTAATTTGTTTTAAAGAAAAAGCATACCCCCCCTCCATCTTTGATGAAACCGCTGACAACCCCCCCCCCATCTTTGATGGGGGGGGTTGGGGGGGGGAAACACCATCCCCACATTCACCCCCCATTTGCAAAACCGCGACAACATCGCAGGAACGCAAGCGCAATTTACTCTCGCGCAAAGGCCCCGCCGGCAGCAACATCTCATTGCCAAGCATATAATCGGAATGCATCACGCATATTTCCAAACGCCGCGCCAGACGGTAATGCTGCAAACCGTCGTCGCTCAAAACAACATCGCAGCCGGCCGCGGCGAGCATTCGCGCGGCGGCGAGGCGGTTTTTGCCGACGCAAACAAGCGCGCCGGTTTTGCGCCGGATGAGAACCGGCTCGTCCCCGGTTTTGCGCCAGTCATCGTCATCAAAAAGCAGCCGCTCGCCTTGCAAATCGCCGCCGTAACCGCGCGAGACGACGCCCGGATTCATCCCGCATTTTTGCAGTTCCAAAGCGAGGGCGATGACGACCGGCGTTTTTCCCCCGCCGCCGGCGGTGAGATTGCCGACGACGACGACCGGCGCCCCGCATTCGCCAACGGGCAAAACCCCAAGCCGGTACAGTCCCCTCCGCCCGGCGGCGGCAACGGCAAAAAGCGCGGCGGCGGGCGCGAGCAAAAAGTTCGCCGCGCGCCGCCGCCGCCAGAATTCACGCCAATCGCGCATATCAACAGTATAATCGCGCAAACGCATTTTGCGATTGATGCATTCCGCGCCGCCTTTTGTTCCCGTCATCGTCTGCGGCGGCAGCGGCTCGCGTCTTTGGCCGCTTTCGCGCCGTTCGCGCCCGAAACCCTTTGTCCCGCTGCCCGGCGACGAACAGGGGCGCTCGCCGCTCGCGCTCACATATTCCCGTCTGCGCTCGCTGCCCGCGTCGGCGGCGGTCGTTACCGTTTGCGCGGCGGCGCACGCCTTCCTCTGCGAGCGCGAATTCCGCTCCGCCGGCGCGCCCGATGTTCCGCATCAAATCATCGGCGAACCGTCGCCGCGCAACACCGCCGCCGCCGCCGCCGTCGCCGCCGCCCGCGCGCGCAAGCAATTCGGCGGCGAGGCGCTGCTGCTTGTTTTGCCCGCCGACCACCGGATAACAAACGCGGACGCCTTCGCCCGCGCCGCGCAAAACGCCCTCGCCGCCGCGCAAAAAGAACGAATGGTTTTGCTCGGCGTCCCCGCTTTGCGCCCGGCGTCCGGTTACGGTTACATTGAAGCCGGCGAAACGCTCGGCGGCGGCGCGTTTGCCGTGCGCAGATTTGTGGAAAAACCCCCGCGCGAACAGGCCAAAGAAATGATCGCAAAAGGCGGATGGTTCTGGAACGCCGGCATTTTTTGTTTTCGCGCCGACTCTTTCGCCGCCGAATTGCAAAAACATGCGCCGGATATTTTTGCCGCAGCCGAAACCGCGGCGCAGTCGCCCGGAAAAATCGGCGCGGAATTATACGAACCCTTTCCGAACATATCGCTGGATTACGCGCTGATGGAAAAAACCGAAAACGCCGCAGTAGTCGCCGCCGAAGACATCGGCTGGAGCGACATCGGCGCGTGGAACGCAATCGGCGAAACACTCCCCGCCGACGCCGACGGCAACCGCGTTTTCGGCGACGCAATCCTGCGCGACTGCAAAAATTGCTTAATAGTCGGAAGCGCCGAAGGCAACCGTCTCATCGCCGCCGCCGGTTTGGAAAACACGCAAATCATTGACGGCGGCGACGCAATACTCGCAGCAGCAACAGAAGAAAGCGAAACACAAACACGCGCGCTTTTTGAAGAACTGCTCGCGCAAAACCGTCCGCAAGCCGCGACCGCGCAACGGGAATCGCGCCCCTGGGGGAGTTACACCGTGCTCGCCGAAGGCGCGGGATACAAAGTAAAACGAATAGATGTCCTGCCCGGCGGGCGCCTGAGTTTGCAGTCACACCGCCGCCGCAGCGAACACTGGACGACAGTGAAGGGAACTCCGACCGTCGTCTGCGATGACAAAGAATTCGCATTGCCGCCGAATTCTTCCTGCCACATTCCGGCAAAAAGCAAACACCGCATTTGCAACCCCGGCGAAGGCGCAGTCGTAATAATAGAAGTCCAACTCGGCGACTACCTCGGCGAAGACGACATCACCCGCTACGAAGACGACTACGGCAGAAT
>JAHRAH010000130.1 GCA_020027345.1 Gammaproteobacteria bacterium | reverse complement strand
GCAACGCTTTCGTTGCCCGGGTGGTGTTCAACTACAACCGCACGCGGCTGAAATGCCTAAACCGGCAAACCCCCCTCCAATGCCTGCACAACCAAACGAACACGAACACGAAAGCGGGAATCCATACTGAGCCGGCGGAAAAGGAAAACCCAAATGGATTCCCGCTTTCGCGGGAATGACAAAGAGGGCCGGGAATAAACAAAGAGGGCGCGGGAACGGTTAGTTTTTTTTCTTTGTCGGGGGGGTGTTGACGGATTGGAGTTTGGCCAGTTTTTCTTCCAATTCGCGGACGCGGCGGGAGAGGTCGTTTTGCACTATTTTCTCGCAATCTTGGACGGTTTGGGGGTTGACGGCGTAGGCGGGGAAATCTTTGCCTTCGCCTTCACCGTCCCCCTCGCCGCCGTCCGCGTCGCTTTTTTTGGCTTCGCCGATGGCGCGGGCGGGGATGCCGACTACGGTTACGCCTTCGCCGACGGGTTTGACGACTACGGCGTTGGAACCGACGCGGGCGTTTTTGCCGACGACAATCGGTCCCAAAATCTTCGCGCCGGCGCCGACGATAACGCCCGCTTCCAGCGTTGGATGGCGTTTACCCTTGAATGTTTGCGTCGTGCCGCCGAGGGTCGCGCCCTGATAGACGGAGCAATCGTCGCCGACTTCCGCCGTGCCGCCGATGACGACGCCCATTCCGTGGTCAATAAAAACGCGCCGCCCCAAAGCCGCGCCGGGGTGGATTTCCACGCCGGTCAGAAAGCGCCCGATGTGCGAAAGAAAACGCGCCAGCAGCCGCCATTCCCAATTCCAGAGGCGGTGGTTGAGGCGGTGCAGCCAGACGGCGTGCAAGCCCGGATAGCAAAGCACGATTTCCAGCGCCCCGCGCGCGGCGGGGTCGCGCTCCTTGTAAACCGCGATTTCCTCGCAGACCGACTCCCAAAACGCCATCGCTTTTTGATTCTACCACGCCCGCGCGCACGGGCGGAATGAATGACGGCGATGCGGCAGTTCTTGTTACATCTCTCCAGAGATGTAACGCAGCCAGCAATAGCGGGCGTCCCCGCCCGCTCTAAACCCGGCCGTCATTCCGGCGAAAGCTGGAATCCATACGGGGTTTTCCTTTTCGCTGTTGTTTGCGGGCGGGGGAAGATTTGTTTTTTTTCCCGGCTCCGTATGGATTCCAGCTTTCGCTGGAATGACGAGGGGGTGGAATGACGGGGGCGGAATGACGGGGGTGTTATTCGTAAACGGCGGAGGGTTTGCCGAGAATGTTTTCGTCCGGCGCGACGCCGATGCCGGGCAAATTCGGGGGCGCGGCGAAACCGTTTGTATTGCGCGCGCCTTGCCCCGGCGCAATATCCAATGTCAAATGCGGATGACAAAGCCAACTCGCCAAACGATTCGCGGGCGCGGTTGACGATGCGAGATGAATCGCGGCGGCGTCGGCCAGCACTGTCCCGCCGGTTGCTTCAATGTGCGTTTGCCAGCCGGCGTTTTCGGCGAAATCGCGCAATCGCCGCGCTTTTGTCAGACCGCCGGCGCGCAATGGTTTTATTTTTATTCCCGCGCATGCGCGCATTTGCCGCGCGGCAAGATGGTCGTCAAAAGTGTGGAGGCATTCGTCCAGCATCAGCGACTGCGGCGCGCGCGCGGCGACAAAAGCGCACTGTTCCAAAGTTTCGCAAGGTTGTTCAATCCAGCCGCGAAAAGCGACGCTGTTTAAAACTTCCACCGCCCGCGCCGGAACCCACGCGCGATTAATGTCAAAGGTTATGTTTTCGTCTTCCGGCAATGCCGCGGTTATTGTATTAATGCGCGCGATGTCCTCGGCGATTTTGCCGCCGCCGATTTTTGCCGAATGCGTTTTGTATCCGGCCGCGCGCGCGCGGGCGATGTTTGCAATCATTTCTTCCGGCGTCCCCTGCGGGATGGATGAATTTACCGCGACGGCTTTGGCTTTTTCCGCGCCCAACAACAACCACAACGGCGCTTTTGCGAATTTGCCGAGAATGTCCCAGCAGGCGATGTCCGCCGCCGATTTCGCATACCAATGTCCGGGGAGGAAAAAATCCATCGCGCGATTAATGTCGTCAACCGCGCGCGGGTCGCGCCCCAGCAAAAACGGCGCAAGCGTTTGCAATGCCGCGCGCGCGCCCGCGCCGTGCGCCGGCAAATAGGAATCGCCCCAAGAACATGCCTCGCCCCATCCATGCAAACCGTCGTCGGTGTCAATGCGCACGATGGTGGAATCCAGCGCCGTCACAGTCAGCCGCCCGCCGGAATAACTGTAAGGTTCCGCCAGCGGCAGCGGCAATCCCCAAACGGAAACGCGCGATATTTTCATTTGCCGACTGTTACCGCGATATTGCCGAAATGTTTTTTGGCGATGAAGGCGCGCTGCGCTTCGCGCAGTTTTTCCAGCGGGAAGGTTTGCGCGAGGAGGGGGCGGACTTCGCCGCGCTCAATGTAACGGACGACATCGGCGAATGCGCCGGGCGGGGGGACGGTGGAGCCGAGCAATGTCAAATCGCGCAAGTAAAAAACGCGCAAATCAAATTCCACAATCGGGCCGGCAATCGCGCCGGAGCAAACATAGCGTCCGCGCCGCGCCAGCGCATTAATTATCCGTTTCCAGTATTCGCCGCCGACTACATCGGCGGCGACGGTCACTTCGCTTGCGCCAATCGCTTTTTGCAATTCCGCGCGCAAATCGTCCGGCGCGCGCGGGAGAATCGCGGCGGGGTTTAATGCGCGCACGGCCTCCGCTTTTTCCGCGCCGCACATCGCGACCGTTTTCGCGCCGCGCCGGTTTGCCAATTGAATTAATGCCGAGCCGACCCCGCCGGATGCGCCGGTAATTAAAACAATGTCGCCCCCGCCAACTGCGGCGCGGTTCAGCATATTTTCCGCGGTGCTGTATGAAGTGGAAAATGTCGCAAGTTCGGCGTCGCTCCATTCGGAATTGACGGGGTAGACATTGCGCGCGTCAACTGTCGCGTATTCGGCAAAGCCGCCGTCGCATTCGCTGCCGAAGTATCCGGTTTTGTTTGCGTTTTCCGGTTCGTTCCAATCGCGCAGCCAGCAGTCAATCATCACGCGTTTGCCGATTAGCGATTTCTCCGCGCCTTCGCCGGTTTCAACGACGGTTCCGACGGCGTCCGCGCCTTGCACGCGCGGGAATGATATTGGTTTTCCGCCCCATGCGGCGTCATCGCTTTTTGCCGAAGAAAGCGCGCCGCCGGTTGTCGCGCCGGTGACCGTTTGCGAATACCAGGCCGTGCGGGTGTTGACATCGGTGTTGTTTAATCCGCAGGCGCCGACGCGAATTAAAACTTCGCCGCGCCCGGGTTCGGGTTTCGGATAATCGCCGCGGAAAACAAGTTTGTCCAAATCGCCGTGCCCGGCGAGGACGACCGCGCGCATTGTTTTGTTCGTCATTTTATCCTTTCGGTTTTTTGTTTTCGGGGTCATAAACGGGGCGGGCGCAAACCTTTGCCGCGCGGCGTTCGCCCTGAATTAAAATTTCCAATTGCGTTTCCGCTTCGGCGAATTGCGGGGGGACATAGGCGAAGGCGAGGAGTTTGCCGCAAGAATGCCCGCGCGCGATGGAACTGACGACGCCTATTTTTTCCCCGCCGTTCTTTGCAAAAACCGCTTCGGTTCCGCAGCCGTCTGCTCCGCTTTCGTCGTCCTCCACAATTAAATAAACGCAGCGGAATCGCGGCGCTTCGTTTTCGCCGCTTGCTTTTTCGGGGCGGGCAAAGCGCGCGACTCCGGCTTCCGCCATCGTTACTTCGTTTGTCAATTCGCCGGCGCCGGGAAACATTTTTTCCATTCGCATGGAGTTCATCGCAAAGGAACCGTAATCGCGAATGTCGTGTTTTTCCCCGGCGGCGCAAAGAGATTCATAAGCGTTTGCGACTGCGTCGCGCACGCCGTGCAATTCCCATCCGAGTTCTCCGGCGTAGGCAAGGCGCAAAGCGAGCATCCGCCCGCCGGCGACGGTGATTTCCTGCGCGCCCATCGGCGGGAAAGATTCGTTTTCCAAATTCGCATCGGAGCATTCGGAAAGTATTTCGCGCGCGCGGGGACCGTTAATCGCAATCGCGGACCATTCGTCTGTGCGGTTTATGATTCGCGCGCCGCCGTTGTTTGTTTTTGTTTGCGGCGCGAAGTTTAAAATGTCCGCAAGGCGCAGTTCAAAAAAAGGCGCGCATGCAATGTAAAAACGATTTTCCTCCGGGCGCGCAACAGTCGCTTCCACTTCCATCCGTCCGCTGCGGGAAAGAAAATGCGCGAGTCCGACCCGCCCCGGCTTCGGCAAACGGTTCGGAATTAATTCTTCCAACATCGCCGCCGACTGTTCGCCGCAAACTTCCATTTTTGCGAAAGCGGATATGTCAATGATTCCCGCGCGCCCGCGCACGGCGCGCACTTCTTCGGCGACGACAATGTCGTCCACTTTTGTGCGGCGGAAGGAATACATCTCGCGCTGCGGAACATCCCCGCGCGCAAACCATCGCGGGCGTTCCCATCCGCAGACATCCTCAAAGACCGCGCCTTTTTCTTTCAGCCGTTCGTAAAGCGGGCTTTTGCGCTGCGCGCGCGCGGCGGGGCGGTCGCGGCGCGGATAGGGAATTTCGTGGCGCAAAGAATAATCCTCTTTCGCTTTTGCGATTCGGTAATCGCCGCCGGCGTAGTTTCCAAAACGGCGCGGGTCCAAGTCGCGCATGGAAATGTCGGCGGCGCCGTGCGCAATCCATCTTGCGAGTTCTTGCGCGAGTCCCGGTCCCCAGCCGATTCCGATTTGGCAGCCGCAAAAGCACCAGTAGTTTTGCAGTCCCGGCGCGGGGCCGACGAGCGGATTGCCGTCGGGGGGATGCGATATTGCGCCGTGAACAATGCGGCGGATTCCGAGTTTGGACAACACCGGCATTCGTTCCATCGCCGCGTTCAGCCACGGTTCAATGCGTTCCATATGCGGGGGGAATATTTCGTTTTCCGCGTTCCACGGAACGCCTTCGTCCCAGACGGTGTTTGTGTTTTCTTTTTCGTAAATGCCGACGAGTCCGGCGTTTTGTTCCGTTCGCAAATAACCGGAAAGCCGCTTGTCGTCGCGGATGACGGGGAGTTCGGTTTGCAATTCCGCAAACTCCGGGGATTTTTCGGTTATCAAATAATGATGCGTCATTGAGGCGGCGGGCAGGGCGTAGCCGCACCATTCGGCGATTTGCCGCGCGAACATTCCGCCGGCGTTTATGATGTGTTCGCAGGAAATGTCGCCGCGTTCGGTTTGCGCGAGCCATTCGCCGTTTTGTTTTTGTTTTATTCCCGTAACGCGGCAGCGGCGGATGACTTTCGCGCCCATTTGCCGCGCGCCTTTTGCGAGGGCGAAAGCGGCGCCGGCCGGGTCCAGATGTCCGTCGTCCGGAGTATGCAATGCGGCGCGCACTCCGTCCGGATTGTAAAAGGGATGCAGTTTGCGGATTTGTTTCGGCGAAGTTATTATTTCCGCCGGAAAGCCGAGCGCGGACGCGACGGAAAATATGTGCCGCAAATAATCCTCTTCGTCGCCGTCGTAGGCGATGCGCAGCGAACCGCAGCCGTGAAAGGTGACCGACTGCCCGGTTTCGGCTTCCAGTTTTTGATAGAGTCGGATTCCGTAGCCGGCGCATTTGCCGAGTCCGTAATGCGCGCCGGAATGCGTTATCTGCCCGGCGGCGTGCCATGTGGAACCGGATGTGAGCTCGCCTTTTTCCAGCAGGACGGTTTCCGTCCACCCCTCGCGCGCCAAATGATAAGCAAGCGCGCAGCCCATAATCCCCCCGCCGACAATGACGGCGCGCGCATGCTCCGGCAACGCGGCGGCTTCGGTTTTGGCTTGCGTCATCGCGGGGGATTGTATCACCGTGGCGGGGGGTTGTTCTGTTGGTTTTAATTGGAGAGGGCGGGGACGCCCGCTATTTTTTTTGGGCGTTACACCTCTGGAGAGGTGTAACGAGGCCGGCCGGGTGTAACGAGACCGGGCCGGGGTGGGGGGTGGTTTTTTTAATTGAGTTATAATCGGGGGGATGAGCTCGGGGGTTGTTGGCGGGGGGGATTGCGGGGTTGCGCCGCGGGGGTTGGGGGTTGGGTATTATTTGGAGGGGCGGTATTTTTTGCGGGAGCGGGACGGGCTTTTTTCGCGGACTTGGCAGTTTGCGGGGCATGAGTCGCGGGCGCGGACGGCCGGGGACTACTTTGTTTTTGAAGTCGCGGGGGAAAACCTTTTTTGCGTTCGCGACACCGACGGGACGCTGCGGGCTTTTTACAATGTCTGCCAGCACCGGGGGCATGAGTTGCTCGTCGGCGAGGGGAATACGCGGCGGATTGTTTGCCCGTATCATTCGTGGTGTTACGAATTGGACGGTTCGTTTCGGACTGCGCCGAACATTCATTCGGCGCGGGGGTTTGACAAATCGTCCGTCCGTTTGCGCGAAGTGAAAATGGAAATCATGCACGGTTTTGTTTTCGTCAATCTGGACGACGACGCCGCGCCGATGGACGAATGGTATCCCGGCGTGCGCGAGGGACTGTTGGAATATGTCCCGCAGATTGCGGAATTGGCGCCGCTGGAATGGGTGGAGATTCCGGAAAAATGCAACTGGAAAGTGTCGGTGGAAAACTACTGCGAGTGCTATCACTGCGCGGTCAATCACGCGGCGCTGATGACGGGGGTTATCAAGCCGGGGACTTACGACATTCAGCCGCGGGGTTACGCATTGCATCACACGACGGAATGCCAGAATTTGGAAAAGATGTCGTATCCGGTGGATATGTCGGTCGCGCACGCGGGGGATTACCGGACATGGTATCTCTGGCCGATGTTTTCTTTTCAGGTGTATCCGGGCAACATACTGAACACTTATCACTGGCGCGCGGTTGCGCACGACAGCGTTACCCTTTGGCGCGGCTGGCACACCGTCGGCGGGGCGGAAAGCGAAGTGATTCGCAAACTCGCGCGGCAGGATTTGGAAACGACGGTTGCGGAAGATGTGCGGCTGATTGAATCGGTGCAGCGCGGATTGCGTTCGCGGGGGTATCGCCCCGGGCAGTTGGTGATTGCCGAAGGCGGCGCGGGTTTGAATTCGGAACACTCTTTGCATGCGGTGCATCAGTGGATGCGCGCGGCGTTGGAAGATTAAGGTTAATTAATTAGGGGACTGTTGCGGGGGGACTGTTGGTGCGCGCGGTTTGGTATGAGGAACAGGGCGGGGCGGATGTTTTGCGCTGCGGGAATATGGAAAAACCCTCGCCGCAAGCGGGGGAGGTTTTGGTTCGGGTGCGCGCTTCGGGGGTCAATCCCTCCGATGTGAAAACGCGGGCGGGGTTGCGCGGGGGGATGGCGTTTGCGCGGCAGATACCGCATTCGGACGGGGCGGGGGTTGTTGCGGATGTCGGGCGCGGGGTTTCGCGGGAGAGGGTCGGCGAGCGGGTCTGGCTGTGGAACGCCGCCTTCGGGAGGGAGCGGGGGACATGCGCGGAATATGTTTCGCTGCCGCAACGGATGGCTGTGGCGATGGGCGCGCAAACGACATTTGCCGAGGGGGCGTGTTTTGGGGTGCCGGTGATGACTGCTGTTTATGCTGTTGCTGTTGCCGGGGGCGGCGGGGGGAGGGGTAGGGCGTCGCTGGCGGGGAAGACGGTGTTGGTGACGGGCGGGGCGGGGTCGGTGGGGTGTTATGCGGTGCAGGTTGCAAAACTGCTGGGGGCGAGGGTGGCGGCGACTGTGAGCGGTGCGGCAAAGGCGAAAATCGCGCGGGCGGCGGGGGCGGATTGCGTTATCAACTATAAAAAAGAGGACGCGGCGGCGCGGGTTTTGGCGCTGACGGACGGGGCGGGTGCGGACATTGCGGCGGAAGTGGAGTTTGGCGGCAACATGCAAACGACGCTGCGGGCGATGAAGCCGGGGGGGGTTGTCGCGGCTTACGGTTCTATGGCGTCGCCGGAGCCGGCGCTGCCGTTTTACGCGATGATGTATAAAAATATCGCGCTGAAAATGTTTTTGATATACGGGGTCGGGGAGGGGGAGCGGCGAAGGACGCTGCGGTTGATAAGGGAGTTGGAGCCGGGGTTGCGGCATCGCATCGCCGCTGAGTTGCCGCTTTCGCAGGTTCGGCGCGCGCATCGGCTGGCGGAAGGGGGGAAGAAGGTTGTGGTTGTTGTTGGGGGGTAGGCCGTGGTTTCCCCCCCCCAACCCCCCCCATCGGAGATGGGGGGGGTTTAATTTGTGGGAGGGGGGTCGGCGTGGACGCCCCTTGTCATTCCCGCGAAAGCGGGAATCCAGTCGTCCCGGCGACGGCAACAGTCCCCGGTGTTGGTGTTCGTTCTTGGGTTTTTCTGGATTCCCGCTTTCGCGGGAATGACAAGGGAGGCGGGAATGACAGGGGAGGCGGGGATGGCAAGGGAGGCGGGGATGACTGAGGTTTTGCGGGCGGATTTTATTTGCTTTACTCTCTCCACCCCCCCCGGAGTTTGCCGTCCCCATCTGGCGATGTGGACGGCAAACTCCGACCCCCCCCCGCGAGCGGCGGCGGGTATAGTTAATTAGTTGTTCGCCGGATTCCCGCCTTTTAATAGAGTGCGGGGATGACGGGTTAATTTGGGTTTTGTGGTATAAAGCGCGGGGCGGGGAATTTCCCCCGCAAAAACCAAGGGGAGAACAACGATGAAACACCTTTCCAAAACCGTTTGCGCCTTTGCGGCGCTCGCGCTTTTCGCCGCGGCGCCGCTGGCGCAGGCGAAGACCGTCATTCGCGTGCAGTCGGTCATTCCGGCGAAGGCCGACGAGGTGACGATGCTGAAAGATTACGCCGCCAATGTGCGCGCGCTCACGCAGGGCGAAGTGGAGATTGAAGTGTTGCCGGCGGGGGCTATCGTCGGCGTCAAGGAAACGCTGGACGCCGTGGACAAGGGGCTGATAGAAGGCGGCTTTGCGTGGACGCATTACTGGTCGGGCAAGCACCCCGCGGCGGCGCTTTTCGGTTCGCCGACTGCGGGCGCCGGGCTGGGGCTGGACAATATCGCCTGGGTTTCCTGGTACATGTTCGGTGGCGGCAAGGAACTCTACGACCAGCTCTGGGACGAAATGGGCGTCAATGTGAAAGGGCTGATGCTGCAGCCGGTCGGGCCGGAAGCGCTGGGCTGGTTCAAGGAGCCGATTAAAAGCATGGACGACTTTCGCAAATACCGTTACCGCGCGCCGCCGGGGATTCCCGGGCAGAC
Organism: Gammaproteobacteria bacterium; assembly: GCA_020027345.1. Classification (GTDB taxonomy): domain Bacteria; phylum Pseudomonadota; class Gammaproteobacteria; order Tethybacterales; family Persebacteraceae; genus JAHRAH01. The sequence goes on along the minus strand of JAHRAH010000130.1, from coordinate 5,369 downwards.
CTACAACGAACTCGGCATCGCCGCGGTGGCGATGGGCGGCGGCGACATTCTGCCGGCGCTGGAAAAAGGGACGATTGACGCCGCCGAATGGTGCTGCCCCAAGCCCGACAGCGTTTTCGGCTTTCAGAAAGTGTTGAAGCATTACTACCTGCAGGGGCTGCACCAAAATGTCGTCAACGCCGACCTCTACATTAACAAGGATGTGTGGAACAAACTTACGCCGACGCAGCAAAAAGCGATGGAAGTCGCCGCCGACGCTTCGCTGATGCGCGCGCTCGCCTACCGCATTTACGAAAACGGAAAAGCGCTTAAGGATTTGACCGAAAACCACGGCGTTATTTTGCACGACACGCCGGCGGATTACTTCCCGCAGTTTATGGCGGCGGCGGGAAAACTGCTGGACAAAAACAAAAAGGAAAACGCGTTCTTTCTTGAAGTGTGGAACTCCATGCGCGATTTCGCCGATGTCGCCGTGCCTTTTTGGGCCGGCGCGCAGGCCTCCAACGCCAGCATCGGCAAGGCCTACGCCGATTCGCTGAAGAAGAAATAAAAGCGCCGCGCGTTTTCGCGTTCGCGCTTTCTGCGACAAAGCGCCCGCCGGAAAAGGCGGGCGCATTTGTTTTTGCGGGGCGGCGGCATGGCGGTGGAAAAACAAAACGGCGAAAACAAGCCGGCGATTGAACTTGTCGACGAACTGATCGCCGAACGGCGCGGGGAAGGCGCGCTCCCCGACGATATGCCGCGGTGGATGGCGCGCGCGATTCATTTGATTGATTCTTTCTCCCGCCGCGCCGGGGCGGCGGTTTGCTGGCTGACACTGCCGATTTTTCTGACGATGGTCTACGAGATATTCGTGCGTTATGCATTTACCGCGCCGACGCTTTGGGCCTACGACATCAGCCGGATGCTTTACGGCGCAATGTTTATGCTCGGCGCGGGTTACGCTTTGATGCGCGGCGTGCATATACGCGCCGATTTTCTCTACCGCAATTTTTCGCCGCGCGCGCAGGGGGTTGTGGATTCGGCTTTGTATCTTTGTTTGTTTTTTCCGGCGATGATTATTTTTCTTTTCTTTTCCTCGGAATACGCCTTTGACGCGTGGCGGCGCGGCGAGCGGCTGGACGATTCCGCATGGCGCCCGCTGGTCGCGCCGGCGCGCACGGCGATGCCGCTCGGCGCGGCGCTTTTGGTTTTGCAGGGAATATCCGAAACGCTGAAATCCTTTTACGCCGCGTGGCGGGGGCGGTGGCCGTGAGCAACGAAATCCTCGGGCTGCTGATGATAGGCGTTATGCTCTTCGCCATTTTTGTCGGCTTTCCCATTTCTTTCACGCTCATTTTTCTCGGGCTGGTTTTCGGCTACGCCGGCTTCGGCGAAGTCGTCTTCTGGCAGATGACGCTGAAATTCAATTCCGTGATGCTGGAACAAACGCTCGCCGCCGTTCCGCTTTTTGTTTTTATGGGAGTGATGATGGAGGAGGCGGGATTGATGGAGCGCCTTTTTGAATCCGTCCGCCTGATGCTGGCGAAACTGCGCGGCGCATTGTATCTCGCCGTGCTTTTTGTCGCGATTATTTTCGCCGCCGCGACGGGGATAGTCGGCGCGTCGGTGACGATTTTGGGGATTATGGCGGCGAAAACAATGACGCGCGCAAACTACGACCCGCGCCTTTCCGCGGGGACGATAACAGCCGGGGGGACGCTCGGCATTTTAATTCCGCCTTCCATTATGCTTGTTGTTATGGGGCCCGTTTTGGAAGTGCCGGTGACGGATCTCTTCGCCGCCGCGATAGTCCCCGGAATTATGCTCGCGGTAATGTATGCCGGTTACGCATTAATTCGCTGCCACATCAATCCGTCGCTGGGTCCGCCGACGCCCGAAGAAGAACGCGCCGCCGACAAAATGCATATCCTGCGCGAATTCTTTTTGGGGCTGGTGCCGCCGGCCGCGCTTATTTTCGCCTCGCTCGGCAGCATACTCTTCGGTTTTGCGACTCCGACCGAAGGCGCCGGCTGCGGGGCGGCCGGCGCGGCGCTTTTGACGGTCGCCTACGGCCGCCTGAACTACACAAAGTTAAAAGCGGCGCTGATAAAAACACTGGAAATATCCGCGCTGATACTGTTTCTGGTCGCGGCTTCCGATTTTTTCGGCGCGGTTTTCGCGCGGCTGGGAACGCCGACAATGCTCACGGAACTTCTTTTGAATCTGGAACTGCCGCCGCTTTTGATTCTGGCGATGATAATGCTGCTTATTTTTATTCTCGGCTGGCCTTTGGAATGGGTGCCGATAGTTTTAATCATCGTCCCCATACTTCTGCCGCTGGTGGAGCAGCTCGGTTTTAATCTGGTGTGGTTCGGCATTCTCGTCGCCGTGAATTTGCAAACCGCATGGCTTTCCCCCCCGGTCGCGCTTTCCGCCTACTTTCTAAAAGGCGTCGCCCCGCAATGGGACTTAAAGGACATCTACTACGGAATGATGCAGTTTATGGTGATACAAATAATAGGACTGGCGGCAATCATTCTCTTCCCCCAAATAGCCCTGTGGCTCCCCGAAGCCATCTACGGAAAATAACCCCCGCAAAAAACCCCGACCCCCAACCGTCATTCCCGCACCGTCCCAATAGTGTTCGGTCAAAGTCGCCGTTCAATAGTGTTCGGTTAAAGTTGCCGTTTGCGAATTAACTATACCCCCCGCCGCTTGCGGGGGGGGGTCGGAGCATTCCGCGATGACGGCAGTCGGCGCGGAATGCTCCGGGGGGGTGGGGGGCGTGGAGAGGTTGGAAGGCGTTCGCAAGACCCTTGTCATTCCCGCGAAAGCTGGAATCCATACGGAGCCAAGGAAAAAGCCAAATTTTCCGCTGTCCGCAATTCATCGGGAAAAGCAAAGACCGTATGGATTCCAGCTTTCGCTGGAATGACGGAGGGTTGCCGGATTTTATGGATGCTCTCCACCCCCCCGGAGTTTGCCGTCCCCATCTGCCTTTGGGGAGGCCAAACTCCGACCCCCCCCCGCAAGCGGCGGGGGGTATAAGGTGACCGTCATTCCAGCGAAAGCTGGAATCCATACGGTCTTTGCTTTTTCCGATGGATTGCGGACGGGGGTGGATTTGATTTTTTCGCTGGCCTTGTATGGATTCCAGCTTTCGCTGGAATGACGAGGGGGGGCGGGGTGTTATACTCGGGGGTATGCGAGGGGAAGGCGCATTGGGGAACGGCCGCGACGAAGTAGGCACGGCACGGCACGGCACGGCACGGCACGGCACGATTCTAACATGGGTTCCGGCTTTGGTCGGCGGTTTGCGTCCCTGGGGCGCGGGGTTTGGCGGCTTTTTGCGGGGGTTGTTTTTTTGCTGGCGCTGGCGGCGGAGGGGGACGACGGTTACTCCCCCCCCATCTTTGATGGGGGGGGTGAGGGGGGGGAATTTGTGGCGGCGGGGTTTGCGGGTTTCCCCCCCCCAGCCCCCCCCAACAAGTTGGAGGGGGGGTTAATTGGCCGGGGGTTCTGGGGGGAAGTTGCGGGACGGGTTCGGGCGGGGGCTTTGGCTCCGGAGTTGGTTGATGAGGGGGATGTTCGGGATTGGCTTTTGGGGGTGGGGAATGGCCGGGATGTTGATTTTGGGGAGTGGCGCAGGGCTCGGGGGCTGCGGGTGCTTTCGGGGTATGAGCGGGTTTTTTCTTCGGCGGTTTCGGGGGCGGCGGTTTCTCGGTTTGGCTTTGTTAAACGGGCGCGGGTGGACTTTCAGACGCCGCTGGGGGGGCGGCCGGGGCAGGCGGGGGTGGAGGCGCTGGGGGGACTGCGCGAGAGCGGGGAGGATGTTCTCGGCTGGGAATTGCGCGCGTTCGCGGCGGAGGGCGGCGAGGCGGGGGCGAACGCCGGCATTTTCTACCGCTGGCTGGCGGCGGACGAGGGGGGACTCTTCGGGGGGAATGTGTTTTTGGATTTTCACGACGATGACGAGGGCGGCGGTTTCTTTCGCTGGTCTTTCGGCGGCGAGTACAAATCGCGGCTGGGCGGCGCGCACTTCAACCGTTACATTCCGCTGACGGAAGGCAAGGAGCGCGGCGGCGTTTTCATTTACACGCGCGGCGGGTATGACGCCGATGTTTTTGTTCGCGTGCCGCGTTTGGAATGGCTGGCGCTGCGTTTGGGCTGGCAGCGATGGGAGGGCGAGCGCGGGGACGCCGACGACGAAGGGCTGCGTTACGGCTTGCGCGCGCGCCCGGGCGGCGGCTGGGAGATTGGCTTGGAGTTTGACGAGGACAGCGGCAAGGCGGGCGGCAACATTTCTTATTCGCATATGTTTAACGAACCGCTGCGTTCGGCGGAAGGCGCCGCTTCGGGCTTTGACGCGCGCGCGCATTATTACGATTCGGTGCGGCGCGAGCACGCGCAGCGGATATCGCGGGCCGGCGGGGGCGCTTCGCGATTGATTGCAGTTTTGGTTTCTTCCAATTTGACTGTTGACATTGGAATCGGAACGATTACGGCGACGATGATTGCGGGGACTACTGCGCAAATTAACTATTCCTTTCCGCTGACTTCCGATGTGAACATAACGACCGGCACGACTCCCGCAAACGGAAATGCGTTTTTGCGGCAGCAGGCGGGGGGATGGAATCTTACATTAAACTCAAGCTCCACCGTCGCCATTTTGCAAACTGCGCGATTGCTTTCGGTGGGCGGCGGCGGCGGCGAGTTTGAGCGATTCGGCGGCGACCCTCTGGCGACGGTGATAATGCCGGGCGTTACTCTTGCGCTTTTGGGGACGCGTTTGGAATGGCAAATTGAAAGCGGCACGGCGCGCGTTACTTTGCGCGAGGGCGGCGTTGCTTTGTCCGAGTTGCATTCCACGGTGACGATGGACATCGTCGCGGGGGCGCGGGCGATTGTCGGCGGGCAGACCGTCGGCTGCGGCGCGGGACAAACTGCAAAAATAGATTCGGCGGTCGCGCATTGCGCTTTGGCGAATGCGCGAAGAGAGCTGCCGGTTGCGGACGGGGCGGCGACTGTGCGGACGGGGGACTCTTTGCCGGCGGTTGTCGGCAGCGTTGTTTTGGCGGGGGACGGCGGGGTTTCGGCTGCGGTTTCGCCTTCGGATGTTTTTGACATTGTTACCGTGCGCAACACTGTTTTTATTATTCGGATGACTACTACGGCGGCCTTCGGGGACATTGCGGCGGTTGTTGCGGCGGCGCCGGGGAATGATTTGCAAACTGCGCGGGTTTTTGTTTTTCCGGTTCGGTTTTCGCCGCCGGGGCTGGTGATTGGTTTTGCCGGCTCGCCTAATTTTGCGCCGGTTACGGCGGCGGGGGCGGCGACTGTCGGGGTTGTTACCGTCGGCGGCGGGGAGAATCCGGGGAATCCGGAAT
>JAHRAH010000126.1 GCA_020027345.1 Gammaproteobacteria bacterium | reverse complement strand
GAAGAAATTTGCTATTGTTTTGGGGAGCCAGTTTTGGGGGGTGCCGAGGAAGGCGGCGTGGCCGCCGGTTTTGGGGCGGTGGAACTGCACATTGCCGGAGGGGGGTTCGGGGAGCGAGGCGGCGGGGACTAAGGGGTCGTTTAATGCGTTTATGCAAAGCAGGGGGAGTTTTGTTTGCGTCAGGGATTTTTCGCAGGAGCCGCGCTTCCAGTATTCGGCGGCGCTTGCGAAACGATGCACGGGGGCGGTGTAGAGTTCGTCAAATTCGGCGAGGGTTTTTGCGCGGCGGATGTCGGCGCCGGCGCACAAGCCGGGAAAGCGTTTTTGTTTTTGCAAAACTTTTTCGCGCAGTGTTTTCAGAAAGTGTTCGGCGTAAATGCGGCGGCTGATCCCGCCGTCAATGGCGCGCACCGAAGCGGCGAGATTGAAAGGCGCGGAGACGGTTGCGACTGCGCGCACGGTGTTTTCTCCGCCGCATTTTGCGGCCCAGTTAATTAATGCGTTGCCGCCGAGCGAGATGCCGGCGGCGTAAAAACCGCAATGCGCAAACGCGGCTTCGCAATGGCGCAACATCCAGCCGGTTTCGCTTTCGTCGGCGGCGTGGTAGGCGCGCGGCAGCAGGTTCATTCGCCCGCCGCAGGTGCGGAAATTTGGCGCGGCGACGCTCCATCCCTCCGCCAAAAAATGCGCGGCGATTCGGCGGACGGAATTGCTTTGCGAGGAACCTTCCAGACCGTGAAAGAGCGCGAGCAGCGGTTTGTCGGCTTCGCCGCCGGCGAAGTCCAGCGCGATTTCGTCGCCGTCGGGGGTCGGGACTACGCGCCGTTCGTAGGATATTTTTGGTCCCGCGCCGCAGGCGGAGGCGACTGTTTCCCAATGGCGGGAGACCATCCACCATCGCCGCCGGAAGTTTTCCATTCGGCAATTTTACATTTTTGCGGGGGAGTTTTTGTTTTCGGTTTTGGTGATACAATGCGCGCCATGACAGAAGCAACCCCCCCCTCGCCCTCTTCCGATTCCTTTGCCGCGCTTGTGGCGGGGGACGAAGGCGGCTTTTCGCTTTCCGCCCGGAGCGCGGATTCCTCGCTGCTTGCGGCGGGCGATGTTCTCGTGCGCGTGGAATATTCCGCCGTAAACTACAAGGACGCGCTCGCGCTTTGCGGCAACAAAAACAAAATCCTGCGCGCTTTTCCGATGGTGCCGGGGGTGGATTACGCCGGGGTCGTCGCCGCGTCGGCGTCGGAAAAATACAAGGAAGGGGCGCGCGTCATTATGCACGGGCGCGCGGTCGGGGAAAAACACAGCGGCGGTTTCGCCGAATACGCGCGCGCGCCGGGCGAATGGTTTGTGCCGATGCCGGAAAACATGAACGCGCGGCAGGCAATGCTCTCCGGCACCGCCGGTGCGACGGCGGCGCTTTGCGTTATTGCATTGCGCGAATCGGGTTATGTTAAAGAAGGCGGCGCAATTGTCGTCAGCGGCGCGTCGGGCGGCGTCGGCAGTTTTGCGGTGATGCTGCTTGCGAAATTGGGTTATGAAGTTTTTGCGGTCAGCCGCCCGGCGGCGACGGAATACTTGCGGGGACTGGGCGCGGGGGATGTTATTTCGCGCGGGGATATGAGCGCCGACTGCCGCCCGCTGGAAAAAGCGAAGTGGGACGGCGGCGTGGACACCGTCGGGGGGAAGATACTCGCGCGAATGCTGGCGGAAACAAAATACGGCGGTGTCGTCGCCGCTTGCGGTTTGGCGGGCTCTTTTGATTTGCATACGACGGTGATGCCTTTTATTTTGCGCGGCGTGCGCTTGGACGGAATTGATTCCGTGGAAATACCGCAGGAGTTGCGGCTGAAAGCGTGGGGACTGCTTTCGCAAACGCTGGCGGCGGAGGATTACGAAAAGGTTTTTGCCGGCGAGGTTTCGCTGGGGGAAGCGGCGGCGGCGGCGGAGCGCGTTCTTTCCGGCGAAGTCAGCGGCAGGTTTTTGGTCAAGCCGCAACTCTGACGGCGTTTTTTTTTGCGGCGGACGGTGACGGCGGCGAAATACAGCGAACCGGTTTGCGCCGGGGTTTTTTTGATTGATGTCCTGCACGCCGCGCCGGGGGCGGCTTGCGCGTATTTGTTAAAAAGCGAATCCGGCGAGTGCGCGCTGGTGGATTGCGGCGGAAAAAACGGCGAGGGGCAAATATTCGCGGCGATGCAAGAATTGGAAATCGCCCCCGAAGCGGTGCGCTGGCTGATACTCACGCACGCGCATTTGGACCACGCCGGCTGCGCCGGAAAGATGATGCGGCGGCTGCCGAATGCGGTTCTTACCGGGCATCCTTCGGCGTTGCTGCATATTTCGCAGCCGCAATTGAAACTTGCGAAGGCGGCGCGCTTTTTGCACGGCGCGGAATTTTACGACCGCGAATACGGCGAACTTTTGCCGGTGGAAGAATCGCGTTTGCATCCCTTGGAAGACGGCGACGCGATTGAATTCGGGGGCGAAGAATTGCGCGCGATGCATTCTCCCGGGCATGCGTGGCATCATCTGAGCGTCTGGCAGCCGCGCGCGGATATGCTTTACGCCGGGGATTCTTTCGGCGTTTCTTTTTGCGCGGGGGCTGGCGGCGAAGCGGCGGTTTTGCCGGTTATGCCGCCGACGCAGTTTGACCCGCCGGCGATGCGCGCGACGATAGAAAAAACAACCGCGCATCCGGCGAGGATGCTGGCGCTTTCGCATTTCGGCGTTATTGCAAACATTCCCTCCGCCGCCGCGCAGCAATTGGAAGCAATGGAAGAATGGGCGGCGCTTTCCGAAGAAGTCGGGGGGACAACGGACGACGACGGTTTTGCCGAAGTTTTTGGAAAACGACTGCGAACAGCCGCGCGCGCAAAATTGCAAAAGCGCGGGCTGAACGAAAAACAAATTGACCGTTACGCGCACGATATGCGCCTGAGTTCGGCCGGTTATACATATTTGCGCGAAAAACAAAATCGCAAAAAATGACGGCAGTGGCGGAAGGCGAAATCGCGCCGGTTAAAACTCCGCAGCCGCCGTATTACGCGGTGATTTTTACTTCCGTGCGCGCGCCCGGCGGCGATGCGGAATACAATCAAGCGGCAAAAAGAATGAGCGAACTCGCCGCGCAACAGGAAGGGTTTCTCGGAATGGAACACGCCGAAGGCGAAGACGGCGCGCGCGTTACCGTCTGCTATTGGCAAAGCGCCGAAGCCGTCCGCAAATGGCGCGAAAACGCCGAACACCGCGAAGCGCAAAAACAGGGGAAGGATAAATGGTATTTGCGTTATGTTGTTCGTGTTTGCCGGGTGGAGCGTGAGTATGGGGGGGGTTTTTAATTTGCTGGATTCCCGCCTTTTAACAGGGGTGCGGGAATGACGCTTTTTTAATTTGCTGGATTCCCGCTTTTTAATGGGAGTGCGGGAATGACGGGGGTGTTTTTTAATTTGCTGGATTCCCGCTTTTTAATAGGGGTGCGGGAATGACACAAAAGGGGGGGCGTTTTTTTTAATTTGCTGGATTCCCGCTTTCGCGGGAATGACAGTTTGGGTTATTCGGTGAAGATGTTTTTGGCTTTTTTTAGCCAGGATTCTTTTTGGGGGGAGTGGGCGGTTTTTAAGCTTGCGTCAAACTGGCGCAGGAGTTTCTTTTGGGCGGCGTCCAGATTGACGGGGGTCTCCACTATG
>JAHRAH010000099.1 GCA_020027345.1 Gammaproteobacteria bacterium | reverse complement strand
CGCCCGTTTATGCAGTTTGGTCAGCATAACAACCCCCTTTCACGCAAGTATGCCAGCCCCCGGGAAATCCCCGCCCCGTCCAGTATAGCACCACGCGAAACCCTACACTTTCGCGGGAATGACAAGGATTATTTACCCCCCGCCGCTTGCGGGGGGGGGTCGGAGTTTGCCGTCCCCATCGCCAGATGGGGACGGCAAACTCCGGGGGGGTGGAGGGATACCGTTGCCGTCGGGGATGCCGTTGTTGACGGTGACCGTTGTTTTTCGGACCCCCTCCACCCCCCCGGAGCATTCCCCGCCGACTTCGTCGTCGGGGAATGCTCCGACCCCCCCCCGCAAGCGGCGGGGGGTATAAAATCGGCGGGGTATAATTCGGAAAAAAAGCGCGGCGCAACCGTTAATGCCTTCTCCTTCCCCGTTCCCCAGCGAATACCGCGACGCGATTGCCCGCGCATTTGCCCGCGCCTGCGCGCCGGCTTTGGAGCGGCCGCCGCCGGTGGGCAAGCCGCGCGTCGCCGGGCGCGGCGATTTGGCGACGCCGGCGGCGCTGATGCTCGCCAAAGTCACCGGCGAAAACCCGCGCGAAGCCGCGAAACGACTGCTGCAAAACGCGTCCCTCCCCGATTTTGTGGACGGGGCGGAAGTCGCCGGCGCCGGCTTTATCAACATCCGCCTCAAGCCCGAAGCGAAAACGGCGGTCGTCGGCGAAATCCTGCAAAAGGGCGCGCGCTACGGCAGCCGCCCGCAGGAGGGGGAGACGGTGCTGCTGGAATTCGTCTCGGCGAATCCGACCGGCCCCCTGCACATCGGACACGGCCGCGCCGCCGCCTACGGCGATTCCCTCGCGAAGATTCTCGCCTTTTCCGGCGCGCGCGTCTGGCGCGAGTATTACCTCAACGACGCCGGCCGGCAGATTGACATTCTCGCCGCGTCGGCGTGGCTGCGACCGCAGTTGCCGCCCGGCGAAACGCTGCCCGAAGGCGCCTACCGCGGCGACTACCTCGCCGAATATTTTTCCGCCGCCGCCGCCGAACTGCCGCAGGACGGTTGCCGACTGTCCCCCGAAGAAGTCGCCGCCCTCCTCGCCCAATCCCGCGAAGCCGCCAAAGCCGCCAACACCGAGGACGCCGCCGCCGACGCACTAGTCAACGCCGCAAAAACCGCCTTCGGCGAAGAAGCGTTCGCAAAATGGAGCGCGAAAGTCGCGGCGGTGATGCGCGATTCCATATCCGCCGATTTGCGAACGATGGGCGTGGAGGATTTCCACCGCTGGTTTTCCGAACGCGACGACCTGCGCTCCGGCGGCAAAATCCCGCAGGCGCTGGAAGAACTCGCGCAAAAAGCGCCCGGCGCACTCTACGAAAAGGACGGCGCATTGTGGTTTAAGAGCGCCGAAAGCGGCGACGACAAAGACCGCGTGTTGCGCCGCGCCAACGGCGAACACACCTATTTCGCCGCCGACGCCGCCTACCACCGCGACAAACTCGCGCGCGCGGCGCCCGGCGGCAAACCCTTCGCGCGGCTGATTAATGTGCTGGGCGCCGACCATCACGGGTATGTCCCCCGCATTGCCGCCGTTGTGCGCGCTTTCGGAGGGGCGGAGGTCGCGCTGGAAATTCCGCTGATTCAGTTTGTCGCGCTCTACGAAGACGGCGCGCGCGTGAAGATGTCCACCCGCGCCGGGAAGTTCGCATCGCTGGCGGAAATGATTGCGGCGATAGGCGCCGACGCCGCGCGCTATTTTTTTGTCAGCCGCAGAAACGACCAGCATCTGGATGTGGATATGCGCCTCGCCCGCGCGAAAAACAAAAAAAATCCGGTGTATTACATTCAATATGCGCACGCCCGGTTGTGCGCAGTGTTAAAGCGCGCGCAGGAAAACGGCGGCGGCAACAGTGGCGACGATGTCAACAGTGTCAATGGTGGTGACGGTGGTGACGGTGGTGATTCTACGGCGCGGAATATGCAACTCGCGCAGGAGCCGGCGGCGGTGGTGTTGTGCGAGCGGCTGATGGCCTTCCCCGATTTGATTGCGCGGGCGGCGCAAAACCGCGCGCCGCATTTGCTGGCGGCGTATTTGCTGGAAGAACTCGCGCCGGCGGCGAATTCCTATTACGAAAAAACCCCGCGCATCATCCGCGAAAAAAACCCCGACCGCAAGCGCGCGCGACTGTCGCTGCTCGCCGCCGCCCGCGCGGTGCTGGCGAGCGGGTTGACACTGCTCGGAATGAGCGCGCCGCAAAGAATGTACAGCGACGACGCCGACGACGACGGCAACAACGGCGGCGGACAATGACTGTGACGACTGTGACAACGGCAACGACAGTGACGACGGTGCCGGCAACGCCGACGATGCAACCAAAGTTAAAACCGTAATTCGTCCGATGCCCCGGCGCGCGCGCGGCAAGAACAACACTCCCCCCCGGCGCGGCTGTCTGGGCGCGGTGTTGCTGCTGGTCTTCGGCGCCTTTTTGGGGATGGGCGGCGCGGCGGCGGTCGCCGTGTATGTTAATAAATTGCATCTGCCCTTCATCGCCCCGCCGACGCGCGATTCCACCCTCACTTCCGAAGAGTCGCGGGAGCAAAGCAAAACGGAGGCGCTGGAATTCCACGACGCCCTGCGGCAGAATCAGGCGCTGCCGCTCGCCGAAGAGGAGGAGGAAGCGCCAACGGCGTCGCGCCGGTTTGTCTGGCATCTGCAGGTTGGCGCGTTTGTCTCCGCCGCCGCCGCCGAAGAGCAGCGCGCGCAGCTGGCCCTCTCCGGCTACTCCGCCGCCGTCCGCCCCGGCAAAACCGCCGCCGGAGAAATCCACCGCGTCTGGATAGGCCCCTTCCCCAGCGAATCCGCCGCCGAAGAACTCCGCGCCCAACTCGCCCTGCAAGGTTTCGGCGACATCCCCCTAATCCAAACCCGCCAGCAATAACCCCCCGCCACCCCCGCAAAAGCGGGAATCCACAGCCCGCCCGCGTTCTGCGGCAAACTTCGGGGACGGCGGCGGCGGCGGGGTATGTATGGATTCCCGCTTTCGCGGGAATGACGGGGAAGAACGAAAAAAAAATTTGCGCGGCGGGGGGATTGCGGTGTTTGTGGTATAATGGCGGCGAGCAGGTCGTTGTCTTTTTAAGGAGGAAACCGAAAAATGAAAACTCACAGCAAACGCGTTCTGGCCGGATTTTCCGCCGGGGCTTTGATTCTCGCCGGCGCCGGCGCCGCCCTTGCGGCGGAACAGGATCTCACCATCGTCTCCTGGGGCGGCGCCTACACCAAGAGCCAGGAAAACGCCTACCACAAGCCGTATATGGAGAAGAACCCCGGGGTGCGCATCGTCAACGACGATTCCTCCAACGAGGCGCTTCCGAAACTGCGCGCGCAAAACGAAGCCGGCAACATCACCTGGGACCTCATTGATGTCGTCCCCGCCGCCGCCATCGCCGCTTGCGACGAGGGCATCGCGATGGAGATTGACTTTGACAAAGTCCTCGCCCCCGCCCCCGACGGCACGCCGCCGACCAAGGATTTCGGCGAAGCGCTGGTCTCGCCGTGCTTTATCCCGCAAATCGTCTATTCCACCACCTTCGGCTTTCGCACCGATGTGCCGGAATGGGGCGGGCGCGAGCCGAGCAGCATCAAGGATGTCTTTGACCTGAAAAAATTCCCGGGCAAACGCTCGCTGGAAAAGCGCGCCATTAACAATATGGAGTGGGCGCTCCTCGCCGACGGCGTGGACCCGGCGAAAGTGTATGAAGTGCTGGACACCCCCGAAGGCGTCGACCGCGCTTTCGCCAAACTGGACACCATCAAGGACGAAGTCATCTGGTGGGCGAGCGGCTCCGACACCCCCGACCGCCTCGCCAAACAGGAAGTCGTGATGGGCAGCACCTACAACGGGCGCCTTTTTGCGCTCATTGAAGAGGAAAAGCAGCCGGTGAAAATGCTCTGGGACTGGCAAATCTTTGAACTGGACGGCTGGATCGTCCCCGCCGGGTTGCCGCCCGCGCGCCAACAGGCGGTGCTGGATTATTTGTATTTCGCCACCGACACGCAGCGGCTGGCGGACCAGGCGAAGTGGATTTCCTACGGTCCCGCGCGCAAATCGTCGGCCCCGCTGGTCGGCAAGCATGCCGAACTGGGAATTGACATGGCGCCGCACATGCCCACCGACCCGAACAACGCCAAGAACACGCTCTACAACAACATTGAATGGTGGGCCGACCATCAGGACGAGTTGAACGAGCGCTTCGCCGCTTGGCTGGATCAGTAAAGAACGCGCGCCGCTTTTGACGCAACAGGAAACGGCGGCGGACGGTGACAACACCGCCGCCGCCGTTTTTCTTTTAATGCCGGGCACTATTGTCATCCCCGCGCTTCTTTACCCCCCGCCGCTTGCGGGGGGGGGTATATTAATTCCGCGCCGTTTGTGGATTCCCGCTTGCGCGGGAATGACGCGGGCGAGGCAGAATGACAACCGCAACCGCCGAAGCCGTCATCGGCAGCGCGGAACTCAAAGCGCGCTTTTCCCGCTCCGAGCGGCAAAGGAAAATTAGCGCGCTGCTTTTGGTCGCGCCGCTTTTTCTTTTTATTTGCATAACATTTCTGGCGCCGGTCGCCGAAATGCTTTTTCGCAGCGTGGACAATTCTTTCGTCCACGGCGCGCTCGCGCAAACGCGCGAAGCCCTCGCCGACTGGGACGCAAACGGCGAAGAACTGCCGCCGGAAGAAGCGTTCGCCGCCCTCATCGCCGACGCAAAACGCGGCGCGAAGGAAAAAACAATGACGCGCGTCGGGCGGCTGATAAACTACAAAATGTCCGGCGCGTCCAGCGTCTTCCGCAAAACCGCGCGCGCAATCCGCAAACTGCCCGACAACCCCGCCGACCCGCGCGCCGCCCTCGTGAAAATTCACAAGCGATGGGGCGAAACCGACATCTGGCGCGGCATCAAGTTTTTCACCGCGCAGCAATACGGCGGCGGCTATTACATGGACGCCGCCGACTTCGCCTTTGAACCCGAAAGCAATTCCTACGAACGCAAGCCCGAAAACGAACGCATCTATTTGCGCCTTTTTTGGCGGACGCTTTTGCTGAGCGCGCTCATCACTTTTCTCGCGTTTTTGATGGGCTATCCGACTGCGTTTTTTATTTCCTCCCTGCCGCCGCGCCATGCGAATTGGCTTTTGATTCTCGTCTTGCTTCCGTTTTGGACTTCGCTGCTCGTGCGCACCACTTCGTGGATAGTTTTGCTTTACAGCGAAGGCGTAGTCAACAACACGCTCGTCGCCCTCGGAATCGCCGACGACGGCGACCGCCCGGAATTAATTCACAACGCCGCCGGAACAATCATAGCGATGACGCACATTCTTTTGCCGTTTATGATTTTGCCGATATACAGCGTGATGAAAACCATCCCGCCCGCCTACATGCGCGCCGCCCGTTCCATGGGCGCGAACGGATGGGTCGCTTTTTGGCGCGTGTATTTTCCGCTGACGGTGCCGGGCGTCGGCGCCGGATGCATTCTTGTTTTCATTCTTTCCATCGGCTATTACATCACGCCCGAATTGGTCGGCGGCGCCGAGGGGACTTTTATTTCCAACCGCATCGCCTATCATGTGCGCGCTTCCGGCAACTGGGGGCTGGCAAGCGCGCTCGGCTTTATGCTGCTCGCGCTGGTGCTGGCGCTTTACTGGTTTTACGACAAAATCGTCGGCATTGACAAAATGAAACTGGGCTGATGGCGGCGCCTTCTTATGTGCAGGGGTGGGAAAAGGCGTGGCATTACGCCTTGCGCGTCATTGTCGCCCTCGTGCTTTTTTATCTGGTGTTTCCGATTCTGGTCATCATCCCCCTTTCGTTTAACGCGCTGCCTTTTTTCGTCTTCACCGACGAAATGCTTTCGCTGGACCCGGCGGGCTACTCGCTGCGCTGGTACGAGGATTTCTTCAACGATCGCAATTGGCGCGACGCCGTAAAAAACAGCGCGATCATTTCCGTCGCCGCGACGCTGCTCGCCACTTTTCTGGGGACGCTCGCCGCGCTCGGGCTTTCGCGCCCGCATTTGCCTTTTCGCCGCGCGATTATGGCGGTGCTTATTTCGCCGATGATAGTCCCCCTCATCATTTCCGCGGCGGCGATGTTTTTCTTTTATTCCGACATTAACCTGCAGGGGACTTACTTCGGCGTGATACTCGCGCACACCGCATTGGCGACTCCTTTCGTCGTCATCACGGTGACGGCGACTCTTTCCGGCTTTGACCATTCGCTGATTCGCGCGGCGCAGAGCTTGGGCGCGCCGCCGGTCACGGTATTTTTCCGCGTGGTCGTTCCGGTGATTTTGCCCGGCGTCGTTTCCGGCGCGCTTTTCGCTTTCATAACTTCCTTTGACGAAGTAGTCGTTATTTTGTTTGTCGGCGCTTACGAACAGCACACAATACCGTGGCAGATGTTTTCCGGAATACGCGAGCGCGTGAGCCCGACAATTCTCGCGGTGGCGACTATGCTCGTCGTGCTTTCTATTTTTCTCCTCGCGGCAATGGAACTCCTCCGCCGCCGCTCCGAACGCCTCCGCACCGGGCGGGCGTAATAAAAACTCCGCCGCAAAAAAACGCCGTGACAAACACGCGCGCCTTTGGCGTTTGCGCGGTGATTGCCGCCGCCGCTTGCTGGGGGCTGGCGACGGTGATGAGCAAGGCGGCGCTGGACGACTTTCCGCCGTTTTTTCTTTTGACGGTGCAGTTAACGGCGAGCGTCGCTTTTTTGTGGACGGCCGTTTTAATAACCGGCCAGCGCGCGCCGGCAAACAAGCAATCATTGCGCGCCGCGGCGACCGGCGTTTTGGAACCGGCTGCGGCGTACGCGTTGGGACTCGCCGGACTCGCGCTGACGACCGCGGCGGAAACATCCGTTCTCGGCGCGACCGAAACTGTTTTTATAGTCGTTCTCGCTTGGATATTTTTGGGCGAGCGCGCATCCGCCGCGGGGATTGCCGCCGTCGTCGCCGCGTTTGCCGGCGCGGCGATTATCAATCTGCCCGGCGAAGACGCGGAATGGGGCGGAAGATTCGCCGGCAATATGCTCGTCGTCGCCGCGACATTCACCGCCGCCGTGTATGTCGTCATCAGCAGCCGCTTGGTCGCAAACATCGCGCCGCTGCCGCTTGTCGCATTGCAGCAAAGCGCGGGATTGATTTGCGCGCTCTTTTTTCTGGCGGGCGCGCGGGCGCTGGATTGGGAGCCGCCTTTGCAAATGCCGGGCGCGCGCGCTTTGGCTTTTGCCGCGGCGGCCGGCGTCGTGCAGTTTGCGCTGGCGTTTTGGTTTTATTTGCTCGGCTTGCGGCTTTTGCCGGCGAACACGGCGGGATTGTTTCTGACGCTGATACCGGTTTTCGGCGTTGGCGGCGCGATGCTTTTCCTCGGCGAGACGCTGACGATATTGCAATGGTTTGGTTGCGCGTTGATTCTCGCCGCGACCGTCCACACCGCCCGCCGCGGCGCGCTTTGATAACGGTGATATACTTCGCCGGACGAAAATGGAATCCGTCAAAACAATTGAGAACGGCGAAAAGGCGCCGAACACTTTTTCCGCGGCGGAATACGACCGCCGCGCGCGACTGCTGCGCGCGGAAATGGCGGAGCGCGGGATAAGCGCGGCGCTCTTCACTTCCGTACACAACATCAATTATTACGGCGATTTTTTGTATTGCGCCTTCGGCAGAAACTACGGGCTGGTGCTGGACGAAAACAAACTGACGACGGTTTCGGCGAACATTGACGGCGGGCAGCCATGGCGGCGCACCGCCGGCGAAAACATCGTCTACACCGACTGGCGGCGCGGCAACTTTTTTCGCGCGCTGGAAAAACTACTCCCGCAAAGCGGAATAATCGGCGCGGAGTTTGACCATTTGAATTTGCAAACAATGAAGGAACTGCGCGCGCTCCGGCCGAAATGCGAATTCGCCGACATCGCCGAACCCGCGATGCGTTTGCGGATGATTAAATCGGCGGAGGAAATCGCGCACATAAAACAGGGCGCGCAAGTTTGCGACATCGGCGGCGCTGCGCTGCGCGAGGCGGTTTGCGAAGGGGCGCCCGAATACGAAGTCGCGCTCGCTTCCACGCGCGCGATGACGCGGGAGATAGCAAAACGCTTTCCCGATTCCGAATTGATGGACACTTGGACATGGTTTCAATCCGGAATAAACACAGACGGCGCGCACAACCCGGTAACTTCGCGGCGTGTGCAAAAGGGCGACATACTCTCGCTCAATTGTTTTTCCATGATCGTCGGATACTACACCGCATTGGAGCGGACAATGTTTTTCGCAAACGCCGACGACGCCTCGCTGAAATACTGGCGCGCGAATGTGAAAGCGCACGAAGCGGGATTGCGTTTGATACGGCCCGGCGCGCGCTGCTGCGACATTGCAAAAGAATTAAACGCGCTTTTTGAAGAGGAAGGCATTCTGCGCCGCCGCACTTTCGGCTACGGACATTCCTTCGGCGTTTTGTGCCATTACTACGGGCGCGAGTCCGGTTTGGAATTGCGCGAGGATGTGGAAACCGTCCTGCGCCCGAATATGGTCGTCTCAATGGAGCCGATGATACTAATCCCCGAAGGCGAGCCCGGCGCCGGCGGCTACCGCGAACACGACATTTTAGTCGTAACCGAAACCGGCGCGGAAAACATAACCGCTTTCCCTTTCGGCCCCGAACACAATATAATCCCCGCAAATTAAAAAAACCACAACCCCGTCATTCCGGCGAAAGCCGGAATCCATTGGCGCGCCGGGGTTGTCGCCGGTTTTTGGGTTTTGCGGTTTTCGCGAGTGCGTATAGATTCCAGCTTTCGCTGGAATGACGGGGGGGGCGTTATTGTTTCCGATGTTAATAGTGTAATCGTCCCTTGTAGCGATTAGTACGGTTTGTTGACTTGCGTCCGCTTGCGCGGCAATTGCTGCCCGGACGACTGCCGGCATAATTCGCGGTGCATACCAGCCCGTCCAGCCGGGTGTCGCCGGAACGGCAAAGCAAATTACAACGCCCGCCATTATTTCTTAATACCGCGGCATTAGCCGGGCGGTTGAAAAAATTTGCGGCATCAAGCGGCGTGCCGTTGCCATTATTCTGCGCATTCACATCCAGCCCCGCCGCAACCAGCGCCGTAATCGCCGAAGCGCCGCTGTTGGCGACGGCGTGATGCAAAGGCGTTTGCCCGCTGTTGGACCTCGCTTGCAAACTCGCGCCTGCCGAAACCAAAGCCGCGATTACCGCAGCGTCCCCTCCGTTGGCGGCATAAAACAAAGGCGTCTCGCCGCCATTATTCCTCGCATTTACGCTCGCCCCCGCCGAGAGCAATATTGTTACCGCCCCGACGCTCGCGCGGAGAGCGGCGTTATGCAAGGGGGTGTCGCCGGCACCGTCCCTCTCATTAACGCCCGCCCCCGCCGAGAGCAATGCCGTCAGCCCCTTGGTGTTATTAAATCTGATAACCCAAAACAAAGGCGTGCCATGAGAAGAACTATAACGGGGTATGGGCGTAATCGCATGCACCAGCAAAGTTATCACCGCGATGTTGTTGTTTGCGACGGCCAAAGTGAGAAGCATTTGCGGGAGAGCGTCGGTTACGGTCGCGTTCGCCCCCGCCGCGAGAAGCGCGGTTATTACCGGAAAATGTCTGCGCTGCGCCGCGACGACCAGCGCCGAGTTGCCGAATATGTTTGTCGCATTGACATTCGCCCCCGCCGTCAGCAGCGCCGTTATCAGTTGCAAATTGGAGCCGTCGGCCGCCCAAATCAGCGGAGTGGAGCCGACATCGCTCGTCCCCTCTATGTTCGCCCCCGCCGAAAGCAAAGCCGTCAATACGGGATGCCTCTGAAACCGCGCCGCCCAAACCAGCGGCGAAATGTCCGCGTTCCGATACGGCCCGATAGTAAAAATTTCATGGACAAGAACGGTTATTATCGGTATGTTGTTTTCGCGCACCGCGTAAAACAACGGCGACTCCCCGGCGTTGTTTGTTATGTTCGCGCTCGCCCCCGCCGTCAGCAAAGCCGTCACCGCCGTAATGTTTGCACGGTTTGCCGCCCAAAGCAGAGGAGTCCAGCCGGAACCGTTTGTTATATTCGCGCTCGCGTTCGCCGAAAGCAATGCGAATAATGCCGGGGTGTTGTTGTGGTGCGCCGTCCAAATAAGCGGGGAGTTGCCGTCGTTGTCTTTCACATTAATGCTCGCGGCATACTGCAAAAGAACGGTTATTGCAATTGTGCTGTTCAGCCGCGAAACCCATCCCAGCACAGACCTGTCGCGAAAACTGTACGCGCCTATGTTTGCCAAAGAATGCACGAGCAAAGTGAGTATCGTCGTGTTTTTGCGCTGAAAGGCGTAAAGCAAAGGCGCGTTGCCGGCGTTGTTTGAGACATTGACGCTCGCGTTCGCCGTCAGCAAAGCGGTGATTGCGGCGGTGTTGTCGCGGTTTACCGCCCAAAGCAGGGGAGTCCAGCCGTCGTCGTCCTTCGTGTTCGGATTCGCCCCCGCCGAAAGAAACACGGTTATAAGGGTGATGTTATTGGTCGCGGCGGCGAGAGCCAGCGGCGTTTGCTGCAGATTGTTTTCGGCGTTTACACTCGCCCCCGCCGAAAGAAGAATAGTCGCCGCAGTAATGTTGTTTTGCAAAGCGGCGCGAAGCAGGGGAGTGAACAACTGATTGTCCCGGAATTCCAAATTCGCCCCGGCGTTCGCCAAAACGCCGATATGCTCCGGTTTGTTTGCCGTCGCCAGATGATACAGCAGGGAATCAAATTGTCCGAATCCCTCGTCCAGTTCCGCGCCCGAAGCGGCGAACATCGTAACCGTGCGCAGGCGCATCGCAATCAGCGAAGCAAGGCGGGCGGCTGCGGAATTCGCCCTTTCCAATCCGAAGGCGTCGCACCCGCCGGCAATGCTGCAAGAATCCAATCCGCGCACGGTAATGGAGGCAAATGCCGTAGTGCGAACTTCAAAAGGGCGTCCGCCGGGGTTTGCGGAGTCGGAATACAGCGACTTCCTTACCGCCCGGATAATCGCCGTCATCGTCCCCGCCACTTTCGCCTTGTAGATAATGTGTCCGTCGGCGGCGACGCTGACGACATTCGGCGTAGTAGTGTCATAGACGGTGACCACTTGCGCGCGCGCGTCGGCCGCAAAAAGCCCCGCCAAAACCGCCGCCCCGAAAATTGTTGCCGGCAGTATGCGCAGGGTAAAAGCGATGAGAAAATTTTGCATCATAGAACTGCGGAATAGCATACGGGGATTATACGCAAAAAAACCGCTCTTGTCAAGCCGCCCTCTCCGTCCCCGCGGCAAAAAAAGCCGGGTTGATTCCACAGTCACTCGCGTGTTTGCCTTGCCTATTGCCCCGTTGCCGGGGTTTTGTATTCGGCAAGCAGCCCGGCAAGGGGCTGCGAGCAACTGGGAATGGGCGGCAGTATAACACGGCAAGCAAGCACCGTCATTCCCGCCCGGCGGGGAGTATAATTAACGGATGCGAATTGGAATTTTGCAAACCGGCGAAACGCCGCCCGGGCTGTCGACGACAAGGACAAGAATTGGGCAAACCTGCGCGTGATGGCCGGACGGATTCCGATAACAACCGCGTCAGGGACAGCGGCGAGGAATCGTGGGTTTCTTTGGCTTTTTTGTTCCTTGTGGACAGAATTCGCGGGGGGAAATTTGAATGCCGAAAAGGGGGACATTTTCCGTTTTTGTGCTATCCTTGTGCTCGTTATGACGGATGGCGCGGGAAATTTGCGGCAGACGGCTGGCTCCGAGGGCGGGAGTGGGCGGTTTGGCGCGGGGGTTGTCAAGGTTGCGGTTTTTTGCGCGGTTTTTGCGGCGGTTGCGGGCGGCGGGATTTGGGGGTGGAAGCACAACCGGATGAGCATCGGTTGTTTGGTTACAGACATTTACAAAGTTTTTGCCGAAAAAGAGGGCAGGCAGGGTGCTGCCGAAGAACAATATGGCGGACTTGACGGCACCGCATACAAGCGGTGGAGGTATTTTCGGCGTTACGGTCCCGGCAAACCCAACGGGCAATGCGGCCCCGAGAACGAGGAAAAATTGTGGGCGGAAATGGAAAGAACCTCGCACGAATTGGACTGGCGCGAATCACATTACTGGCTTGCGGTCAAAAAAGGCTACGGCGATGACGGTTCTCTCTGGATGACTTTTTCCTCCGACCCAGCGACGGCCGACGGCCCGTTGCCGGATACTGAATACGGAATGCCGATGTTTGCTTACAAAGGGAGGGGCGACGGGGGCGATGTGCGCTTTCGCGAGGGGTTTTCGCTGATGACGCGCGCGGCGGAACAAGGAGTGCCGGACGCGCAATTGGAATTGAGCGAAGCATACCGCACCGGCAAATGGGGCTGGCAGGGCTCGCTGACGCTCGGCTTGGATGCGGAAAAATCGGCGCGCTGGCTGGAAAAATCGGCGGAAGAAGCATACGGAGCACACACAGCATTTGCCGTTGGCTACCGTTGGCGTTACGCCGAAGAATTCGGACTTGAGCCGGATTACGCGAAAGCGCGCGATTATTTTTTGTCCGCCGCAAAGAGAGAACATCCCGCCGCGATGGCGGAGTTGGCTTTGATGCATGCGAAAGGACTGGGCGGCGACCGCGATATTGCAAAAGCGAAAGAATGGATGGCGAAAGCCGACGAATTGGCGGAGCGTCTCGGTTCTTCCTCCGATTATGGTGACAGATTTTACGCAAAGTTGCAAATTCCTCCGCCCGAAATTTATAAAAAGTTGCGCACGCAGTTGGCGCAACTGCAAAATGAAAGCGAGACAATATGAGTAATATTCCGTGGGAAATTCTCAAGAGGATTCTCGCCCGCCTTGGGATAGAGGCGGCGGGCAAATGCCTCGCGGAACATGATCGTTATGAAGAGTGGCGCAACTGGCCCCGTAATGCAAATGGCCAACCGCTAATCCCTGGAACGGTGGACCGGCTCTACCCGGGGCAAGCCCCTAACATCCGGTCCGGCTCTCCGATGAGTCCCCATGATGCCGAGAGGAATGGTCTACGATTGGAGGACAAGCCCGATTGCCCCAGTTGTCCAGATTTTCTTGGCTTGTGCGATCCTGCATCTCCTCTTATCCTGGATTTGGACGGGGATGGCGTGGAGGCCGGCGGGGTTGCTGTCTTTGACCACGGAGGCGATGGCTGGGCGGAACTATCCCGCTGGGCGGGGGCGGATGATGGCGTTCTCGTTTGGGACGAGAACGGGGACGGGGTTATCAATGACGGGTCGGAGTTGTTTGGCAATAATTCGGTGCTGGATAACGGCCGGAATGCTGCGCATGGTTTTTCGGCGTTGGCGGAGTTTGACGGCAACGGGGACGGGGTCGTGGACAGCAAGGATGCCGGGCGGGACACGAACGGCGACGGGGTTGTTGACGGCAAGGACAAGAATTGGGAGAACTTGCGCGTTATGCGCTGGACGGATTTTAATAATAACGGTATAAAAGAAAGCGGCGGGGAATCCTCTGCCCGCGCGCAAAAGCGGCGGCGTTTAATAATAAAACAGCAATGTCACAGTCGCGGCAAAAGGAGTGGTTGTCATTCCGGTTCCGAGTTTTTTCTGAAGAGGCACAGAAAAAAAACGCACCAAAACAACAACGCCCACATCGTCACATAAGGGGAATCGTGCGACGCGAGATCACTGTCTCTCTTTGTCCCCGGTCGCGCTTGCCATAAATCTATTGTGATGCTCCAAAGCAATTCCCCGGAGTCGCCCCCGATGCGGTATCCTAATTCGCTCACGGTAAAAATTCCACCCAAAATGGCGGCCAACCAGCAACTATCCCGCGCCCGCTTCCGCGCCCCATGCGCCCGCAAAGGCAAGCGTTGGGAAACCCAAGCGGCATATCCGGCAAGAATCAAACTGCCGAGAACACAGACCGCGGTCCATCCCGCCGGAAAAGGCGCCGCGCTTACCCCGGCGGCGGCGGCGAGATGCAGCAAAGCGAGAAGCCCCCAGCCATACCCCGCATGCCGCGCCTCCGCCGCAGTTATGTAAGAAAACGGCCAGTGAAGCATTGCAATATTCCCCCGCCAAATTGTACCAAAAATTGCCAAAAATAGAAAAATATGCTATAAAGAAGCAAAATGGCGGAGAAAATTCATGCTTGCGCTCTGTTGCGGATTGTCGGTCCGGCGGCGGGCGGCACTTACTTAAAAGAAAAGAGGGGCAATGCCTGACAATGAACGCGAACAATGCGTCCAAAAAGTGAGGGCGCTTGTCACTTTTTTTGCCGTGGCCACCGTGGCGGCATTCGGTTGGCCGGCATATACTTGGCTTGCCGCCGCAGTGGTATCTGCGGCCATTGTCCGCATAGCGCAGGAGGTTGCTGGCGAGCTTGGTAGGGATGCCGTGATAGTCGGTCAAAATGCGCGCGCCTTGGCAAGGGGAGGCCTGTCCGGTTTTGCCGTAGGTATGGTTCTTTCTGAACTGGCTGGCCTGGTAACTGACAAGTTGCCTGAGTACCTGTGCGATTTGGACCGGGTTTCCCCGCTCATCTTGGATTTGGACGGGGATGGCGTGGAGGCCGGCGGGGTTGCTTACTTTGACCACGGGGGGGACGGCTTTGCGGAGTTGAGCCGCTGGGCGGGGGCGGATGATGGCGTTCTTGTTTGGGATGAAAACGGGGACGGGGTCATCAATGACGGGTCGGAGTTGTTTGGGGACAATTCCGTGTTGGATAATGGCCGGAATGCGGCGCATGGGTTTGCGGCGTTGGCGGAGTTTGACGGCAACGGCGACGGGGTCGTGGACAGCAA
>JAHRAH010000078.1 GCA_020027345.1 Gammaproteobacteria bacterium | reverse complement strand
GCGTTACACCTCTGGAGAGGTGTAACGAGAACGAGACGCGTTAAGGTGTAACGAGAACGGGCGGCGTTATGCCGGGTTTTTTTGGGGATATAATTTTTTTGTGCGCGGGGGAGAGTCGGCGGGGGCGGTTTTGTTCGGGGCGGTGTTGGCGCATTTTGCGCTGGCGGAATCGGGCGGGGACATTGCGCCGCCGGGGGATGTTTTTGCGCGGGGCGGCTGCGGCGCGCTGGCGCGGGAATGGCGGCGTATATTTGCGGAAGTTAATCATGCCGCTTTTTTTTGCGCGGCGGCTGATGTTTTGGATGCGGGGGTTTCCGATGCGGAGATTGCGCGGTTGTTCACTGCGGCGGGCGATGCGCGCGCGGGGGGAAATTGGGGGGACGATTGCGGCGCGGATTTTGCCGGGCGGATGCAGCAGCGTTTGCTTGCCGGGGAGAAGTCGCTGGGCGCGTTTTACACTTCGCCGGCATCGGCGGCTTTTCTCGCCGGTTTGGCGCTGCATCCGCGGTTGTCGCCGGGTGTGGATTGGGCGGACGCGGCGGCGGCGGGGAAACTTCGCATCGCCGACCCCGCTTGCGGCGCGGGGGCTTTGTTGACGGCGGCGCTGCGGCAGATTTTGGAAAACTTTGCGCGCGCGTTTTGCGCGAAGTTTGGGGGGGACTGTTGCGGGGACGGTAACAGTCCCCTGCGCGAGGCGCGCGGACGGTTGTTGCGCGGGGTTGCCGAGGGGGGACTCTTTGGCTGCGACATTTTGGAAAACGCCGCGCATCTGACGACGGCGTCGCTGGCGGTTCTTGCGCCGGATGCGGATTTTTCGCGGGGGAATGTTTTTGTTGTTGACATCGGCGGGGGTGATGGTGACGGTAACGGTGGTGCAAAAGCGGGCAGTTTGGAAATGTTGGAAGCGGGCGGGGCGCGGTTTCCGCCTTTGGATTTTTGTCTGATGAATCCGCCGTATGTGCGGGGGACTGCGGCGAATCCGTCTTTTGGTTTTCTGCCGCCGCGGGCGCGGGGGGAGGTGCGGCGGCGGACGGGCGCGCTCGGGCGGCGTTATGGTTTTTCGTGCGACAAGGGTTTGGGTCCGGGGTTTGTCGCGCTCGCCTGCGCGGCGGTGAAAGCGGGGGGACGCTTTGCCGCTGTGTTGCCGCTCGCCGCGGCGACGGGCGCGGGCAGGGCGTGGGGCGGAATGCGCGCGCGGATGGAAAAGGATTTTGACTTGGAAGCGGTCGTCGCCAGCCGCGACCCGCGCAAACCCGGCTTTTCGGAAAACACCGCGCTGCAGGAATGCATCGTCCTCGCTCGCCGGCGGGCGGCGGGTGAAGCGCCGAAGGAGCGAGCGTTTTTTGCGGTGCTGCGGCGTAATCCGAAGACGGTCGCCGAAGCGCGCGCGGCTGCGGATGCGCTGACGACGGCGCGCGCGGACGGAAAGGATTGCGGGGGGATTTTTTCGGATGTGGGGGATGGTGGTGGTGGTGACGGTAATGGTAACGGTGATGACGGTCGCGGCGGTGTTGTCGTTCGGCGGCGGGAGTGGGGACGGTTTGCGCTGCTTTCCTGGCGGGGCGCGGACGCTTGGCGGGGACTGTCGTTTGCGGATCCGTCGCTGGCTGCGGCGGCGGAGTTGTTCGCGCGCACGGGTTCGTTTTCGCCGGGGGCGCGGACGGGTGCGGCGCTTTGCAAACTCGCCGATGTCGCGGCTTTCGGCGGCAACACGCTGCACCTGCGGTTGAACCACGGCGCTTTTCGCGCGTTGGAAATTGCGGAGGAAAAAACGGCGCGCGCCGGATATTATCCCGGCTGGCACAAGGGCGCGACCGGTTTTGCGCATCGGGATTTTGGCGGCGTCGCCGAACGCCCGCATTGCTATTTGCGCGCGCTGCCGGGGCGGGAACGCTGGGCGGAACGCTTTTTTGCGCGGGCGGGGAGGGTCGTGCTGAACGAGAGTTTTCGCTTCAACACCGCGCGGCGGCTGGCTGCGCTGGTTTCCGAACCGGTGCAGGCGTCGCATTATTGGCCGCTGCGGCTGCGCAAGGAATGCGGGGAAAACGGGGACGGCGAAGAAAACGAGGACAAGTTAAAAACGCTGACGCTCTGGCTGAACTCCGCGCCGGCGCTGCTTCTGACGGCAAACGCGGCGCAAAACACATTGGGCGCGAAAGTGGGGCTGAGCCAAAAAGCGGCGGGGGGACTGCCTGTGCCGGATTTTGCGGCGCTGCCGCGCGGGGCTTTGCAAAAGGCGGCGGCGCTTTTTGACGAAGTCGCGCGGGGAGCGGGATTGCTGCCGCTGCCGTTGCTGGCGCGCGACGACGAACGGCTGAAAATTGACGCGCTCTTTTCGGAAATCCTGCCGCTGGAAGATCTGACGCCCCTGCGAAATGCGCTCGCCGCCGAACCGATAATTACCGGCAAAGGCGCGGGGGGTTAGCGATGCGTTCCCGCCATTTCTAATTTAATTTGAGCGGGCGCGGACCTCCGCTTTTGTCGGTTGCGTTACACCTCCGGAGATGTGCAATGAGACGCGGGGATTTTTTTCTTGATGTATAATGCGGGGGGCTTGTTGGGCGGGGTGTTTTTGTTGGAACAGCGATGGCGGAAGACGAATCGGAAACTAACCGAAAACTGGCAAACTCTTTGAACGGTTTGCTGGACTGGCTTGGCGGCATTCGCACGGGTATGGACATGCGCGCCGATGTCGTCCGGCGCAAGGACCCAAAAATGCATCCCGCCGCCGCTCGGGAGTATCCGCAGCCGGAAATCCGCATTCAGGGCAAACTTGTCATTCCCCCGGGGGACGGGATTGAAATCCCCAAAAGGCAAGTGACCGTTGCCGCCCTTTTGCGGCGCGCGGGGAAGTATTTGCGCAGGAAAGGCGGATGGTGCCGGGGCGCTTTTTGCCGGGACGAAAACGGCAAAGCGCTGGCGGATTACGAGAGCGGCGCCGCAAAATCTTTTTGCGTTGCCGGCGCGATTCGCAGGGCGGGAGCGGAACTTGGCAAAGGCGTTATGCCCGCCCGCCTTGTCCGGGAGTCCGAGGTGGATGTGTATCGCATGGGCAAATCGCTCACGGAAAACCGCAAAATGCGTTATTTGGATTCGTGGAACGACCACAAACGGCGCACGCGGGAGGAAGTGTTGAGGGCGGTGGATTTGGCGATTCTGGCGCACGCCCGACCCAAGAAGCGCAAGCGGCGCAATCGGGTCGTGCGGTTGACCGCGCCGTCTTTTTGATAGAATAGGCGCGATGGACATTATCGGACAGTATTTGCATTCTCTGGCGGGGTTGCCGGCGGCGGACGCGACCGAACTTTCCTACCGCCCCGCTTTGCATAATTTGCTGGAAGGGCTTGCGAAAGAATTAGGCGGCGGCATAACCGTCCTGCACGAGCCGAAGCGGACTCTTTACGGCGCTCCGGATTTTGCCATTCACGCCGCGGGCGGCGCGGTGGCCGGATATGTGGAGTGCAAAAAGCCGGGGGAAAATTTGCCGCTTATGTCGCAGGGCGCACAACTGCGAAAATACGCCGCGCTCTCGCCGAACATTTTGCTGTGCGATTCATACCGCTTTCTACTGCTGCGGGAAGGCAACATATTTGACCAAGCGTCGCTGCCGCTGAAAAAAGCCGGCAAAGGCGAAAAGGAAAAATTGCGGATGGTTATTCGAAAATTTCTTGAACATTCTCCGGAAAGAATTGGCGACCGAAGGCAATTGGCGAAAAATTTGGCTGTGCGTTGCCGCTGGCTGCGCGACGGGCTTGCCGGTATTCTGGCAATAACCACTCCTCCAACGGGCAGCCGTCCGCATGCTTTGTACCGCACTTTTTGCGAAGAAGTTTTTCAAGAACTGACGCCGAAAGAATTCGCCGGCGCTTTTGCGCAAACATTGATTTACGGCGCATTGCTGGCGCGCCTTAATGTCCCCGAAAAGAAAAAATTGACTTTGCGGCTGGAGGAACATATTCCGGGGTCGTTTTCGCTTATTGCTGAATTGGCGGATTTTTTGAAGGATTTGGAAAAGCCGCTTTACGGCGACTTGAAGCCGATAATTGACGACATTTTGACCGTCGTCAATTGGATGGATGCCGCGGCCGTTGCCGAAAGTTTGACTTATAGAAAACGGACCGCGGACGAAAGCGACAGGTGGTTGTACTTCTACGAGGAGTTTTTGGCGGAGTTTGACCCCGCCCTGCGAAAGACCCGCGGCGTATATTACACTCCGCCCGAAGTTGTGCGATTTATCGTTGGCGCGGCGGAGCGCATTCTCATAAAAGATTTTGGTATTGCCGAAGGGCTGTCGGATTCAGAGCAAGTGACGGCTCTGGATTTTGCGGCCGGCACCGGAACCTTTATGCTGGAAATGTTTCGGCGCGTTTTGGAGGGAAAAAGCCCCGCGATGCGCGAACAATTGCTCAAGGGGCATATTTTGCAAAACTTTCACGGGTTTGAATTTCTTATCGCCCCCTACGCCGTTGCGCACATTAAATTGGCGCAATTTATAAAAGATAATGTCCGCCCGCTGCATGAAAGCGAGCGGCTGCGGATTTTTATTACGAATACTTTGGAACCCCCCGCCATATCGGAGGGGGCGATGAGCGGCGTTCTGAGCGGTTTTTTGCCGGCCCTTTCCAATGATGTTAAAAACGCCCAAAATGTTAAGAAACAGCCGGTTTTGGTCATAACCGGCAACCCGCCGTATTCGGTCGCCTCGCAAAACAAGGGCGAGTGGATTAATAAGAAAATAGCGGATTACAAATCCATCGACGGGGAGTCGTTGCGCGAAAGGAAGCAATTGCTTACGGATGATTATGTGAAGTTTATGCGCTTTGCACAGTGGAAAATGCAGGATGTTCCACGCGGCGTAATTGCCGTCATCACCAATCACGGGTTTTTGGAAAACCCGACTTTTCGCGGAATGCGCAAAAGTTTGCTGGATTCCTTTGATGCACTGTACTTTTTGGATCTGCATGGCAACGCCAACAGGGAAGAAACGACGCCTTCGGGCGGCAAGGATGAAAATGTTTTTGACATTCGCCAGGGTGTGGCGATAAGTTTGCTTGTCAAAAATCCGAAGACGAAAATTCGCGGCGTTTTTCACGCGGACATGTGGGGTCTGCGCAAAGAGAAATACCGCGTTTGCGGCGAATCCGACATGGATTCAATCAAATGGCGGAAAATTAAACCCGTCAACCCTTTTTATCTTTTTGTTCCCCGCAATGAGCGGGTGGCGAAGGAGTATAAAAAATTTCACTCAATCAGGGACATTTTTTCCCTTGCCAATGTGGGGTTAATGACGCGTCGGGACGCCGTCGCAATACGCTTTGATGAGTCCGATATTGAGCGGACGGTGCAGGACTTTGGCAAAATGAACACGCGCGACCTCCGCGAAAAATACGGCATTTTGGAGGACAGCGTTAATTGGGAGGTTGCAAAAGTGCGAAAGGACCTCGCGGAAAACGCGGGGCGGATTCTTCCCGTGCTTTACCGCCCCTTTGATTCCCGCTTTACATATTACACAGGGAAATCCGGGGGGTTTCATTCCCGCCCGATTGACGGAGTGATGCGGCACATGCTGGCGGGGGAAAACATCGGACTTGTCACCGTCCGGCAGTTCAAAACGGGAAAAACATGGCAACATTGCTCCATTGTGCGGGGATTGATGGAATCCACATGCATTTCCAACAAGGGAAGTGAAATCAATTACCTTATGCCGCTTTATCGGTATGAGTCGGAGGCGGGCAAAAACGGCCGGAAAAAAACTGAAAATTTCACAAAATCATTTCGGGATTGGATTGACGCCCGATACAGGGTCAAATTTCAGCCGGAAAGCATCTTTTCGGCCATCTACGCTATTTTGCATTCCCCGAATTACCGCCGCGTTTACGCCGGTTGTTTGCGGATGGATTTTCCGCGTGTGGATTTTCCGAAAGATGCCGGAGAGTTTCGCCGCCTTTCCACCATCGGCAAGAAATTAATTCGCGCGCATCTTTTACAGGACGGCGCCGGCAAATTGGCGAAAATCAAAGGGAAAAGCGCTCATGTGAAGCGCGCCAATTATTGCGAAAAAAAGAAACGCTTGCATATTAACGAAAACGCGTTTTTCGCCCCGTTGCCGCCGGAAGTGTGGGAATTCAAAATCGGCGGTTATCAACCGCTGAAGAAATACATTGACGCCCGCAAGGGGCGGGAATTGACTTTGCCGGAAATAACGGTGATAGGCAAGGCGGCGAACGCCATCGCGAAAACGATAGCGCTTATGGCGGAAATAGACGGCGGCGGCGAAAAGGCGAAAGCGAAAAAAGGGAAAGGGTAACGGTTATGCTGCGGTTTATTACTATTGTTCGGATTGTTTGGCGGTTCGGGTTGGACGGGTTGATACCGTCGGCCGTTGACAGCCGGGGGCTGCGGCTTTGGCGGCTGGTTTTTGGCTGGCGCAAGCATTCCGAGCCGGGGGCGGTGCGGCTGCGGCGGGCGCTGGAAACGCTGGGGCCGATTTTTGTCAAGTTCGGGCAGTTTTTGTCGACGCGGCACGATTTGCTTTCGCCGGATTACATTGCGGAATTGGAAAAACTGCAGGAGCATGTGCCGCCGGAAAGCGCGCGGACAATACGCGAATCGCTGCGCGCGATTTACGAAAAGCCGCCGGAAGAAATCTTTTCGGAGTTTGAAAGCGAGCCGATTGGCAGCGCGTCCGTCGCGCAGGTGCATCGCGCGCGGCTTTCGGAAAGCGGCGAGACGGTTGCGGTGAAGATATTGCGCCCGGGCATTCGCGCGCAAATACGCGAGGATTTGGAATTGATGAAGGCCTTTGCGGCGCTTTTGGAATTCACACTGCGCGGCGGGAAACTGTTGCGCCCGCGCGCGGTCGTGGCGGAGTTTTCCGGGCATTTGGACGAGGAGACGGATTTGATGCGGGAGAGCGCGAATTGCGCGCAGTTCGGGCGCAACTTCAAAAACTCGGCGGATTTGACCGTGCCGGATGTGCATTGGCGCTGGTGCCGGCGCGAGGTTATGGTTATGCGGTTTTTGCCGGGCGTTCCGATATCGCGCAACGAGGAACTGATTGCGGCGGGGCACGACCTTTCGCTGCTTGCGAAAAAGGGCGTGGATTTGTTTTTTACGCAGGTCTTCCGCGACAGTTTCTTTCACGGCGACATGCATCCGGGCAACATTCGGATAAACGAAAAGGGCGCGTTTGTGCTTTTGGATTACGGCATCGTCGGGCGGCTTTCGGATTTTGACAAGGAATATCTGGCGCGCAATTTCATCGCGTTTTTCAACCGCGATTACCGGCGCGTCGCCGAGATGCATGTGGAAGCCGGCTGGACGCCGCCGGACACGCGCATAGAGGCGTTTGAGTCGGAGATTCGCGCGGTGTGCGAGCCGATATTCGCGAAGCCGCTTAAGGACATTTCCTTCGGCAAACTGCTGATGCAGATGTTTCAGACGGCGCGCGCCTTTCGCGTGGAAGTTCAGCCGCAACTGGTGTTGCTGCAAAAGACGCTGCTTAATGTGGAGGGGATGGGGCGCAAACTGGATCCGGAAATTAATTTGTGGGAGACGGCGAAACCGTTTTTGGAAAAATGGGCGGCGCGGCAGTTCAGTTTGCGCCGCAGCGCGCGGATTCTGCGGCGGCAGGCGCCGGACATTGCGGCGGTTTTGCGCGATTTGCCGCCGCTTGCGCGCGCATTGATTAAACGCGCGCAAAACCCCGGCGACGAAAACGAAAAACGCGAATTGCAAAAAAGCCGCGACCGTTGGCGGATGCTCGCAGTCGCCGCAATCGCCGCGCTTATTGCAATATGGATGGCTGCGCGATGACTGTTGCCGCGCCGGAAAAAACGCTGACCATCGTTTCGCGCAAAAGCCCGCTGGCAATGGCGCAGGCGAATATCGTCTCGGAAAAAATAAAACGCGCGGGTTTTTCGGCGCGGATTGTCGGCGCGGAATCCGAAGGCGACAAAACAAAACAGCCGCTGGCGGAGATTGGCGGCAAGCATCTTTTTGTTCGCGAGTTGCAAAACATAGTCGCGCAAGGCGGGGCGGATTTCGCCGTGCATTCTTTGAAGGATATGGAAAGCGCGCCTTCGCCGAGGTTTTTGCTTGCGGCAGTCGGCTTCGCCGAAGATTCACGCGACGCATTGTTGACGGCAACGGGCGCGCGGCTTGCGCGGCTTCCGAAAGGCGCGCGGGTTGGCACTTGCAGTCCGCGGCGCGCGGCTTTGCTTGCGGATGTCGCGCCGCATTTGCGGGTTTTGCCGATGCGCGGAAATGTCGGGACGCGAATGGAAAAAATGCGAAACGGCGAATGCGAAGCGATTGTCGTCGCCGCGGCGGGATTGCGCCGTCTGGGTTTTTGCGGGGATGACGCCGAATATTTGCCGGAGGATGTTTTTATTCCCGCGCCCTGCCAGGGGCTTTTGGGAATGGAATGCCGCGCGGAAGATACGGCGCTTGCAAAAACGCTCGCCGCAGTTTTGGAATGCGGAGAGTCGCGTTTGCGCGCCGACGCGGAGCGCGCTTTTTCCGCGGCGATGGGCGGCGACTGCCGCACGGCATTGGGCGCGCGCGCTTTTTTGGAAAAAGGAAAGAACGAAATTCATTTAAGCGTCTGCTTCGCCGCGGGCGGGCGCTTGCATCGCGCTCGCGCTTTTGGGGACACCCCGCAAAAAGCCGGGCACAACGCGGCGGAGGAAATGCAAAAAGCAATGCGGAAAAAACAACAAAAACAACAGTGAGGAAACAACGATGGATGTTTGGATAACGCGCCCGCGCGAAAAATCGGCGGCGCTTGTGGAAGCGCTGCGCCGGCGCGGGCTGCAAACGCTGGTGCAGCCGGCGCTGAACATAGAGGAGCACGGCGACACGCGGATGCTGGATCGTTTTTTGGGAAACCCGCGCCGGTATCAGTTGGCGATTTTTGTCAGCGCCGAAGCGGGGCGCAGGTTTGCGGAATCGGCGGCGGGGCTTTTTGATCATCCGATAGCGCATCCGGCTGCGCTTGCAATCGGCGGCGCGACGGGGCGCTCTTTGGCGGGGTCGTTTGCGAAAGTCGTCTGCCCCTCGCGCGCGTCGGACACTCCGGCGCTTTTGCATCATCCGATGCTTTCGCGCCCGGCGGGCAAGCAGATAGCGGTTTTTGGAGGATGGCGCGGGGACGACGAGGAGAGTTTGTCGCCCGGTCTTTGCCGCGCGCTTTTGCGGCAGGGCGCGCATGTTACGCCTGTGCCGATGTACCGCCGGGTCGCGCCGCTGGCGGACGACGGAATGCTGGCGAAACTCGCGCGGGACGGCGTTTTGCGCGCGGCGGTCGCGTACAGCGCGGAGACGCTATTTTTTATGGAGGAAATGACCGCGCCGGAAAACCGCTGGCTGAAAGCGCTGCCGCTTTTTGCGATTCACCCGACGATTGTTGACACCGCAAGAATGCACGGATTCCACAATGTCTTTCTGGCGGGCGCATCCCCCCGCGAAATGGCGGAAGC
>JAHRAH010000071.1 GCA_020027345.1 Gammaproteobacteria bacterium | reverse complement strand
TTGCCGCGAGGAGAAAAATAGAAAGCACGACGAGTATAGTCGCCCGCCGCTATTTCCTGCGCGACCATCCCCGTTCTTTTGCGCGCGCCGCCGCCGCAATCTCCGAAGGCAGTGTTTATCAGCCGCTCCTGCAATACTGGCGGCGGGGGGACTCTTGCTTTTGACTTCGGCGGTTGACAATGCGCGGACGGTTTCGGTTACCGTTGCGGCGAACGATTCGCAAACTCCGCCGCAGCGGGCGACGGCGGCGATTGCGATTGCTTTCGCCGACCCGCCGGCTGTGACTTTGGATATACATCGCGGCGCGAATGTGATTCTTGCGGGGGCGACTCTGACTGCGGCGACTGTTTCGGCTTCGGGGGGATTCTTAACTGCAGGCGGGGACTATTCTTATCGTTTGGAAAGAGGCAGGGGTTTGGCAAATGCGGGGGTGGATGCGGACGGGGTTGTTACTGTTTCCGCGGGGGCGGTTGTCGGGACTCTTACGGCGACGGTGATTGCGGATGACAATCATGCGAACACATCGCCGGGGACGGTTTTTGTTACGGTGCGGGTGGTTGATTCTTTTATGCTGGATGCGAGCGGGGTTCGGGGGACGGTTACTACGCGGATTTTGGGGACGGCCACTTTGGCGTTGTTTGCTGCGGCGGGCGGGGTTTCGCCATACGATTATTCGGCGGTTTCTTCTTTGCCGGCGGGGATATCGCTAGCGGACACCGGACGTTTGCATTTGACTTCGGCGATGGATAATGCATTGACGGTTTCGGTTACTGTTGCGGGGAATGATTCGCAAACTCCGGCGGCGCGGGGGACTGCGGCGGTTACTGTTGTTTTTGTTAATCCGCCCGCTTTGACTTTGGACATTAATCGGGGCGCAACGCTGATTACATCCGGGGCGACTCTGACTGCGGCGACTGTTTCGGCTGCGGGGGGATTCTTAACTGCGGGCGGGGAGTATTCCTACCGTTTGGAAAGCGGCGGGGGCTTAGCAAATGCGGGGGTTAATGCGGACGGCATTGTTACCGTTTTGGCGGGGACGGTTGCGGGATATTTGACGGCGACTATCATCGCCGACGACAATCACGCGAACACTTCGCCGGCGACGGCGTTTTTGACGGTGCGCATTGCGAATTCCCTCGCGCTGAACGCGAACACAACGCGCGCGACGGTAACGACGCACATTTCCGGCGCGGCGACATTGGCGCGCTTTGCGGCGCTGGGCGGGCTGCTTCCTTATGCGTATTCGGCGGCGCGGGCTTTGCCGGCGGGGTTTGCTTTTTCCGCGGACGGCGTTTTGTATTTGACCGCGTCCATTGCGCTTGCGCGAAAAGAGTTGTTCACGGTTTTTGTTTCGGATTCGCAAACTCCGCCGCACCGGGCGACGGCGGCTGCTGCGATTGTTTTTGTCGACCCGCCGGAGATTTCGCTTTCGCTTTCGGCGCGGACGACCGTCGCGCGCGGCGCCGAATCAATAACGATTGTGACGCTTTTTGCCGCGGGCGGGCACTTGCCGACCGGGCAGGGTTACCGTTACGACGCGAATGTCGCGGGCTTGGGGTCTTCCGGAATTAGCGGCAACCGCTTTCGCATTGTGCCGAGCGTTACGGGGATGTTCACCGCGGTTTTTTCCGCCGACGACCGGCATCCGAACACCGCGCCGGCGACTGCTTCTTTGGTTTTCCGAATTGCCGGCGACTTTTCTTTTTCGGCGGACGGCGGCGGCGCGACGATAACGACAAAGATAGTGTCGGCGGCGACGCTGGCGCGCTTTTCTTCGGAGGGCGGGTTTTTGCCGCACAGTTATAATTTGGCTTCCGCTTTGCCCGCGGGGATTTCTTTTTCGGCCGGCGAAGGGCTTTTGCTTTTGACTTCCTCGGTTGACAATCCGCGGACGGTTTCGGTAACCGTCGCCGCAAATGATTCGCAAACTCCGCAAGCGCGGGGGACTGCGGCAGTTACCGTTGTTTTTGTTAATCCGCCGGAGTTGACTTTGGATATTCATCGCGGGGCGGCTTTGATTGTTTCGGGGATGACTTTGACGGCGGCCACTGTTACCGCTTCGGGGGGACATTTAACTTCGGGCGGGGAGTATTCTTATACTTTGGAGAGTGATGGGGTTTTGGCGGCGGCGGGGGTTAATGCGGACGGGGTTGTTACTGTTTCGGCGGGGGCGGTTGTGGGGACTCTTACGGCGACGGTGATTGCGGATGACGATCATGCGAACACATCGCCGGGGACTGTTTTTGTGACGGTGCGGGTGATTGATTCTTTTGCGCTTGGGGCGAGCGGGGTTCGGGGGACGGTTACTACTCGGATTGTCGGGACTGCCACATTGGCGCGCTTTGCGGCGGCGGGCGGGGTTTTGCCATACAACTATTCGGCGGTTTCTTCTTTGCCGACGGGGGTTTCTTTGGCGGCGGGGGGACTCTTGCATTTGACTTCCTCGGTTGCATCTCCGCTGACGGTTTCGGTAACCGTTGCCGCAAACGATTCGCAAATTCCTTCGGCGCGGGGGACTGCGGCGGTTACTGTTGTTTTTGTTAATCCGCCCGCTTTGACTTTGGACATACATCGCGGCGCAACGCTGATTACATCGGGGATGACTTTGACGGCGGCGACTGTTTCGACTTCGGGGGGACATTTGGATTCCGGAGGGGACTATTCTTATCGGTTGGAAAGCGATGGGGTTTTGGCAAATGCGGGGGTTAATTCGGACGGGGTTGTTACTGTTTCGGCGGGAGCGGATGCCGGTTTTCTTACGGCGGCGATTATTGCCGATGACAATCATGCGAACACGGAACCGGGGACTGTTTTTGTTACGGTGCGGGTGATTAATTCTTTTGCGCCCGGCGCGAGGAATATAAGCGGGACGGTTACTACGCGCATTTTGGGGACTGCGACTCTGGCGCGGTTTGCGGCGGAGGGGGGACTGCCGCCTTACGATTATTCTGCCATTTCCTCTTTGCCGGCGGGGGTTTCTTTGGCGGCGGGGGGACTCTTGCTTTTGACTTCCTCGGTTGATAATCCGCGGACGATTTCGGTAACCGTTGCCGCAAACGATTCGCAAACTCCGGCGGCGCGGGGGACTTCGGGGATTACTGTTGTTTTTGTTAATCCGCCCGCTTTGACCATTGAAATTAATCGGGGCGCAACGCTGGTTACATCGGGGATGACTTTGACGGCGGCTACTGTTTCGGTTTCCGGCGGATATTTAACTTCCGGCGGGGAGTATTCTTATCGTTTGGAAAGCGGCGGGGTTTCGGCAAATGCGGGGGTTGATGCGAACGGGGGCGTTACCATTTCGGCGGGGACGGTTGCGGGAATGCTTACGGCGACGATTATTGCCGACGACGATCATGCGAATACGAATCCGGCGACGGCGTTTTTAACGGCGAGTGTTTTTGCGCCGCTTTCCGTGGGGAATTTGACGGTTACATTTACGCAGGGGGTGATAGCGCAGCAGGAACAGAGCAATGGCGCCGTTTTCGTTTCTATTCCGCGAAGCGGGGCGAAGCCGACTCTGATTAGTTTTCCGCAGGTTGCATGCCCGACGGGGATGATTTGCCGCACATTCGGAATCAGGCCCGGCGCTGACGACGCCGTTTTTGCTTTTATAGACACGCCTTCGGTGGCGGGCGAGTTTGTGAGTTACGCGCTGTTCAACGGCGCGCTGCGCGGTTCTGTCGTCGCGGTTGTCATTTCGCCGGCGCCGATATCGCTTGCGTTTTTCCGCACGGCGGAAGTTTCGGCGCGGGTTTCGGTTTTGGCGGGGACGGTTTCGGTCGGCGGCGGATATGTGACGGCGGGCGGGAGTTACAGCGTTTCTTCGCCGACGCCGGAGGTTTCGGTTTCCGGCGGCGATGTGTATATTTCGGTTTCCGCGCCGACCACTTTGACGGCGACGATTGTCGCGGACGACGACAACGGGTTTACCGAACCGGCGAGCATTATGTTCACGGTTTCGGCGGTTTCCGACGCGCTTTTGGCGGAATATGCGACGGTGTCGGCGACGGCGGGCGTTTCGCTTTCTCCGGAATTGCTTTACATTAATGTTCCGCAATCCGGCGGGGCTGCGAACAAAGTCCTCCTTCTGGATTACGCCGAATCCATAATCAAATGCGGGGATTTGAATTTGGCCTGCGCTTTCTACCGCGGCCGAGGCACCGCCGCGGTTGCCGTGGCGCGCGGCGGGGAAGAAGGCGGGCCGCTGCCGGGGAGTTTCGCTTTTAATTTCAAATTCATATACAACATTCATCGGGCGACCGTGACGGGCGGGGTTTTTGTCACCGTCGCGCCGCCGCGGCCGATTACGGCCGCGTTTGCGGTTACCGCCGGCGCGGTTTTGACGCGGACATCTTTGGGGCTGGGGACTCTCGCCGCAAGCGGCGGGCATTTGACCGCGGGCGGAAGTTACAGTTACCGGCTGGAAGCGCCGGCGGAGTTTTCGCTTTCCGGCAACACTGTTTCCGTTTCGCTGAGCGGCACGGCTCCGGTTGCGGCGACGGCTTTTGCCGACGACGACAACGCGTTTACGGAACCGGCGACGGTGTTCTTTACGGTTCGCGCTTTTTTGCTGAGCGCGCGGGCGATGCTCGCGACTGTTACGACGAGGATAGTTTCCGCGGCGACGCTGGCGCGCTTTTCGGCCGCGGGGGGGATTTCGCCATACAATTATTCGGAGGTTTCTTCTTTGCCGGCGGGGGTTTCTTTGGCGGCGGGGGGACTCTTGCTTTTGACTTCGGCATTTAACAATCCGCAAACGGTATCGGTAACCGTCGCCGCAAACGATTCGCAAACTCCGGCGGCGCGGGGGACATCAGCGATTACTGTTGTTTTTGTTAATCCGCCGGATTTGACTTTGGATATTCGCCGGGGGGCTGCTTTGATTGTTTCGGGGATGACAGTGACGGCGGCTACTGTTTCGGCATCCGGCGGGCATTTGAATTCGGGGGGGGAGTATTCTTATCGTTTGCAGAGCGGGGGAGTTGCTGCGGCGGCGGGGGTTAATGCGGACGGGGTTGTTACGGTTTCGGCGGGGGTTGTCGGGTTTTTGACGGCGACTGTTATTGCCGATGATAATCATGCAAACACATCGCCGGGGACTGTTTTTGTTACGGTGCGGGTGATTGATTCTTTTGCTTTGGGGGCGAGCGGGGTTAGTGCGACGGTTACTACGCGGATTGTTTCGGGGGGGACTCTTGCGGTGTTTGCGGCGGTGGGCGGGGTTTTGCCTTATAGTTATTCGGCGGTTTCTAATTTGCCGACTGGTGTTTCGCTGGCGGATGACGGGCGGCTGCATTTGACTTCGGCGATTGCTAATGTGTTGACGGTTTCGGTTACTGTTGCGGGGAGTGATTCGCAAACTCCTTCGGCGCGGGGGACTTCGGCGGTTACTGTTGTTTTTGTTAATCCGCCGGATTTGACTTTGGATATTCGCCGGGGGGCTGCTTTGATTGTTTCGGGGATGACTCTTACTGCGGCTACTGTTTCCGCATCCAGCGGATACTTAACTGCGGGAGGGGATTATTCCTATCGTTTGGAGAGTGCTGGGGTTTGGGCGGCGGCGGGGGTTAATGCGGACGGGGTTGTTACTGTTTCGGCGGGGGTTGTTGTCGGGTTTCTTACG
>JAHRAH010000069.1 GCA_020027345.1 Gammaproteobacteria bacterium | reverse complement strand
TCGTTACCGTCAAAGTTGTATTCGCAAAAACCGGCGGCGCGGGCAGCATAATATCCGCAAAAAGCGAAACGGTGACGGTAAGCGAAACCGCATCGGTATTGTTATGCGAATCGTTTGCGGTAACCGTCGCCGTGAATACCGATGCATTTTCCGCATCGGCAAAAAGCAAAACGCCGTTTGCATCAATCGCAAAACCGCCGAGGGGCGAGCCGAGTATCGCCGTAGTGCGAGTGCCATAACCGCCGCCGACTGTGACATTGCCGACGGTCGCATTGTCCCCCGTCGTAAGAAAAACAAAACTCCCCGGCGACGCGAAACCGATTGTCAAATCCGGCGGGTCGGCGGCGACGAGTGTCAACAGTGCCATCGCAGTTTGCGTTATGTTCACCGGTTTTACACCCCTCACCGTCGCCGTAAGCGTTACCGTCAGCGGCGAATGCGGCGGGGAGGACAATGTTAATTTACCATCCGTTTCTCCAATTGCGACAGTTATGTCCGTGCGCGCAAGCAAGCCGTAACGGTAACTCGCCGCATCGCCGCCGCCCGCCGTCAAAGTCAAAAGCGCACCGGCGGCGGCGACGCGCGTCGTTACCATAATCGGCGGGGACTGTTGCGGCAACATTACGCTATCCACACCGTTAACGGTAACGCCGCCGGTTATTGCGTACGCGCCTTTGGCAATATCCAATATTACATTCGGCGGCAATGTCGGCGAAGAAATGCCGCCTTCGTGCAATGTTATTTTTGTTTCGCCGCCGCCGATTTGCCATTGCAATCGCGTTCCCAAAAGTCGCAAAGTAACGCCGGGCATTATTACCGTTGCCAGCCGGTTATTCCCAAAACGCTCAAACTCCCCGCCGCCGCCGCTCACCGAAAGAACGCGCGCGGTTTGCAAAATGGCGACGGTGCTGTTTGCGTTTAATGTCAGATTCCATCCGCCCGCTTGTTGACGGAAAAACGCTTCACCGGCTGCGGGAGTTGCGCCGGTTGTAATGCTCACACCGGAAGTCATTGCGAATGCATAATTGACGGTGTTTGCCGCCTGCGCGAATGTCGTTGCCGTAACCGCGCTACTGATGCCGACCGCCAAATCATGCGAAACCAAAACCCCGACAAACCGCGAACCGCCGACACCCGCGCGGGAGATGCGCTGCGAATATTCCCGGCGCGCAGAATCATAAAAATGCAAACGCGGATTAAAACCGTCCGCCTTTTCCGCGCCAGACGATGCTTCGCCGAAAGTGTGCGAATAGGAAAAACTGCCGCCGAAGTCCCCGCTGTCCTCGTCGTATTCCGCTTCCACAAAAACCCCGCCGCCGGGCGACAAACGCAAACCATAACGAAAATCTTCGTCGTCCTTGTCCCCGCGTTCGCCTTCCCATCGGTAATATCCCCCGCGCAAAGCCGCCCATTCCAAACCCGGCGCGCGCAAATACAAATCGGCGTCAAAACCCTCGCGCGTGTAATAAAAACCGTCCGCGAGTTGTTTGCCGTCTGTTATCCGCCAGTAACGGTTCGCCGAAAGTTCGCCGTATTTGTTTTTCCATTCCGCGCCGAATGACCATCGCCAAAATCCGCCCGCATTATCATCGCGCTCGTAATCCAAAAATGCATTTGCCCCCAGCAACGACTCTCCTTTAACAACGCGCCAGAATAAACCTGCATTCCCCCCGCGCGCATTTTCTTCCCCGGCATACCCGCGCAAGTGCCAGCCGATGACATCATCTTTTCTTTCGCGCAACCCGCCGATGGTGTCAATCGCAAATTGCCCCTTCCTCCCCCCAAGCGAAGTTTGAAAATCCACCCGCGCTTTTTTGACAAAGTGCAACCGCGAAACCGCCGCATCGCCGACAGCCAACCCCGCCCGCTTTTCCCATTCGCCAAGGAGTCGCCGAATTTCCGCCCGCTTCCATTCCCCCAATTTGTCATTCCCGCGAAAGCGGGAATCCAGAACAACGCGCGCGCCGCGATGAATTGCGGACTCGGCAAGAACGGCGGCGGGCGTCTGGATTCCCGCTTTCGCGGGAATGACAAGGGGGGCGGGGATGACGGGGTGGGCGGGAACGACGGGGGACGAAGAGTCGCCCTTAGCGCCGAGAGTGAGGAAGATTAGCGCGCCAACGGCGAGCGCCAACCTCC
>JAHRAH010000007.1 GCA_020027345.1 Gammaproteobacteria bacterium | reverse complement strand
TGATGCGGCTGCAATTCCTGCCCCGGCAAACCCCGCAAATCCTCCAAAAAAGGATCGTCCACCGCGCTTTTTTCGCCGCAGAGTTCTTCCGTCACCGCCAGCCCGCAGTAGGGGACGAACGGCGCGAAGTACCCGCCCTCGTGAAACATCGCCAGCCGCCCGCCGCAAAACGCTTCGGCAAACTCGCGCGTCATTCGCGTCATTGCCCGGAAGGTTTCGGAATGACACATCATCCGCCCCAGCGGATCCATCGCCCCGGCGTCAAAGCCGCAGGAGACGGTCACCGCTTCGGGGCGGAAGGCAGCCATCGCCGGCAGTGCCACTTCCTCCACAGCGGCAAGATACGCGCCGTGCCCGCTGCCCGGCGGCAGGGGAATGTTGACATTGCATCCCTTGCCCGCGCCTTCGCCGGTTTCGCAAACGCCGCCCGAACCGCGCGGGAAATTCCCATCCTGATGCAAAGAGACGGTAAGCGTTTCGCCGTCGCCGTAAAAAATATCCTGCGTGCCGTTGCCGTGATGCACATCCCAGTCCAAATGCGCGACGCGCCCGACGCCGAAATCCGCCCGCGCGCAAAGTATCGCGACTGCTGCGTTATTGAAAATGCAAAAACCCATTCCGCTCCCCGCCGCCGCATGATGACCGGGCGGGCGCACGAGGGCGTAGGCGTTTTCCGCTTTGCCTTCGCAAACGGCGGCGAGCGCGGCCGCGGCACCGCCGGCGGCAAGCCGCGCGATTTCGTAACCGCCGCCGCCGAAGGGAGTCCCCCCGCCGGCGTCGCCGCCGCCGCTTGCGCTCATCTTGCGAATGCGCGCGATGTATTCGCGATTGTGCGCGCGCGCGAGTTCTTTTTCTTCCGCGTAGCGCGGTTTGACGGGCAGCAGTTTTTCCAAAAGCCCGGAAACTTCCAGCAGATTGCGAAACCGCCGCTTTGCCGGCGCGCTTTCTATGTGCGCATCCGGCTCCACAGTCAGCCCCGCCGGAACCTCGCAAGCGGCCGTCCCCGTGTTGTGCCACAAATACAACTCGTGAAAAACAAAACCGGTTTTGCGCGTCATTTTCCGGCCGACCATTAAAAAATGTCCACTGCGGTGATTGAGCAGTCCGCGCCTTTTGCGCCGAACAGCCGATGGGGAAAAATGTCAATGCCGCCCTCGGCGAAATTCGCAATGTCAACGCCAAAATCCAATTCGGGAATGCTCGCGGTGGTTTCGGCGGGAATGACTGCTTCCACCGTCGCTTCGTTCTTTTCAATTGCCGCGCCGTTTTTGTCCTTGTGGACGCAGGTGATTTGCGCGTTTTTGACGGCAAACAAATTGCGGTTCTTTACAAGAACATTTTTCAGCGAAAAAGTCGGCACCGCGCCGCCGAATTCCCCGCCGGTCAATTCCACATTTTCCAGCGCGTATTGCTGCGCGCCGCGCGTTGCGGCAAAAGCAACGAAAACAACGGCGACGGCGGCAAGCCAAAAACCCCGGCGTTTGCGGGCGTAACCGCAATGCGGGCATTTACCCGCTTTTGTGCTGACCTGTCCGCCGCATTCTTTGCATTCCCTCACCGCCATTCCCTTATTGTAACAGGGTTGCGGGAATGGTGTTAAAATAATCCGCAATGAGCGCGCACGAAAAAACCCAAGAATACCAGCGGCTGGACGCGGCGCATTATTTGCATCCTTTCACCGACGCCCGCGCGCTTGCCGGCAAAGCCCGCGTCATTGCCCGCGCCGAGGGCGTGTATCTTTGGGACAGCGACGGCAACAAACTGCTGGACGCGATGTCCGGGCTTTGGTGCGTCAACGCCGGTTACGGTCGCGAGGAAATCGCCGAAGCCGTCGCCGAACAACTCGCGCGCCTGCCCTATTACAATTCCTTTTTCCAATGCGCCACGCCACCGGCGATTGAACTCGCCGCCGAACTCGCGCGCGTTTCCCCGCCGGGGTTTAATCGCGCGTTCTTCACCACTTCCGGCTCCGAAGCGATAGACACAGTCGTGCGCGTTATCCGCCGTTACTGGCAACTGCGCGGCGAGCCGAAGCGCGTCAACATTATCGCCCGCGAAAACGCTTATCACGGCAGCACCGTCGCGGGAATGTCGCTCGGCGGAATGGCGATAATGCACGAACAAGGCGGCCCGCCGATGCCCGGCGTCGCGCGCATCCGCCAGCCGAAGTGGTTTGGCGAAGGCGACGCCGAAGCGCAAACCCCCGAAGAATTCGGCGCAATCGCCGCCCGCGCCCTCGCCGAAAAAATAGACGAACTCGGCGCCGAAACCGTCGCCGCTTTTATCGGCGAACCCGTGCAGGGCGCCGGCGGAGTAGTCGTCCCCCCGCCGAATTATTGGAACGCCGTGCAACAAATATGCGACGAACACAGCGTGCCGATTGTCGCCGACGAAGTGATATGCGCATTCGGCAGAACCGGCGCGTGGTTTGGCAGCGAAACCTTCGGCATCCGCCCGAAACTGATGCCCGTCGCCAAAGCGCTCACCAGCGGTTATCTGCCGATGGGCGGCGTTTTGTTGCACGACGACATTGCCGATGTTCTCGCCGAAGGCGGAGAGTTTGCGCACGGTTACACATACAGCGGGCATCCCGTTTGCGCTGCTGCTGCGCTCGCAAACTTGAAAATCCTGCGCGAGGAAAAACTGATAGAACGCGCGCGCGACGACATCGGCCCCTATTTGCAAAAACAGTGGCAGACGCTCGCCGACCATCCCCTTGTCGGCGAAACCCGCGGCGTCGGAATGCTCGCCGCTTTGGAAATCG
The DNA here is from genome assembly GCA_020027345.1 of Gammaproteobacteria bacterium. Classification (GTDB taxonomy): domain Bacteria; phylum Pseudomonadota; class Gammaproteobacteria; order Tethybacterales; family Persebacteraceae; genus JAHRAH01. Next base: position 17,942 of record JAHRAH010000007.1, on the reverse strand, counting down.
CGCAAAAAAACAACAACGGCAACAGTAAAAACGACAACGACAAAAACAACAACAAAAACAACCGCCGCTTTCAATGCGACCCCCCGGCGGGAATACAATGCCGCGAATTGTGCGCCGCCAACGGCCTGGTAATGCGCGCCGTCGGCGACACAATGATAATCGCCCCCCCCCTGACAATCACCCGCGCCGAAGTGGACGAACTAATAAACAAAGCCCGCCAATCCCTAAACGACTTGGCCTCCCGCCTTTAACCCCCTTGTCATTCCCGCGAAAGCGGGAATCCATACGGAGCCGGGGACAAAGGCAAATTCGCCTTCCGCGCGATAACAACGGAAACAGGGGATTATGGATTCCCGCTTTCGCCGGAATGACAAGGGGAGTATAATAAAAAAACCGAAAGGAAAAAACAATGGGCGGAAAACAGGAACGGGCGGTTTTTGCCGCCGGATGCTTTTGGGGCGTGGAAGCGGCGCTGCGGAAGATAGAGGGCGTCGCCGACGCCAGTTGCGGTTACACCGGCGGCGATTTGCGCGAGGCGACTTACGAACAAGTTTGCGCCGGCGGCACCGGGCACGCCGAAGCGGTGGAAGTTCTCTTTGACCCCGCGCGCGTTTCCTACGAACAACTGCTGCGCGCTTTTTGGAATCTGCACGACCCCACCCAGCGCAACCGCCAGGGGCCCGACATCGGCGACCAATACCGTTCCGCGATTTTTTGCGCCGGCGAAGAACAGCGCAAACTCGCCGAAGCGTCGCGCGAAAAAGAACAGCAAAAACGCGCGCGCCCGATTGCCACGCAAATAGAAAGCGTCCGCGAATTCTGGCGCGCGGAGGAATACCACCAAAACTATGTGCAAAAACGGCGCGCGCCGTTTTAACGCCGGCGAGCGCGAACACATGCGCCGGGCTCTCGCGCTCGCCCGCGCCGCCGCGCAAAAAGGCGAAGTCCCCGTCGGCGCAGTCGTATTCGGCGACGAAGGCGTCGTCGCCGAAGCAGCAAACGCAAGCGTCTCCGAATGCGACGCCACCGCCCACGCCGAAATCCGCGCACTCCGCGAAGCATGCAAAATAATCGGCAACCACCGCCTTCCGCATCTTTCCCTCGCCGTAACTTTGGAACCCTGCGCGATGTGCGCCGGCGCCATCTTTCAGGCGCGCCTGCGCTCCGTCGTCTTCGCCGCCGCCGACGAAAAAACCGGCGCATTCGGCGGAGTCGTAAACCTCGCCGATGAGCCGCTGCTCAATCATCAAACTTCCGTCGCCGGCGGGTTGTTCCAAAAAGAATCCGCGGCCTTATTAAAAGAATTCTTCGCCGCGCGCCGATGAGCATAACCGTGAACATCGCCGCGCAAACTCTCGCGTTCGCAAAAAACGGCGAAACAAAAACCTACGCCGTCTCCACCGCCGCAAAAGGCGCCGGGGAAATTAATGGCAGCAACAAAACCCCGCGCGGCGCGCATGTCATCCGCGCAAAAATCGGCGCCGGAATGCCCGCCGGAACCGTCTTTCGCGGGCGCCGACCGACCGGCGAAATATACACGCCGGCACTCGGCGCGCAAAACCCCGGCAGGGATTGGATTCTCACGCGCATTCTCTGGCTCGGCGGGCGCGAACCCGGCAAAAACAAATTCGGAAATGTGGACACAATGCGCCGCCACATTTACATTCACGGCTCGCCCGACGAAACAAAAATGGGAACGCCCGGCTCCATCGGCTGCATCCGAATGCACAACGCCGACATCGCGGAACTCTTTGAACTCGTCGCCGCCGGCGACGCCGTTCTGATACGCGAATAACGCGCGCATTTTTTAACCGCGGTATATTTAATGCGCGCGACCGCAATAAAAACGACAACGGCAATAACGGCCGCGATAACCGTCGCCGCGGTTGCAATGCTCGCCGCGTGTTCGCCGCCGCCGCCGCCGCTAAGCAAACTCGCACGCAACGATGTCGTTCTCGCCCTCGGCGACAGCATCACCTCCGGCTACGGCGTCGGCGCAAACCTCGCATTCCCCGCGCAACTGCAATCTATTATAAAAAGGCGAGTAGTCAACGCCGGAATCCCCGGCGACACCGCCGCCCGCGCCGCCGCCCGCCTGAACGCGGCAATAGACCGCGCCCGCCCTTCGCTCCTTATTGTTTGCATCGGCGGAAACGATTTTTTGCGCGGCGTGCCGGTGGAAACAACCGAAAAAAACCTCCGCAAAATTTTGCAAACCGCAAAAGAAAGAAAACTCCCCGCCGTTCTCGTCGGCGTTCCGCGCAAACTGCCGCTGCCGCTTTCGCACCCGCTTTTTTCCAAACTCGCGAGCGAATACGAAATATGGCTGGAAGACGACATTCTCAAAACAGTCCTCCACAACGGCGACCTCAAATCCGACTTCATCCACCCCAACGCCGCCGGGCAAAGAAAAATCGCCGAAGCCCTAGCCGCGCTATTAAAAAAAGCCGGCGCGATATAATCCCCCCGATGACAAAAGAAAATTTATACCCCCCGCCGCTTGCGGGGGGGGGTCGGAGTTTGCCGTCCCCGTCGGAGACGGGGACGGCAAACTCCGTGGGGGTGGAGTTCTCCCTCAAAACAACGATTATCCCCCCCATCTTTAACAGGGGGAAACAGTGGGAGGGACTCTTAACTCTCATTGCCCCCCCTGCATCTCTGATGGGAAAACAAGGGGGACTCTTAACTCTCATTAACCCCCCCCCCATCTTTGATGGGGGGGGCTGGGGGGGGGACTCTTGACTTCCTCCCCAACCGTCCGCGCGGCAACCAAAAAAGACGCCGCCGCCTGCGCGCGAATCTACGCCCATTATGTCCTCAACACCGCGCACACTTTTGAGGAAACCCCGCCGCCGCCCGAAGAATTCGCCGAACGCATCAACCGCGCAAACAGCGAACGCCCTTTTTTGTGCGCCGAAAGCGAAGGCGAAGTGTACGGTTATTCCTACGCCGACATCTGGCGCACCCGCTGCGGATACCGTTACACAGCCGAAACAAGCGTGTATGTTGACGCGCAAAAACCCCGCCGCGGCGCGGGAAAATCGCTGATGCAAGAGCTCCTCGCGCGCCTCGCAAAAACGCAAACGCGCAAAGCCGTCGCGATTATTTCGCTGCCGAATCCGGCGAGCGTCGCGCTGCACGAAAAACTCGGCTTCGCATCCTGCGGCGCCTTCCCCGGCATCGGCTGGAAATTCAACGCCGAACACGATGTCGGCTTTTGGCTTTACGATTTTGAAAAACCCGCGGGGAAATAAACGCGGCGATGAAAAAACGCCCGGCAATCGGCGATGACATATCCGCCGCCTGCGCGCATTTGAAAGCGGGAAAACTCGCCGCCTTCCCCACCGAAACCGTCTACGGTCTGGGCGCGATTGCCAAAAACAAAAAAGCCGTCGCAAAACTCTACCGCACAAAACGCCGCCCGCGCGCGCATCCGGTTATCGTGCATTTGCCGAATGCGAACGACATCGCGCAATGGGCAAAAAACATTCCCGCCGCGGCGAAACAATTAATAAACGCTTTTATGCCGGGGCCGCTCACTCTGGTTTTGCCGAAACGAAAAACGGTCCCGCCCGAAGTGTGCGGCGGCGGCGAAACCGTCGCCGTGCGCGTTCCCGCGCATCCCGTCGCCGCCGCGCTTTTGCGGGCGGTCGGCGAAGCAATCGCCGCGCCTTCGGCGAACCGATTCGGAAAACTGAGCGCGACCCGCGCCGAAGATGTCGCCGCCGAATTTGACGGAAGCGACATTTACATTTTGCGTGGCAAAAGCAAAAACGGAATTGAATGCGCGGAAGGAATTGAATCCGCAGTCGTCGGTTTTTACAACGGCAAACCCTCGCTCCTTCGCCCCGGCGCGATAAGCGAAGCGCGGTTAATAAAAACAATGGGCGAACGCTTTTGCCCGCCGCCAAAAAACGCAAAATCCCCGGGACGGCTGCCGCGCCATTACGCCCCGCAAAAACCGTTGACAATTATTCCCGAAGAGCAAATGGAAGAAACCGCAAAAAACAAAAGCGCCGCCGTCCTTTCCCCCCGCCGCCCGAAGACGGTCGCGCCCGAACTGTGGCGCAAAGCCGAAACAACCCCGCGCCAATACGCCCGCGCCCTCTACCGCAACCTCCGCGAACTGGACCAAACAAAAGCAAAAACAATCCTCGCCGCCGCCCCCCCCCAAACCAAAAACTGGCAAGCCATAACCGACCGCCTAACCCGCGCCGCCCAACCCCCCGCCAAATAACCGCCCTTTCCCTCGTTAGGCGAAACAGCGTTTGGTAACGAGGCAAAAAAACCCATTGGCGGGATTTTAAAATAATTCTCCTCCTCCGTAAGCGGCGGGAGAAGAGTGGCGCGGGGCGCCGTTTTTTGCGTTATTATTAAGCCCGTGATAAGAGTGTATGCCGCTTTGGTTTTGGGCGCGGGGCTTTTGGCGATTGCGGGGGACGCGTGGCTGCGGGCGCGCGAATTGGCGAGGTATATTCCCACCGGAGAAGTCCACGAATACGCCGTGGAAATGGTTCTTTGGGGCGCGGGCTTGGTTTTTGCCGGAATCTTTTTGGCTTTTGTTCTCGCGACGGTCGGTTATTTTTACGCCAAGGGGCTGGGCTACAAAAACCCCGGCGACTGGGCGCTGGCGGCGGTATTCGGCGGCGAGGAAAGTTTGTGGCTGCTGATGCTGACCGGCGACTGGAAAAAACTCGCGCGCAAAGAAGTGTGGCGCGATTCCGATGCCGAAGACATCGGCCGCGCGTGGATGAACGCGCACTTTATTTTGTTTTGCATTTTCGCCCCCGCCGCCATTGCCGTGTATGCCGTTTTTGTCTGGAAAGGAATATAAACGGCATACATTTTCCCCGCCTCTTTTTCTCGCCTTTGTTGCACTTCGGGCTTTAATGTGCAAGCGTTTGACAGCGAGGAAAGAAATTCCCCCGTCGTTTCCGCATCGTTGCATTTCCGGATGCCCGATTTCGCGGCAACGGCGGGGGATGATTCGCGGGCGGGGGCAATGGCGGTTTGATAGAATGCGGGGGTTATGGCGGGGGAGTTTCGGGAGTTGTTGCGGGGGCTTTGCGGGGGGGGGGACTTGCCGGCGGGAGAGATGCGGGGGGCGATGACTTCGTTGCTGGGGGGGGAATGGAGCGCGGCGCAGACGGCGGCTTTTCTTACGGCGATGAAAATCAAGGGCGAGACGCCCGGCGAACTTGCGGCGGCGGCGAAGGTCATGCGCGAACACGCCCTCGCAGTCGCCGCGCCCGCCGACGCCATTGACATGTGCGGCACCGGCGGCGACGGCGGCGGCACTTTTAACATTTCCACGACGGCGGTTTTCGTCGCGGCGGCGGCGGGCGCGCGCGTGGCAAAGCACGGCAACCGCGCGGTTTCGGGCAAATGCGGAAGCTCGGATTTGCTCGCCGCTTTCGGAATGCCGCTGGATTTAACGGCGGAAAAAACCGCGGAAGTTCTGGCGCAAACCGGCGTCGGTTTTTTGTTCGCGCCGAATCATCATCCGGCGATGAAGCACGCCGCCGCGCCGCGCCGCGAAATGGGAGTGCGCACGATGTTTAATCTTCTCGGTCCGATGACAAACCCCGCCGGGGTGCGGCGGCAGGTAGTCGGCGTTTTCTCGCCCGAATTGCTCGCGCCTTACGCAGAAACTCTCGCCGTGCTTGGCGCGCAGCGGGCGATAGTCGTCCACGGCGGCGGGCTGGACGAATTTACTATCGCCGGCGAAAGCGATTATGCCGAAGTTGTTGACGGCGCGGTCGTGCGCGGCACCGTCTCGCCGGAGGACGCCGGTTTGCGGCGCGCGGAACTTTCTTCCATTCGCGCGGGCACCGCGGAAGAAGCGAAAACAATTGCGGCGGGGGTGTTGGAAGGAAAACCCGGCGCGGCGCGCGACATTGTTTTGCTTAATGCTGCGGCGGGTTTGATTGTCGCCGGCGTCGCCGAAGATTTTGCCGAAGGCGCAAAGCGCGCGGCGGAAGCGGTTGACTGCGGCGGCGCGCGGAAGAAACTGGACGAGTTTGTCGCCGCCTGCCGTTCTTAATTAATTCGCGCCGGTTTTTTTGCGTTCGTTCCTTTATTTATTAAAAAAAGAATGACGGAGGAAGATTCGGCGGGCGGCATTCTCGCGCGCATCGCCGCGGACAAGCGCGCGGAAATACTTCGGCGGCAAAAACAAACTACCGCGTCGGCAATTCGCAAAAAAGCGAAAGCGCAGCCGCCGCCGAAGGATTTTGCGTTCGCATTGCGCGACAGTTCGCGTTTGCCGGTCATTGCGGAAATCAAACGCAAAAGTCCGAGCAAGGGGACATTGCGTTCGCCTTTTTCTCCGCAAAAACTTGCGCGCGCATTTGCGGCGGGCGGGGCGGCTTGCATTTCGGTGCTGACCGACAAAAAATACTTCGGCGGCGAAAGCGCGCATTTGCCGCAGGCGGCGCGGGCGGGGTTGCCGCTGCTGCGCAAGGATTTTGTTTTGTGCGAATGGCAGGTTTGGGAATCGCGCGCGCTGGGGGCGGACGCCGTTTTATTAATTGCGGCGCTTTTGGATTTGCCGCAACTGCAAAAACTTGCGGCGGCGGCGGCGGATTGGGGAATGGCGGCGCTGATAGAAACGCACGACGAAAACGAAGTCGGCGCGGCGCTCGCGGTGCCGGATGCGATAGTCGGAATAAACAACCGCGACTTGCAAACTTTTGCGGTGGACATTCAAACGACCGCGCGCCTCGCCCCGAAAATAAAAAAAGCGGACGCTTCGCGGCTGGTCGTCGCCGAAAGCGGTATCGCAAACGCGAAAGACGCGGCAATGTTGCGCGCCGCCGGCGCCGACGCTTTTTTAATCGGCGAAACATTAATGCGCGCGCCCGCCCCGGACGAAACCCTCCGCGAATTTTTCCCCGCCGAATAAACGCGCCAACCGGAACCCCTCCCGCGTCATTCCCGCATATTTTTTGGAGGCGGGAATCCAGCGAATAGATGCATTAACTTCCCCTCCATCTTTGATAGGGGGACTAGGGGGAACTCCAATCTTCCGCCGCCGCAAATTTCCCCCTCAGCCGTCCTAACAAATTAATCCAACCCCGTCATTCCAGCGAAAGCTGGAATCCATACAAACCCGCGAAAACCGCAAAACCCAAAAAACGGCAGTGCCCCCAATCATCACATAGATTCGGGCTTTCGCCGGAATGACGGGAGCATAACAAAGACAGCATACTTTTAAGTGAAAACGGCGTTTCTTTGGTATCGTTACCAAACAGACACTTGGCAACGATGAAAAAGTTGGGACGCCTTTAACCAAACAGCCGCTTCCGTCCTTTTTCGGTCAGAATGCAGATCCCCTCGGCATCCATAAAAGGGGCCATTAATCCGTCCTTAATCAAAAAATCAAGGAAATACATTACCCTTTGTTTGGACATGGCAAAATGACGAGTCATGTCGCTTATATTCGGCGTCATGATATCGTCCCAATTGCCCAAGAATTCCAGCATTTGCAAAGATTTTTCAGGAATATTATCGAAGGCGTCAACGGGTTGTTGCATAGTGGCGCTCGCCCGCGTTTGGGCGGATGTTGCCGCAACCAGTAATTCTTTTTGCATTTTGCGTCCGTCAATTTGGGGCGTCCGAGGGAATTCAAGGTATTGTGTAAGACAGGACATCAGATTGGGCACAAATTGTTTGTCGTCCAATTCCAGGGCCTGCAACGCCGAAATTGGCGGCGGTAAACCCGCCTTCTTTTGCCCCGAGTGGCACACGGGAATTACTGGTATTTCTTTTGCCCACCCGCACCCGGTTTCAAAGTTTATCCAGGGCCGGGCGAGCGCCGCCGGGCTGCACAAGACAATTAAAACTTGCGCCTTTTTAAGCGCGCAGTCAATTTCCTTGAGCCAATTGCTTCCCGGCGGAATGCTGTCGTTGTCGCTACTAACAAAAGCGCTGCACATGCCGACAAAGGCGATTTCCAGCCAACCTTTCATCGCCGCCGCAAGGGCGGACTCCTCGTGTATATGGCTGATAAACAGTCGCTTGGGGGCGGGCGTGTTGCTCATGTCCGACATTGTAGCACAAAAGCGTTTGGCGGTTTAGGCGCAATTGTTGTTTGCGGCATTGTGGGGGACGGAAATGGCGCGGAATAAAAAAGCCCCGTTAGGAGCGGGGCGGATGTAACACGGAGCAAGCCTGCTAACGCGGTGCCTTGTGGGAGTGGACAGGAATGATCAGGCCCTGAGGGGCGCGAAAGGAAAAGCCGGAAACTTGCGCCGCCGTTGTTTTTGGCCGGCCGCCCCTTTGGGGCTTGGCACCTGCGTGCGCAGGTTCACCGGGCGTTTTCTGCGCTGGATGATAACGCCGCTCTTGACCGTGCTAGCTACCAGGCCGGGACTTCCCAACTCGGCACTTCCCCCGATTGGTGCCTACTACCTCACGCCCAACGGATTCTGGGCGGCGATTTGCTTTAACCTCTTTGCGGCTACTATCGGCACGATTGCTACAACGACGGCAAACTCCATTACTCCAACGCCTCCACCCTTGTCGTCATCCCCGCATGTGCTACGCCCCGTCAGGGCTTGTTCTTCGTCATTCCAGCGAAAGCTGGAATCCATTCGGGCGTTGGGGTTTTCGCCGAATTTGACGGGGGTTTCGGGTTTTGCGGTTTCATTGAGCGGGTTATGGATTCCAGCTTTCGCTGGAATGACGGGGAGTGCGCAAATATTGCTGGTGCAATTGCTGCAACGACGGCAAACTCCGTTACTTCAATGACGACAACCTAACCATCATCCCCGCCCCGAACACCACCGCCCTGCGAGTTAACGCTTTTCCTGCTCTCGCAAGAACTTCGTCACCTCGGACTCCTTGCCATATAAGTGTTCGGCAATATCCGCCGCCGTCTCGTCGTTTTTAGTGCGGATATTGACATCCACACCGACATTGACAAGTGCGATTATTGTTTTGAGGTGTCCTGTTGCCACTGCAACATGTAACGGAGTATTGCCGTGGTTGTTTGTCTGATTGACATTCGCCCCGGCTTTGACAAGAGCATTTATCGCTTCCGCGCGTTTATGCAATGCTCCCACATGCAAAGAAGTCCAGCCGTGTTTATCCGCCCGATTGGCATTCGTGCCGGCTTTGGCGAGAGCAGCTATCGCTTCTGTGTGCCCATTGATGGTCGCAACATCCAATGGAGTGTAGTCATTTTTGTCCACCAAATGGACATTCGCACCGGCTTCGGCAAGGGCGGTTATCGTCTTTGCTTGTCCGTAGAATGCCGCCACATGCAATGGAGCGCTGCCGTTTACGGCTGTCAAATTAACATCCGCACCAGCATTGACGAGGCGTTGCACTTCGGCAACATTGTCATCTTCCGCCGCTTTATGCAGCGGATATTTTTCATTTCCCATTTCTCTCTTTTCTCCTTTCGGGTTTACTCGCCGTCTTTTTGGCGTAATAACTCGTTTTCCCCTTGCTCCGACTGTGACTTTTGACGCGCTTCCGCATTGCGTAAAAACTTCGTCACCTCGGCGTCCTTGCCTTGTACCCGTTCAGCAACATCTGCGGCAGTATCGCCTTCTACGGATTTCAAACTAATATCCGCCCCTGCCTTAACAAGAGCAATTGCCGCCTTTGCATGTCCTTCCGTTGCTGCTCTATGCAACGGAGTAAGGATATATTTGTCTGTCCGATTGACATCCGCACCGGTCTCAACAAGAGCAACTATCGCCTGTGCGTGTCCTCCAACTGCCGCAGAATGCAACGGAGTAATGTCCTCTTTATTTCCCCGATTGACATCCGCACCGACTTCGGCAAGAGCAACTATCGCCTGTGCGTGTCCCTTCCATGCCGCCAAATGCAACGGAGTAATGCCATTTTCGCTCGCCCGATTAACATCCGCTCCGGCTTCAGCAAGAGCAATTATCGCTGGTGCGTGTCCCTTCGCTGCCGCCTCATGCAACGGAGTAGTGCCATTTTCACCTGCCCTATTAACATCCGCGCCAACTTCGGCAAGAGCAATTATCGCTTTTGCGTGTCCTTCATGTGCCGCATAATGCAACGGAATAGCGCCATTGTCATCCGCCTTATTAATATTCGCGCCAACTTCGGCAAGAGTGATTATCACTTTTGCATGTCCCGCCACTGCCGCCAAATGCAACGGAGTAGCGCCATTGTGACCTGCCAGATTAACCTCCGCACCGGCTTTAACAAGAGCAACTATCGCCTTTGCGTGTCCATTCTTTGCCGCCCAATCCAACGGAGTATTGCCATCTTTGCCCACCCAATTAACATCCGCACCGGCTTCGGCAAGAGCGACTATCGCATGTGCGTATCCTTGCCCTGCCGCCAAATGCAACGGAGTAATGCCATCTTTGTTTGCCCGATTAACATCCGCACCGGCTTCGGCAAGAATGACTATCGCCCTTGCGTGTCCCTTCTTTGCCACCCGATGCAACACAGTATCGCTTCCAATGTCCGGTTGATTGATATCCACCCCTTCTTCAACAAGAGCGACTATCACTTTTGCTTGTCCCTTCACTGCCGCCGCATACAAATCCGAAACAATATCCGATTCCGCAGGCAGTTCAATATCATTATGATTCAACTCCGGAGTGGTGCAGCCGCTATCACGCCCATGCGCGCTCGGCGTATAAAAAGGACCATTGTCGTTGATATACACCTTGTCCAACGAGCCGAAAAAACTGCGCTCAACAATAGTGCATTCCTGCCACTTGCCGACATACAGGCACACGCCAAGGAGGACCAATTGCTTTTCTTTCTTGTTCACAGCGGATTTGCTAACCCGCTTCGCCTCAAACAAAGAATCCCACGCCTCTTCGTTGCGGCAAACGATAATGCTTTCGCTCAGCGGCCCCGCCGCAGCGACGCCCGGGATTGCCCCGAGCAGGACAAGGGCGAAAAACAGGACAATTTGTTTGCTGATTGCGATTCTCCTTCCCGCCGCCCAAAATTGCAACGGCAGGACAATTATACAAGAAAAACCGCAATTTTCCGTTTTCCCGCCAATTTTTTCGCCTCTGTTGTTTTTTCGCGCAGAGCGACAGGGACGGCGGCGGCTCAGTAACCCGAAACAGAGGCAAGGGGGTCCAATTCGTCGGCGTCCGGCTGGGGATTTTCATCGTAAAAACCAACCGACGCGTCCTTCAATTTTCCGAAAAAGGGATCGTCCCGAACAAGATTAACGCTTTCACCCGACAGCCATTCCCGGCGACCGGCCTCGTATATTAAAAGCCAATTTTCGCCCTTAAGTCCGCCTTCTGATATTTGGCGCAACCAAAAGGATGTGTCCAATTCTCCTTTTATAATCCCATTTTCCCGGCAGTCCAAGGCAAGCAGGGCGCAAACGCCGCTTTTCATTTCGCTGAGGAGTTTAGCGGCTGCCGCCGGGACTGTTAAGTTTAGTGTTTTTGCCAGCCAAAGCGCCCAAGTCACTTCACTGTGATGGTCAAGCAGCGCGTGTCTGATAATAAGCGAGGAGACCATTTCGGATAATATATCCTTGTTCTTTTGTCCATTCCGTTCGCCCCTCAGGGCATAGTTAACCAATTGCAGCGCAACGGCGTGCACAGTTTCGGGGTAAGCAAGGGCGGAGCGGATGAGAAATCCGCGATACAAATCCCAACAGCCGGACGCATCCGGAAGTTTATACTTCCAAATTGCGTGGTTCATTATGCTTTCGTCGCCGTGCTTTTCTGCCAGCGAAAAAGCCACGGAAAAATAATGCATCAAATTGTCCGGCTCTTTTTTCGTGGTCTTCGGCGCGGCGGCAAGCGTCGCAATTGTATGAGGCCACGCCGGTTCAATGTGTTGGATGTTTTCTTCTATGCGGGTTTTCCCAACATTAATCTTCAAGTCAAAGTGAGCCACCGCTTTCCCGATTGTGGCAAGCCCGGCTTCTGCATCCAAATATGAATCAAAACAGAGAAAAAAATCGTCAATGTGGCGCACACCGCTTTTTACACGGCCCCGCAATGCGGATTTAACTGTTCGGTCAATGGCCGACATTAAAATTTCAGCAACAATGTAAGAGGTGTCAGGGCCAATGGGTATCCCCACAGTTTGCCCGTTATTGCAATTACGCAATGCCTTGTCCAGGTCGTCGCTCCAAGCAGTCCCTTTTTTTATACGGCGCTGTTTTGCCTGGTCTTTTCCGTCCAATGCCCAGGGGATCGTGTGAGTGTAGATGGACGGATAAAATTCGGTAATATCCGTTTTCAGGATGTAGCGGTAAGGAGCCGCGGCGAGAACGCGTTTTTTCGGATGTTCATCAATCGGGGGGAGTCTCACCGCGCGCTCGTTTGGTTTGTCGGCAAGGCAAATCTCGGGGTTTGTCAAAGCAAATACCGGTTCGCCAAAGTGCGACTTTATAACCCTCCAATTTTGCGCGATAAGGTTGGCAACAGCCAGATGGCTGACGGGATTCGGAATCCGCAGATGCCGGCGCCGGTGTCCGTGGCGCGCTTTGCTGTAATGCTCCGGTTGCGAGGGGTATTTTGCCACGCCATCGCCCCACGCTTCCAGCAAACTAACGCACTGGGAAGCGTAACTGTCGGTGACAAAGGGCGGGGGAAGTTCTGCGGGAAAATACCCTTTGCCAATTAGCGCCCGCAGAAGGGCGAATTGGTCCATTGGGGGATTATGCCACATTTTTGGGCGAGAATGCGGGAATGACGCATTTGATTCGCTAGATTCCCGCTTCCGGACAAAATGCGGGAATGACGCGATTTAACTATGCCGTCATTTCGGCGAAAGCTGGAATCTATGCCATCTTTGAGGTTGTCGGGGAGTTTGGGATTTGCGGTTTCATTGGGCGGGTTATGGATTCCGGCTTGCGCCGGAATGACGGGGTGTTTTCCCGCGCAGGGATGCGGCTCCCCGAGCAGGACTCGAACCTGCGACCCAGCGGTTAACAGCCGCTTGCTCTACCAACTGAGCTATCGAGGACTGGCGCGCATTATATCACCGTGTTGCGCGCGGGCGCGGGTATAATCGCGGCGATGGGCGCTTGCGCGGTCGGCTTTCTCATCATCGGCGACGAAATCCTTTCGGGCCGCACGCGCGAGAAAAACCTGCAGCCGCTCGCCGAAATGCTTGCCGCGCGCGGGCTGCGGCTGCGCGAAGTGCGGGTCGTCGGCGACTGCGAAAAAGCGATAGCCGACGCGGTCAACGCGCTGCGCGGCGAAAACGATTTTGTCGTTACCAGCGGGGGGATTGGCCCGACGCACGACGACATCACGACCGACGGCGTCGCCGCCGCTTTCGGCGCGCGTGCGGAGGAAAACGCGGAAATGCTCGCGCGGCTTTCGGCGAATGTCGCCGCGCGCGGTTTGGAACTGAGCGCGGCCCGGCGCAGAATGGCGCGCGCGCCGCAGGGGGCGGAAATGGTGGAATGCGATTTTGCGGGCGCGCCGGGATACCGCATCGGCAATGTTTTTGTTTGCGCCGGGGTGCCGGAGATTTTCGCGCTGATGGCGGCGGCGGCGGTCTTGCGAATGCCGCGCGCGGCGGCTTTGCGCAGCGAAAGTTTTTGCGCGCGCGCGCCCGAAAGCGCCTACGCGGAGATACTGGCGCAAGTGCAAAAAGCCCACCCGCAAGTGCGCATCGGCAGTTATCCGCGCGCGGTGAACGATTGCGCGATAGTTTTCAGCGGCGACGACGAAAAGAAAATCCAAGCGGCAAAAAAAGAAGCCGCAAAAAAGTTCGCCGCCGCGGATATTCCGCTGGGGGAATAATCGCTGGTTGTTAACTCCGGCCTCGTTCCTACGCTGGAGCGTGGGAACGAGGCCTGGTGGTTATTCGCCGGGGTTTTCTTTCGGGGATTCTTTCGCAACCGTCGGCGGCGTTTTCGTTTCCGACGGTTTCATTGTTTTGAGTTGGCGGCTCAGGCGGGATTTTATTCGGGCGGCGGCGTTGCGGTGGATGATTCCTTTGCTTGCGGTTTTGTCCGCCGATTCCTGCATTGCCGCGAAGGCGGTTTTTGCCGCTGCGGCATCGCCGTTTGCGAGGGCGGCGCGCGCGCGCTTGACTTGCGTGCGGAATCGCGTCCGCAGCATTTGCCCGCGCGTGCGGCGTTTTTCCGCCTGCCGCGCGCGTTTTTCCGATTGCGCCGAATTTGCCATCGCGACATTATCCGTCATTTTTGCCGGATTTGCAAATTAAATTTTCAAACCGCCCGCCCGCGGTTTTTTCGCCGCTTTCTTTTTCCGACGCCGGGGCGGCGGCGGCGACGCTCATCAGTCCCCAGAGCCAGTTGATTTTGTATGCGCTGACGGCGCCGACTTCGCAGCCGGCGTTTTGCAGCATTGCCGCGCATTCGCCGCTGTCGTAGATTCGCACGCGCGCGCGCCCGGAGATGCGCAGCCACAGGGCGCAAAGACGGCACGCCAGAAAATCATCGCACCAGTCCGTGAGCGCCAGCCGTCCGCCGGGGCGCAACACCCGCAGCATTTCGCGCAGCGCCTTTTCCGGCGAGGCGAGGTAGTGCAAAACATTGCACGAAGCGACGGCGTCAAAACTCGCATCCGGATAGGGCAAACTTTCCGCCCATCCCTCGCGCAAATCCACCTCCGCCGCGAGTTTGCCGCGCGCCAGCGCCAGCATTTCCGGCACCGGGTCCACCCCCGAAAGCAACTGCGGCGGATGCGATTGCGCCAGTTGCCGCAAGAGCGCGCCCGTCCCGCAGCCGATGTCCAGCACGGTTTCGCCGGGTTGCAAAGCCAGAAGCGCCTCGGTTTTGCGCGTGGATTCGGCGATGTAAAACCGCCACTTCGCATCGTAAACCCGCGCCAGCCGCGCGTATTCGCGCACGACCGCAGCAGTCCCCGCAACAGTCCCCGTCCCCGTCGTCCCCGTTGTCGTCACGGTTGACATAGTCACCGTTTGCGTCTCGCTCTTGCCGCAGCCAGCCGCCGCCTTCGCGTGAAGACCGCCCAGCCGGCGTAACCGTAACCGGAGAGCAAATACACCGTCATCCCCAAACACAGCAAGTGCATCAGGTTGTCCGCCGCCGCGTAGAGCGCCATCAGCACGAGCGCTATCGCCGCCGTCAGCCGCCACGAAATCCGCCGCCGCGGGTCCAAATCCTTGAAACTGTAATAGCGCACGCCGCTCACCATCGTCAGCGCCAGCAACAGCGCCGCCGCCGTTGTCGCCCCGCCGGCGCCGGCGTCGCCGCCATCCACTCCCGCCAAATCCGCCGCCGCAATCGCCGTGACCAACACCGCCGCCGCCGCCGGACAAGGAAAGCCGACAAAAAAGCGCCGGTCGGTCTGCCCCGACTGAATGTTAAACCGCGCCAGCCGCAAAGCCGTCGCCGCGCAATAACAAAAAGCCGCGCCCGCGCCGACATTCCCCAGTTGCGCGAGCGACCACTGATACGCCAAAATCGCCGGCGCCGCGCCGAAGGCGATGATGTCCGAAAGCGAATCGTATTCCGCCCCGAAATCGCTCGCCGTCCCCGTCCAGCGGGCGACGCGCCCGTCGCAGCCGTCCAGCAGCGCCGCTATCAAAACCCCCCACGCCGCGCCCTGCCAGTCGCCGGCGACGGCGCGGGTGATGCCGTAAAACCCCGCAAAAAGCGCCGCCGTAGTGAAGGCGTTCGGCAGCAAATACACCGCGTGACGGGGGATGTTGCGCTCCCCCGCCCTCCGCCCAAACGAAGGTATTTTCATCGCTGCGTCCTCTGTTTCTCCCCTCCCATCTTTGATAGGAAAAGGAAAAAAGAATCCCCCCCCCCCATCTTTGATGGGGGCGGGGGGGGGACTTTTCTTCCCCCCCCCCATCTCCGATGGGGGGGGTTGGGGGGGAGAATTCCCCGGGGACGAATGTTCTCCATTTTCCCGGAGTTTGCCCCCCCCCAACCCCCCCCATCAAAGATGGGGGGGGGGTTAAAAAAGAGTCCCCTCCCCGCCCCTCCCATCTCCGATGGGAAGGAAAAAAGAATCACCCCCCCCCCATCTTTGATGGGGGGGGTTGGGGGGGGGGAATCAGTCAAAGCCCCGGCGCGCGGGCTAGGCGTGTTAGCCCCGCTTTTACCCGGTCGCCCGCCGCAACTAACGGCAGCCAGTCCTGCGGCAGATACACATCGGCGCGCGAGCCGAAACGGATGAACCCGTAACGCTGCCCCGCCGTCAGGGCGTCCCCCACCTTCGCCGAGCACAACACCCGCCGCGCCAGAAAACCCGCCACCTGCATACACGCCACCGTCCCCTTCGGATTTTCTATGACAATCAAATGCCGCTCGTTTTCCGCCGACGCCTTGTCCAGCGATGCATTAAAAAACTTACCGGCGATGCGGCGCGATTCGGCGACAGTCCCCCCCACCGGCGCGCGGTTTGCGTGAACATTAAAGGGACTCATAAACACCCCGATTTTCAGCGCGTCGCCGCCGCCCGCAGCGGGCGAGGGGGCGACGCCGACAAACACCACGCGCCCGTCGGCGGCGGAGAGCGCCTCGCCCTCCTGCGCGAAACACTCCCGCCGCGGGTCGCGAAAAAACTGCAGCGCAAAAAGCAGCGCAAGCAAACTCGCCCACGCCAGAATCCCCAGCCCGAAAATCCAAAACACCAGCATCGCCAGCGCAATGACTGTGACGATGTCCCTGCCTTCGGGGGCGACGCGCATCGCTGCGGCTCGGCGGTTTAGTTTTTGCCGCGGTCGACGAGGCGGTTTTTGCCGATCCAGGGCATCATCCCCCGCAGGCGCGCGCCGACTTTCTCCACGGGTTTTTCCGCCGCCTGCTTGCGCATCGCCTGCACCGTCGGCGAGTTTGCGCGGCATTCCAAAATGAACTCGCGCGCGAATTCGCCGCTTTGGATTTCGGCGAGTATCTTCTTCATCTCCGCGCGCGCGCCCTCGCCGATGATGCGCCGCCCGCGGCTGATGTCGCCGTATTCCGCAGTGTTGGAAACCGAATAGCGCATATTGGCGATGCCGCCCTCGTAGAGCAAGTCCACGATGAGTTTGAGCTCGTGCAGGCACTCAAAATACGCCATCTCCGGGGCGTAACCGGCTTCCACCAGCGTCTCAAAGCCCGCTTCGGCCAGCGCCGTCAGCCCGCCGCAAAGCACCGCCTGCTCGCCAAACAAATCCGTCTCCGCCTCCTCGCGAAAGGTCGTCTCAATAATCCCCGCGCGCCCGCCGCCGATGGCCGCCGCATAAGCGAGGGCAATCTCCCGCGCCGCGCCGCTTGTGTCCTGATGCGCCGCTATCAAACACGGCACGCCGCCGCCGGCGACGAATGTGGAACGCACCAAATGCCCGGGACCCTTCGGCGCGGCCAAAATCACATCCATATCCGCGCGCGGCTGGATTTGGCTGAAATGAATGTTAAAGCCGTGCGCGAAACCCAGCGCCGCGCCCTTCTTCGCCGCGGGGGCGATGTCGCGCGCGTACACTTCCGCCTGCGCCTCGTCGGGGAGGAGCATCATAATGATGTCGGCCCGCTTTGCCGCCGCCGCCGGCGCGGCGACGCTCAGCCCGGCGGCTTTTGCTTTCTTCCACGATTCGCCGCCCCTGCGCGCGCCGACGACGACTTTGATTTTGCCGTCGCTGAGGTTGTTCGCATGCGCATGCCCCTGCGAACCGTAACCGATAACGGCGACCGTCTTCCCGTCCAGCCGCGCCCTGTCGGCGTCCTTGTTGTAAAAAACTTTCATCCCGAAATGCCTCCCTCCCCGTGCATTCTACTCCCGCAACCTGTCATTCCCCTTATACTTGTCGTCCCCCTTACTTGTCATTCCCCTTACTTGTCATTCCCGCGAAAGCGGGAATCCAGCCGGGTTTTGCCTTTTCAGCCGGGGCTGGATTCCCGCTTTCGTGTATGTGTTCGTCTGGTGATATACTGGACGGGGCGGGGGTTTCCCGGGGGCTGGCGTACTTGCGCGAAAGGGGGTTTGCATGCTGACCAAACTGCATAAAGGGGCTACGACGACGCCGGCGCT
>JAHRAH010000066.1 GCA_020027345.1 Gammaproteobacteria bacterium | reverse complement strand
GCAAAACCATCCCGGACTTCCCGTCCGCCACCAGCAATCCCTCATCGCCCATCTGCTCCTCTCCAAATGCCCGAAAAAAGCTCCACGAAATGTTACTTAACTCTCTGGAGAGGTGTAACGAGAACGGGAATGACGCGGATGCAGTTTCAGGGATACAACTCGCCGCCGCGGGATTGGAATTCCAATGCTTTTTCTTCCATCCCCCGCGCGGCGGCTTCGGCGGGGGACATCCCCATGCGCGCGGCGTATTCGCGTATTTCCTGCGTGATTTTCATTGAGCAGAATTTCGGCCCGCACATGGAACAAAAATGCGCCGTCTTGGCCGCTTCCTGCGGCAGCGTTTCGTCGTGATAGGCGCGCGCCGTTTCCGGGTCCAAACTCAGATTGAATTGATCCAGCCAGCGGAATTCAAAACGCGCAAGCGAGAGAGCGTCGTCGCGCGCTTGCGCGGCGGGATGCCCCTTCGCCAAATCGGCGGCGTGCGCGGCTATTTTGTAGGCGATGATTCCCGTTTTCACATCGTCCTTGTTCGGCAGTCCCAAATGCTCCTTCGGCGTAACATAACAAAGCATCGCCGTCCCGTACCAGCCGATTTGCGCCGCGCCGATGGCGGAAGTTATGTGGTCGTACCCCGGCGCAATGTCCGTGACCAGCGGGCCGAGAGTGTAAAACGGCGCCTCAAAACATTCGCGCAATTCGCGCCGCATGTTCTCGCGAATTAAATGCATCGGAATGTGCCCGGGGCCTTCAATCATCACTTGCACATCGTTTTCCCACGCGATTTTTGTGAGTTCGCCGAGCGTGCGCAGTTCGGCGAATTGCGCTTCGTCGTTGGCGTCGGCAATCGCCCCCGGGCGCAGTCCGTCGCCGAGCGAAAACGCGACATCGTAAGCGCGCATAATCTCGCATATTTCGCCGAAGCGTTCGTAAAGAAAACTTTCGCGGTGATGCGCGAGGCACCACTTCGCCATCACCGAACCGCCGCGCGAGACAATCCCCGTCAGCCGTTTCGCCGTCAGCGGAATATACGGCAGGCGCACTCCGGCGTGAATGGTAAAGTAATCCACGCCTTGCTCCGCCTGTTCTATCAGCGTGTCGCGGTATATTTCCCATGTCAAATCTTCCGCGCGCCCGCCGGTTTTTTCCAGCGCCTGATAAATGGGGACGGTGCCGACCGGCACGGGCGCGCCGCGCAAAATCCATTCGCGCGTTTCGTGAATGTCCTTGCCGGTGGAAAGATCCATAACGGTGTCGGCGCCCCATCTTGTCGCCCATGTCATTTTTTCCATCTCCTCGCCGATGCCGGAGGAGACGGCGGAATTGCCGATGTTGGCGTTTATTTTTACGAGGAAGTTGCGCCCGATGGCCATCGGTTCGGATTCGGGATGGTTAATGTTCGCCGGCAGTATCGCCCGCCCGCGCGCGATTTCGTCGCGCACGAATTCGGGCGTGATGAGCGGCGGCAACCCCGCGCCGAAAGATTGCCCGCGACGGTTGTCGTTTTTGCCGTTGCCGGAACCGTTGCCGCCGCCGCCGCCGTTTGCGGGTTCGTTTTCGTTTTGGGCGATGCGGTTTTGGTTTTCGCGCAGGGCGACAAACTCCATTTCCGGCGTGATGATTCCGCGCCGGGCGTAGTGCATTTGCGTGACGCAGGCGCCGTTTTTCGCGCGGCGCGGCGGCGGCGGCGAAGGAAAGCGCGCGCGAGAGTCCCCCCGCGCCTGTTTGCGCGAGTATTCCGAATTCGGGCGCGGCAGTTGCACGGTGTCGCCGCGCGCCGCAATCCATTCCGCGCGCAGCCGCGGCAGTCCCTTGCGAATGTCAATCTCCGCCGCCGGATCGCTGTACGGCCCGGAAGTGTCATAAACGCGAAACGGCGGATTCTCGCGCGTCGCGCCGTCGGCGGCGACAGTCGGCGAGAGCGTAATCTCCCGCATCGGCACCCGCGCGCGCCCGGATTCCACATACACCTTGCGCGAGCCGGGCAGCGGCGCCCGCGCTTTCTCATCGGCGCGCGCGTCGTCGGCGGCAAATTCCCCGCGTTTCTTCGCGGACGGTTTGGACAGTGTGGCGGCGGACATTACATTTTTCCTCCTTTCCCGCATTATAACGGTTGCGGGGTTGTGTTTCGCGCCGCCGCCGGCTGCGGTGGTAGAATTGAGTTTTGCGCCGGCAATGTTTGTTTCCTCCGCCGTCCTGCTGCTGCTCTCCGGCTTCTGGTTTTTGGCGACATACAACAACGACCCCGCCGCGATTTCGGCGCTGGATGCGGCGGTGTTGTTTCCGTTTGTCGGCGCGGTTTTGGCGGCGCAGGCGGCGTTTTTGATTTTTGCCGCGCGCTTCAAGCCGCCCGGGCGGTATCTTCTTTTTGCCGCCGCCGCCGCGGAATGCTTCGCCGCCGTCCGTTACGCCGCGGGGGTTTCGCCCGTTTTTGCCGCGACCGCCTTTGCAATGCGCGCGGGGTTTTGGAGTTTGTTTTTGTTTTCCGCGGTGCGCCGTTTTGCTTTTTGTTTGGAAGGGCTTTGCGCGCTTTTTGCCGTTGTTAATTTTTACACTCTGCATCTTTCTTTTGTCGTCGGCTTTGACACTCTGCCGGGCCCCGCGCAATTGATTTTGCTTGCGGCGGGATGGGCTGTTATGCGGAACTTTTTCGCTTCGCTATCCGGCGCCGGGCGGTGGCGCAAAATGGCCGTCGCTTTTTCGGGGGTTTTGTTTCTGGCGCAGGCGGCGCAAACCGTCGCCGGCGGCGGCGCCGCTTCCGCATCGTCGGCGCGCGCGGAAAATGTGCGAACCGTCCGCTTTGTTAAAAAGCCGAATGTGTATTTTTTCGCTTTTGAATCGCTGCTGCCGGCTTCGCTTGCGAAAATGCATTTGCATTTGGATTCTCTTCCGCATCAGGAAGAATTGGAATCGCTGGGCTTTCGCCGTTTTCGCAACGCGTTCAGCGACAGCGCCGACACCGCCTCCTCGCTGAACCGCCTGCTCGCGCTGGACCCCGCGCATTTCCAAAAACTCGCCGAAGAAGGCGGCTGGCGCGGAATGTTTTCGGGGCTGGCGCCTTCGCCGCTGCTGCAAATCTTTCGCGCAAACGGTTATTCCGTTCATCTTTACAATCACGACGGCTATCTCGGCGAAGAAGAAAGCCCGCATTTGGACGGCTACCAAATAACGACGCCCTACGCCCTTTGCGCGCAGCCGCTGGCGGGCGGCGCGCGCGATTTCGGCCTTTTCGGATACTGCCGGTGGATACAAAACGCGCGGCTGACGGGCGCTTTCGGGCTGCCGGTTTTTGCACTCGCCGACGCCGGGCGGTATTTGGATTCCGTTTTGGAAAACATCGCCGCCGCCGCCGCCAAAGAAAAGCCGGCTTTGTTTTTCGCGCGCGTGCATTCCCCCGACCATGTCCCGGCGGGCTATTCCGGCGGGGTGGAAGAATTCGCCGCGTTCCGCGAATTGTATTTTCGCCTCAGCGCGCAAACCGCGGAGTTGATGGCGGAAATCGTCCGCTTTGCGCGCGCAAACGACCCCGATGCGATTCTCGTTTTCTTCGGCGACCACGGCGTGCGGCTTTCGCAGCCGCTGGGCGAAATGTCCGAGCTCGGCGCGGCGGAAAAACGATTCGCCGTGCGCGACCGTTACGGCGTTCTTGCTGCGGCGCATCCGGCGGATGTTTGCCGCGAATATTTTGACGAAGCCGAAGCGCGCGGTTTTGTGACCAACGCCATCATCGCCCGCGCCGTCCTCCGCTGCCTCGCCGGCGGCGAAGACCCCGCAATCGGCGAATGGGAATATGTCGTGTGGGAGGGCCCCGTCCCCTCCCTCGGCAGCCCGGGCAAAGCGCTCGGCTGGTACGAAAACTACCTTTACGAATAATGCGGCGCGCGCGGGGAAATACGATGCCGGCACAATCCGCCGTTTTGTTTTTGCTTTCCGGCTTCTGGTTTTTGGCGACATACAACGACGGTTCCGCCGGGTTTTCCGCACTGGACAAAACGGTTTTGTTTTCTCTCGTCGGCGCGGTGCTGGCGGCGCAGGCGGCGGCTTTGGCTTTTGCGGCGTTTGTCAGGCCGCCTTGGGGGCGGCGCCTTTTGCTCGCGCTCGCCGTTTTGGAATGCGCCGCAGCCGTGCGTTACGCCGCCGGGATTTCTTTTGTTTTTGTCTTTACGGCGCTCGCGTTGCGGGCGGCTTTTTACGGTTTGTTTTTTCTGCGCGCCGTTCGCCGTTTCGCGCTTTGCTTTGAGGGGCTTTGCGCTTTTTTCGCCGTCGTCAATTGTTATTCTTTGTATTTGGTTTTTATCGCGGACTTTGACGATTTTTCCGGCGCCGCGCAACTGCTTATGCTGGCCGCGGCGTGGGTTGTCGCGCGCAACTTTTTCGCCTCGCTCGCCGCCGCGGCTTGGTGGCGCGGGGTTGCCGCCGCCGCCGCTTCCGTTTTGTTTCTGGCGCAGGTTTCGCAAAGCGCGGAAGTCGGCGAAATCTTCGCCGCCCCGCCGGGGGGGACATCCGCGCAAAATGTGCGCTCGGTCAAGTTTGTTAAAAAACCGAATGTGTATTTTTTCGCCTTTGAATCCATGATTCCGGCCTCGCTGGCGAAAAAGCATTTGCATTTGGATTCTCTTCCGCATCAGGAAGAATTGGAATCGCTGGGCTTTCGCCGTTTTCGCAACGCGTTCAGCGACGGGCCCTCAACCGATTCTTCGCTCAACAGAATGCTGGCGCTGGATCCGGCGCATTACCAAAAACTCGCCAAAGAAGGGCGCTGGCGCGATTTGTTTCCGGGCTTGGCGCCTTCGCCGCTTTTGGAAATCTTTCGCGCCAACGGTTACTCCGCCAATGTGTACAATCACGACGGCTTTCTCGGCGGAGTCGGAGGACCTTATGTGGACAACTACCGGGTGAAATCGCGCTATTCGCTGTGCTTTCACCCCCTGCTGGAGCCCGCTTTTGAATTCGGCTTTTTCGGTTTTTGCACGGTGATATACCGCTTTCCGCGGCTGACGGACGCGCTCGGACTGCCGCGTTACAAACGCTTCAGCCCGCTGGATTTGCTTGGAGTAAAACAATATCTGGATTCGGTTTTGACGGACATCGCCGCGGCAAAAAAACCGGCGGCGGCCTTCGTTCGCATTCACTCCCTGGGGCATCTTTGGATTAATTACGACGGCGGCGACGAAGATTTCCAATGGTTTCGCAAACTATACGCCGGGCTCAGCGCGCAAACCCGGCCGCTGATGGGGGAAATCGTCCGCTTTGTCCGCGAAAACGACCCCGGCGCGATTGTTTTTGTTTTCGGCGACCACGGCGTGCAACTTTCGCTGCCGCTGGGGGAAATGGCAAAACTCAACGCGGCCGAAAAGCAATTCGCCATCCGCGACCGTTACGGCGTTCTTGCTGCGGCGTATCCGGCCAGCGCCTGCCGCGAATCGTTTGACAAAGCCGAAGCGCGGGGGTTTGTGACAAACAGCATCATCGCCCGCGCCGTCGTTCGCTGCCTCGCCGGCGGCGAAGACCCGGCAATCGGCGAATGGGAATATCTGGTGCGCGACGAGACCGCGCACGGGCGCCGGGACGCAATTCTCGGCTGGTACGAAAACCACCTTTACGAATGATTCCGCCGCGCGCGAAAAAGAATGTTACAATGCGCGGCGGGATGCCTTTTGCGCGCTTTAAACTAATCGCCGCCGCCTTTGCGGTTTTCGCCGCCGCGGAGGCGCACGCCTATATTGACCCGGGCGCGGGCGCGGCGATTATCACCGCCGTTTTGGGCGCAATCGGCGCCATCGGCTACACGGCGCGCGCGTGGGCGGACAAAATCAAACAGTTTTTCGCCCGCGGCAAAACAAACGCAACCCCCGGCGAAAACAGCGGCGAAACCGCCGGCGCCGGCGAAGCCGAAACCCCCGGCGAAAACAAAGAACCCTA
Source organism: Gammaproteobacteria bacterium (assembly GCA_020027345.1). Lineage (GTDB taxonomy): Bacteria > Pseudomonadota > Gammaproteobacteria > Tethybacterales > Persebacteraceae > JAHRAH01. Next base: position 4,509 of record JAHRAH010000066.1, on the reverse strand, counting down.
ACCCGGCGTGCGCGGCGCAGTCGTCGTCGCCGACCCCGGTTCCTTTCGCGATCCGGCCAACCGCGTATACCGCGCCGGCAATCGCATATTGCGCGGATTGAATTCGCAAGCGGCAGAAAACTTTTTGCGCCTGCAAAACGCGGCCTTTTTCCGGCGGAATTTGGAAGCGGGAAAAATAATACCGACTTCCGAAGTTTCCGCCGAAGCCGACGAAGCCGCGCGCGTGATTCTCGCCGAAGGATGGAGCGCGGTTTTGGAACATTCGCCGCTGCCCTTTGTTTCCTACCCCTACGAATGGACTTTTGCAATGCTGCAAGACGCCGCGCTTTTGCAGTTGCAACTGCAGCGCGAAGCGGCGGCGGACGGTTGGAGCAGCCGCGACGCGACGCCCTGCAATATTCAATGGCGCGGCGCGGCGCCGGTTTTTATAGACGCGCCTTCTTTCGCCCCCGAAGACGGCGGGCATTGGCACGGTTACCGTCAATTTGCCGCGATGTTTTTATGTCCGCTGCTCATCGGCGCGCATTTGCAAATTGATTTTCGCCCGCTTTTGCGCGCGCGCTTGGACGGCATCCCCGCGGACGAAGCGGCGAAGTTCTTTCGCGGTTTTTCGCTTTTCAAGCGCGGGGTTTTGCAGCATATTGTTTTTCCCGCAACAGTTTCGCGCGCGGCGGAAAAGCGGCGGCCGCCCGCATCAGCGGCGGCGAAGCAATCGCCGTCCCTGCGCGCCGGGCTTTTGCATAATTTGACGGCGACGGTTTCCGCCCTGCGAATGCCGGAGCAAAAAACGCAATGGACAAACTACAAGCATTCCTATTCCGAGGAGGACTTTCGCGCAAAAAAGGATTTCATCAACCGCGTCGCAATCGCGCGCAAGCCGGATATGGTTTGGGATTTGGGCGCGAACACCGGCGAGTTCGCAAAAATATGCGCGCCGCACGCGAAGACGGTAATCGCCGCCGATTCCGATTCCGGCGCGGTTGAGCGTTTGTATCTTTCGGAAAAAAACAAACCGCGCAATATTCTCCCGCTGGTTATAAACCTCGCCGACCTTTCGCCCGGGCAGGGATGGCGCGGGCGCGAGCGCGGCGCTTTTGAAACCCGCGGCAAGCCGGATTTGATTTTGCTGCTCGCGCTTTTGCATCATCTGCGCTTTGGCGCGAACATCCCCGCGGCGATGCTGCTGGACTGGCTGCGCGAAAGAAAATGCGACGCCGTCGTGGAATTCGTGGACCGCGGGGACGAAATGGCGCAGCGGTTGCTGGCGGGGAGGAAGGAGCGTTTTGAAGATTACACCCGCGCAAACTTTGAAGCCGAAGCCGCCCGCCGTTTCGCCGTGCGCGAAATCCTCCCCCTGAAAAACGGTATGCGCCGCCTCTACTGGCTGGCGGCTGTTAACTGAAAAACTGTTATAATGCCGGGATGACGCATTTGTCGGACACTATTGCTTCTGTTTTTTGGCCTGCTACGGCGCAGAACCGGGCGGCGCGGGGGGCGGTTATTATCGTTGCCGGGGCGGTGTTGCTGACGGTCTCGGCGAAGGTCAAGGTGCCGTTTTATCCGGTGCCGATGACGATGCAAACTTTTGTCGTCCTCGCGCTGGGGATGTTTTGCGGCTGGCGGCTGGCTTCGGCGTCGGTCGCTTCGTATTTGTCGCTGGGCGCGGCGGGACTGCCGGTCTTTGCGGGCGGCGGGGGGATTGCGTATTTGGCGGGTCCGACCGCCGGGTTTTTGTTCGGCTTTTTGGCGGCGGCGGCTTTTGCCGGCTGGCTTGCGCAGCGCGGCGCCGACCGCGGTTTTTGGCGCGCGTGGCTGGCTTTGCTGGCGGCGGACGCGATGATATTTTTCTTCGGCGTTCTCTGGCTGGCGCAGTTTATCGGCTTTGGCGACGCCCTCGGCAAGGGGATGCTGCCCTTTCTCCTCGGCGATTTGAGCAAGATCACCCTCGCCGCCGCCGCCGTCGCTCTCTGCCGCCGGCGCGCGCGGCGGTAAGCACACTTCGCAGAACGACTCCGGCAAAAATGAAAATGCCCGGCGGCGCAATCCGCGGCATTTCCGGCGCGATTCGCGCGCTCGCCATAGACGCCGTGGAGCGCGCCAACTCCGGACACCCCGGAATGCCGATGGGAATGGCCGACGCCGCCGCCCTGCTTTTTTCGCGTTACATTAAATTTTCCGCCGCCGACCCGCAGTGGAGCGACCGCGACCGCTTTGTGCTTTCGGCGGGGCACGGTTCAATGCTGCTTTACGCGATACTGCACCTGACCGGGCACGCCGACTTCCCGATGGCGGAACTGAAAAACTTTCGCCAACTGCGTTCGCGCGCCGCCGGGCATCCGGAATACGGCGCCGGCGGCGGGGTGGAAACGACGACGGGACCCCTCGCGCAGGGTTTTGCCAACGCCGTCGGAATGGCGCTGGCGGAAAAAACATTGTCGGCGCAGTTTGGCGCGGAGTTGTGCGACCACCGAACATGGGTCGTCGCCGGCGACGGCTGCCTGATGGAGGGGCTGAGCCACGAAGCGGCGGCGCTGGCGGGGCATTTGCGCCTTTCCAAACTGACGGCGCTGTTTGACGACAACGGCATTTCCATAGACGGCGCCGTTTCGCTGGCGCAGAGCGACGATGTTTTGCGCCGTTTTGAATCGTATGGCTGGCGCGCGCGCCGCTGCGACGGTCACGACCCGGACGCCGTCGCAAAGGAAATTGAAAACGCAATCGCCGACGAACGCCCGGCGCTGATTGCGTGCAAGACCGTCATCGGTGTCGGCGCGCCCAACAAACAGGGAACCGCCGCCGCCCACGGCGCCCCGCTGGGGGCGGAAGAAGCGGCCGCCGCAAAAGCCGCATTCGGCTGGGCGCACAAGCCCTTCGTCGTCCCCGCGCACATCCGAAAAGAATGGCGCAAAATCGGCGCGCGCGGGGAACCGTCGCGAAAACTGTGGCTGCGGCGTTTGCGCGCGCACCCGCAGCGGGCGGAGTTTTTGCGCCGCGCAAACGGCGAACTCCCGCGGGGATGGGACTCCGATTTGCGCGCGTGGCAGCGCGAGACCGGCAAAAGCCGTCCGGCGATGGCGACGCGGCAGGCGGGCGGCAAGGCGCTTTCGTTGCTCGCGCCGAAAATGCCCGAACTCCTCGGCGGTTCCGCCGACCTCACCGGTTCCAACAACACCCGCGCCGGGCAAAAGACGGTTACCGCCGCGTCGCCCGGCGGCGGCTACATTCATTACGGCGTGCGCGAACACGCGATGGCGGCGGCGATGAACGGCATCGCACTGCACGGCGGGTTCATTCCCTACGGGGGGACTTTTCTGGTGTTTTCCGATTACTGCCGCCCGGCGTTGCGCCTTGCCGCATTGATGAAAATCCGCGCCGTTTTTGTGATGACGCACGATTCCATCGGGCTGGGCGAGGACGGCCCGACGCATCAGCCGGTTGAACATCTGGCGGCGTTGCGTGTGATCCCGAACCTGCGCGTTTGGCGACCCTGCGACGCCGCCGAAACCGCCGCCTGCTGGCGGTTGGCGATTCTGCGAAAGGACGGTCCCTCGCTGCTCGCGCTCAGCCGGCAAAAACTCCCGCAAAGCGGCGGCGGAAAAAGCGCCGACTTGTGCGCGAAAGGGGGGTATTTAATCGGCGGCGATTCGGCGAAGGCGGATGTTACCGTCGCCGCATCCGGTTCGGAAGTTTCGCTTGCATTGGCTGCGCGGGAGTTGCTGGCGAAGGAGGGCATCGCCGCCGCCGTCGTTTCCGTCCCCTGTTTGGAATTGTTTCTCGCGCAAAGCGACGCGTGGCGGAAAAAAACAATACACCCGAAAAAACCGCTGCTGACGGTGGAGGCGGCGCACCCGATGCCGTGGCATTCCCTCGCGCAATCCGCAAGCAAAGCGAAAACGGATTTTTGCGGAATGACAACCTACGGCGTATCCGCCCCCGGCGAAAAAGCATTCAAGCATTTTGGTTTTACCGCCAAAAATATTGCCAACAAAGCCCGCCGCTTGTTGTCCTGACCGTCATTCCTGTTCTTGTCATTCCCGCCACCCTTGTCATTTCCGCGCATTTTCGGGAGGCGGGAATCCTCCCTCGCGTCATTCCCGCATTTTTTCCAGAGGCGGGAATCCAGCGAATTAAAGGAGTGGGGGGATGATGCTGTTTTTTTAATTTGCTGGATTCCCGCCTTTTTGGAGGAGTGCGGGAATGACGCGGATAATTTTGGAGGAGTGCGGGAATGACGCTTTAAGTGGATTCTCGCATTTTCGGGGGGCGGGAATCCTCCCTCGCGTCATTCCCGCATTTTTTCCAGAGGCGGGAATCCAGCGAATTAAAGGAGTGGGGGGATGATGTTGTTTTTTTAATTTGCTGGATTCCCGCTTTTTTAGATAGATGCGGGAATGACGCGGATAATTTTGGATAGATGCGGGAATGACACAAGGGGGGGAGGAGTGCGGGAATGACGCTGTTGGCTTGCTGGATTCCCGCTTTTTAGTAAGAGTGCGGGAATGATGCGAG
>JAHRAH010000054.1 GCA_020027345.1 Gammaproteobacteria bacterium | reverse complement strand
CCCCCCCAACCCCCCCCCTCGGTGCTGGGGGGGGGGTTAATTTGTTTTTTGGGGGGGGACATTTTTGGTTTTCTTTTTTTTGGGTTTGCCCCCCCCCAGCCCCCCCCATCGGTGATGGGGGGGGGGTTAATTTGTTTTCTGGTGGGGGACATTTTTGGTTTTCTTTTTTTTGGGTTTTCCCCCCCCCAGCCCCCCCCCATCGGAGATGGGGGGGGGGGTTAATTTGTTTTATGGTGGGGGGCATTTTTGGTTTTGTTTTTTTGTTGGGGTTGTTCTGGATTCCCGCGTTCGCGGGAATGACAATTAGGGGGAGAGGGTTATGGTTTGTTTTTCGTTGTGGCGGAGGATTTGGACGGTTTTTGTTTCGGGGGGGAGGGCGTTGTTGTCGCGGGCGAATTCCAATTGGGTTTCGTTGAGTCCGACGAGGATGTCGCCGATTTTTAATCCGCGCGCTTCGGCGATTGTTCCGCGCCATATTCGCGCGACGATGACTGTTGACGACGGTTTTTCTCCTTCGCTTTCGCGGTTTCCGGCGGCGTTGCGGATTCGCTCGCGCAGGCGGGCGGGCAGGGGGCGGACGAGCGCGCCGATGGCGTCTTTTTCCGGGCGCTCGCCGGCGGTGAGCGACAAATAAGAATAGCGGGCGAGTTGCGCGGGGACGGCAAAGCCGATGCCCTGCGCCTTCGCGCCGGAGCGGCGGGAATAGAGGGCGGTGTTGATTCCGACTAGTTCGCCTTTGGTGTTTGTGAGCGGTCCGCCGGAGTTGCCGGGGTTGATGGCGGCGTCTGTCTGGATGAGTTTTTCGCCGTCGTAGCCCGTGAGCAGCAGGCGGTCGCGCCCGACGGCGCTGACGATTCCCATAGAAGCGGAACCGTCCAAACCGTAGGGATGCCCGATGGCGAAAACGATGTCGCCGGGCGCTGCTTCTTCGGCGACGGGGAGCGCTTTGAGATTTGCGGGCGGCTGGATTTTGAGAACGGCGATGTCAATTTCGGGGTCTACTCCGGCGATGTCGGCGTTGTGGCGGCTGTCGTCTTTGAGGCGGACTTTGAGCTGGCGGGTGTTTGCGACGAGGTGGTAGTTTGTGATGATATGCCCGTCGCCGTTGATGACGACGCCGGCGCCGAGGTTTGCGGCTTCGCCGGAACCGCCGCCGGTCTTGCCGTGGATGCTGACGACGGAGGGGAGGACTTCGGCAAGGACGCCGCTGTAAGAATGCGCGGGGGGACGCCACACAAGGGCGGCGACGGCGAAAACGGCGAGGGCGACCGTCGCCGCCTGCGCGAAGAGGAGCCAGAACGCGCGCAGACGCTTCATCGCGGAATGTGCGGAATGTGTTTTGCCGGGGGCATTTTGGTGTATTATACTCTTAGCAGCCGGCGCGTTGTTTGCGGCGGCGGAACACTCGGAAAAAAAAGGAGAAGCGAAAATGGAACGCAGGAAGTTTATCGCCGGGGGCTTGGTCGGCGCGGCGGCTTTGACGGCGGCCTCGTGCGGCAAGCGCGAGGAAGAAAAAAAACAGGCGCCGGCGGTGCAAACGGACGCGGGGAAAAAGATTGAATGGCGGATGGCGACGACCTGGCCGAAGAATTTTCCCGGTCTGGGGACGGGCGCGAATCAGTTGGCGAAATACATCAGCGAAATGTCCGGCGGGCGTTTGGAGGTTTCGGTTTTCGGCGGGGGGGAAATCGTTCCGGCGCTGGAAACTTTTGACGCCGTCGCGCAGGGGACGGCGCAGATGGGCCACGGCGCGGCGTATTACTGGAAGGGGAAATCGCCGGCGACGCAGTTCTTCGCGGCGGTGCCCTTCGGGCTGAGCGCGCAGGAAATGAACGCGTGGATCTACTACGGCGGCGGGCAAAAACTCTGGGACGAACTCTACGCCGAACACAACCTGAAACCTTTTTTGGCGGGCAACACCGGGGTGCAGATGGGGGGATGGTTCAACCGCGAAGTGAATTCGCTGGACGACATGAAAGGGCTGATAATGCGGATGCCCGGACTGGGCGGCGATGTTCTTTCGGCAGTGGGGGCGACTCCGAAACTGCTGCCGGGGGGGGAGATATTTACGGCGCTGGAATCGGGGGCGATTGACGCGACGGAATGGGTCGGCCCTTATAATGATTTGGCTTTCGGGTTTTACAAGATCGCCAAGTTTTATTATTATCCGGGCTGGCACGAACCGGGGACTGCGCTGGAATCTTTCGTCAACAAAAGCGCTTACGACGATTTGCCGGCGGACTTGCAGCAGGTTGTCGCGGCTGCATGCCAAGCGGCGAATATGGATATGCTTTCGGAATTCACGGCGCGCAACGGCGAAGCGCTGGCGACTCTTACCGGCGAGCATAATGTGCAGTTGAAGCGCTTTCCGGACGATGTTTTGCGGGCTTTTAAAAGCACGGCGGAAGAGGTCGTCGGGGATGTCGCCGCGGGCGACGCGGCTTCGCGGAAAGTGTACGACGCCTTCGCCGCGTTTCGCGAAAAAGTATCCGGCTGGACGAATCTTTCCGAAACGAGCTACGCCCTCGCCCGCGATCTTTGACGCGGCTTTTTCCCCCGCGCGCTTTTTTGCGGGCGGGGGCTGACGCGGGGGGATAATGCGCGCCGCCCGGCGGCTGTTTTTGCAAAGGGCGGCCGCCGCGCCGACGCGCCTTTGCGCCGCAGTCGGGCGGTTTGTCTCGCTGTTTTTGCCGGCGATGACGGCGGCGGTTCTGGCGATTATATTTTTCGCTTTTGTATTTCGCGCCGGCTGGGTCTGGCTGGGGGAATTGGTCGTGTATATGCACGCGGTGCTTTTTACCGCCGGCGCCGCCTACACGCTGGGCTGCGACGAGCATGTGCGCATTGATGTTTTTTACGGAAGAATGCGCCCGCGCGCAAAGGCGATTGCCGACCTCGCCGGAATTGTTTTTTTGCTGGTTCCCTCCTGCGGCGTTATTTTGTATTTTTCTTTTCCTTATGTGCGCGATTCGTGGACGGTGTTGGAGCATTCGCCGGAAGGGACGGGGTTGCCGGCGGTTTTTATTTTGAAGAGTTTTATTTTGCTGATGCCCGCTTTTTTGCTTATGCAGGGAATGGCAATGGCGGCAAAAGCGCTTTTAGTTTTGTCCGGCGACGGCGACGGTAACGGTGACAACGGTAACAACGGCAACATAAATTTACCCCCCGCCGCTTGCGGGGGGGGGTCGGAGTTTTCTGCCCCCAACGGAGAAGGGGGCGGAAAACTCCGGGGGGGTGGAGGGCGACTGTTGCCGTCGGCCGCAACTTGTCATTCCCGCGAAAGCGGGAATCCAACCGTCGTTTTGCGGGCGCATTCCACCCCCCCGGAGAATTCCCCGCCGACTTCGTCGTCGGGGAATTCTCCGACCCCCCCCCGCTGCGCGGCGGGGGGTAAAGAGGAAGGAAAACAACCGTGAATGCTATGCCGTTTTTGATGTTTGTTTTTGTCATCGCGGTGTTGATGAGCGGTTTTCCGGTGGCGTTTGCGCTCGCCGGGGGCGCTTTGCTTTTTGCCGCCGCCGGTTATGCGCTGGGCTTTTTTGACCCCTCCTTTCTCAGCGGGATACCCTCGCGCATATACGGCGTGATGACAAACGAAACGCTGATAGCGGTGCCGCTTTTTGTTTTTATGGGCGTTGTTTTGGAGCGGGGAAAAATATCGGAGCGCCTGCTGGAAGAAATGGGCCGGCTTTTCGGGCGCGTGCGCGGCGGTCTCGCCGTTTCGGTTTGTTTGGTCGGCGCGATACTTGCGGCAAGCACGGGCATAGTCGGCGCGACGGTTGTTACGATGGGATTAATATCGCTGCCGGTGATGCTGCGCCGCCGTTACTGCCCGCGCCTTGCCTGCGGCGTCATCAGCGCGTCGGGAACATTGGGGCAGATAATTCCGCCGTCCATTGTATTGGTTATTTTGGGCGATGTGATAAGCAACGCGAATCAACTCGCGCAATTGGAAATGGGAAACTTTTCGCCGGTGCCGGTTTCGGTCGGCGATTTGTTTTTGGGCGCGCTCATTCCGGGGCTGATGCTGGTCGGGCTGTACGCCGGATATGTTTTTTGGGTCGCGCTATTCAGCCCGGAGCGCGCGCCCTCGCTGGTTTTCGGCGAAGGCGAAAGCGCGCCCGGCGTTTGGGAAACGCTGAAAGTTCTGGCGCCGCCGGTCGCGCTGATTGTTATGGTTTTGGGCTCCATCCTCGGCGGCATTGCGACTCCGACGGAAGCGGCGGCGGTCGGCGCCGGCGGCGCTTTGTTTTTGTCGGCGGCGAACAAAACAATGTCGCGCGCCGCCCTCGCCGAATGCGCGCGCAAGGCGGCGCGAATCACCTGCATGGTTTTTTTCATATTCGTCGGCGCGGGCATTTTTTCGCTGATTTTTCGCGGCTTCGGCGGCGATTCCGTCGTAACCGCCGCGCTGGAAGCTTTGCCCGGCGGGCTTTTGGGCGCGATGATTGCCGTTATGCTTTTAATGTTTATTCTCGGATTCTTTTTGGATTTTATAGAAATCGTTTTGGTCGTCGTTCCCATCGTCGCCCCGGCGCTTATTAAACTCGGCGCCGACCCGGTCTGGCTGGGCGTGATGATCGCGGTGAATTTGCAAACATCGTTTCTCACTCCGCCGTTCGGCTTTGCGCTTTTTTATTTGCGCGGCGTCGCCCCGGCTTCGGTTCCGACTTCGGCGATATACCGCGGCGCGGCGCCTTTTGTGTTTTTGCAGCTGGCGCTTTTGGCGCTGCTTTGGTGGCTGCCCGCGGCGGCGACATGGCTGCCGGCGAGGGTCTACGGATGAGCCGCGCGAGCAGAAGGGCGGCGGCCATTCGCTGGCGCGGGCGGCTGCGCAAACTGCGCGGCAACCCGCTCTTTGAATGGTTTACCGTCGCCGTCATCATTCTCTCCTCGCTTTCCGTGGGGGTGAAAACCTACGCGGTGCCGGAGGTATACATTGACATTTTGGAGTTTTTGGATTCGGCGGTTACGCTTTACTTTCTCGCGGAGATAAGCGTGCGCTTTGTCGCGGCGGGCGGGGCGCGCGCTTTCTTTCGCGGCGGCTGGAACATTTTTGATTTTCTCATCGTCGCCGCGAGTTTGATTCCGGTGGGCGAAAGCGAATACGCGCTTTTGGCGCGGCTGCTGCGGCTTTTCCGCGTGATGCGGCTGGTGTTTTTTGTCCCGCAGTTGCGCTCGCTCATCGGCTCGCTGCTTGCGGCGATACCGCGCATCGGCTATGTCGCGCTGATGATGTTTATTATATTTTACATTTACGGCGCCGCCGGTAATTTGCTTTTCGGCGATGTCAATCCCTTTTTGTGGGGCGACATAGGCGCGGCAATGCTCACTCTTTTTCGCGTCGCGACTTTTGAGGACTGGACGGATGTGATGTACGAGGCGATGGCCGCGCGCCCGCTGAGTTGGATTTATTTTTTGAGTTTTATATTTCTCGCCGCTTTCGTCTTTCTCAATATGATGATAGGCGTCGTCATCAGCGTTATGCAGGAAGATCTGGCGGCGAAAAAAACGCAGGAAGAAAAGGACGCCGCGTTGGAATCCGCCGAACAACTGACGCGAATGGAAGAACGACTCGCGCGAATGGAAGAATTGCTCGCGCAAATCGCCGCCGAAAAAGAAAAACCCCCGCCGCCGCCAAAGTAACCGTCATTCCGGCGAAAGCGGGAATCTATACGGGCTTTTCTTTTCGCTGAGTTTGGCGGGGGAGGATGATTCTGTGGTTGTGGCAAGCGGGTTATGGATTCCCGCTTTCGCGGGAATGACAACAGGATTAATCCTTTCGCGGTATTATTTTTCGCGCGCCGTTTTCGTCGGGGGGGGTGACCAGTCCCGCCGCTTCCATTTCCTCAATCAAGCGGGCGGCGCGGTTGTAGCCGATGCGGAATTTGCGCTGCACCAACGATATGGAAGGACGCCGCGTTTCCATAACAAGTTGCACCGCGCTTTGATACATCGCCGCTTCTTCGCCGTCGCCGCCGCCGCCGCCGTTTTGTCCGCCGGGAAAGTCCCCCCCCGCGACAACCTGCGGCTGCGAAAAATCCACTGCATATTCCCCCGCGCCGGGCGCTTGTTTGACATGCCCGGCGACGCGCCGAACTTCGTCGTCGGAAACAAAAGCGCCATGCACCCGCTTCGGCAACGCGCGACCCGCCGGAAGATAAAGCATATCTCCTTTTCCAAGCAATGTCTCCGCGCCGCCCTGGTCCAGTATCGTGCGCGAATCCACCCGCGACGCCACCTGAAAAGCGACGCGCGTCGGTATGTTCGCTTTTATCAGCCCGGTGATGACATCCACCGAAGGGCGCTGCGTCGCCAATATTAAATGTATTCCCGCGGCGCGCGCTTTTTGCGCGAGTCGGCTGACCGCCATTTCCACTTTCTTCCCCGCGACCATCATCAAATCGGCGAGTTCGTCTATGACGATGACGACAAACGGCAACACTTCCAATGTTTCGCCGTCCCCGCCTTTTTTTCCGGCGCGCGCGAGTTTGTTGTAGGACGCAATACCGCGCGCGCCGGTTTGCGACATCATCGCGTATCTTCTTTCCATTTCGGCGACGCCCCAATTTAATGCGGCCGGCGCCGCCGACATATCCGTCACCACCGGCGACATTAAATGCGGAATGCCGTCGTAAGAGGACAGTTCCAGCATTTTCGGATCTATCAATATCAGCCGCAGTTCTTCGGGCGTCGCCGCATAAAGCAAACTCAGCAACATCGCGTTTACGCAAACGGATTTTCCGGAACCGGTCGCGCCGGCGACAAGCAAATGCGGCATTCCGGCGAGGTCTGCGATGACCGGCCGCCCCGCCGCGTCCTTCCCCAGCGCAAGCGGCAAATCCGCGCGCGACGAAGAAAACTCCGATGCGAGTTCGGAAAAATACACGGTGCGGCGTATCGCGTTCGGCATTTCCAAACCCATGCAATCTTTTCCGTCTATTGTTTCCAAAATGCGAATGCCGCCGACCGACATCGCCCGCGCAAGATCCTTCATCAGTCCGGTGATTTGCGAACCCTTGACGCCGGTCGCCGGGCGCACATCGTAACGGGTGATGACGGGGCCGGCGTACGCGCCTTCCACTGTCACGGAGACGCCGAAATCCAAAAGATTTTTTTCTATCAGGCGCGAATTGTGCAGCAGTGTTTCCTCGCCGACATCCTCGCCGTCGTCGGGGCAGGGATCCAGCAAAGCGACCGGCGGGAGCTCGCCGACGGCCGCCATCGTCATTTGCGGCGGCTTTTTCGCATTGCGGCGCGAAGAAACAACGGAAGGCGAAGAAGCGGACGCCGAAGTTTTTTCCGACTGCGCGAGAACGGGTTCAATTCGTTCTTCCGGCGCGGGGCGTTTGAGAACGGCGAGCGCGCTTTCCACTTCGCTGCGACGTCGTCCGCGCGCTTCTTTCGCCGCGCGGTTGCGGCGGCGGCTTTCGCCGAAATCGCGCACAAAGCGAAAAGCAAAACAGGCGGCGGTTTCCAATGCTTTGCCTATCGCTTCAAAAAGCGCAAACCACGAAAGCCCCGCGGCCAAACTGCAACTGATCATCCACACTCCTTTAAGAATGAGCGCGGCTCCGGCAAAGCCGAATATCTTCATCATCCCCGAACCGACGACCGCGCCGGCAAGTCCCCCGGCGCCGGCCGGCAATTCTTCGGCCCCGCCGTAAAACCGCAAATGCTCTATCGCCGCCGCCGACAAAACAAAAAGCACAACGCCCGCGCCGATCCAGGGCCAGGACAAAGTTTGCATTCCGTCGCCGCCAAGAAAAAGCCGCCGCAGCAAAACATGCCACGCAAGCAAAGCGATCCCCGCAAGCAGCCACGCGCTGCGCCCGAAAAGCGAAAGCAAAACATCGGCGAGAAAAGCCCCCGCATAACCGCCGTGATTGCGCACGCCCGCAAGTTCGCCATCGCCGACGCTCACAGACCATGCCGGATCCTGCGGCGAATACCCCGCAAGCGAAAGAAAAACATACCCCAGCGCAAGCCACCCGGCGATCAACCCCGCCTCATGCAACCTGCTCTTCCGCGACAACATCCCCCAAAAAATCCAACCCCAATTATACCAAAACAAAAACCACCGTCACGATTGAGTCAACCCGGCATATCCCGCCGCGCTGGCAGGGGCCGTCATTCCCGCGAAGGTGTAGGGTTTCGCGTGGTGCTATACTGGACGGGGCGGGGATTTCCCGGGGGCTGGCATACTTGCGTGAAAGGGGGTTGTTATGCTGACCAAACTGCATAAACGGGCGACGACGACGCCG
>JAHRAH010000053.1 GCA_020027345.1 Gammaproteobacteria bacterium | reverse complement strand
CCTTCGTCGCCGGCGCAACCGAATTCGGCTTGTTTGTTTGCGCCCCGGATTTTCAGTTGGAGGGGATGGTGCCCTTTTCCCGCCTGCCCGGCTACTGGCGTTACGAAGCCGCCGCCCAGTCGCTGACATCGCGCAGCGGCAAAACGCTCTCGCTCGGCGACGCCCTCACCGTCCGTCTGGAATCGGTCTCCCCCCAAAAAGGCAAAGCAAACTTCTCCCCCATAGAATTGCCCTAACCGTCATTCCCGCGAAAGCGGGAATCCATACGGAGCCGGGGAAAAACGCGGAAGTGTCCCCGCCCCGAAACCCGGCGAAAAAGCAAAGTCCGCATAGATTCCCGCTTTCGCCGGAATGACGCGGAATTCTTGTGGAAGCAGCGGGGATCGAACCCGCGCCCTCCCGGATGCAAGCCGGGTGCTCTGCCGCTGAGCTATGCCCCCGCGGCGAATTGTAACCCCCCCGGCGCGGCGAACAAATCGCCCTGCCCGGCGACGCGCGGCGGCGGGCGGAACAAATCGCAGCGCAGCGGGTTTTTCAGCCGCCGCTCCAAGCCGCAGCGCCTTTTCGCGCGGGCAAAACGCGCCGCGATGAGGTCGGCGAGCGCGCCCTTGCCCCGGTGCCGCGCAAAAAACTCCGGGTTGTAATCCTTGCCGCCGTGCAGCGCCCGCACCTGCGCCATCACTTTCTCCGCCCGCAGCGGCAGATGTTCGCGCAGCCAGCCGGCGAAAACTTCCTTCAACTCGTGCGGCAGGCGCAGGACGACATACCCCGCCCCCGCCGCCCCGGCCTCCGCCGCCGCAGCGAGCAGCGATTCAATTTCGCCGTCGGTCACAGCAGGAATCACCGGCGCCATCATCACCGTAACCGGCACGCCGGCGTCCGACAAATTGCGAATGATTTTCAAACGCCGCTGCGGACTCGCCGCGCGCGGTTCCAGTTTGCGCGTGAGGGCGGCGTCCAGCGATGTCAGCGAGACCGCCACTTCCGCCAGCCGCGCGCTTGCCATTTCCGCGAGTATGTCCAAATCGCGCTCTATCAACGCCGACTTCGTTATCAGCGAAAGCGGATGACGGCATTCGGCGAGCACTTCCAGCATTCCCCGCGTAATGCGCAGTTTGCGTTCGGCGGGTTGATAGGAGTCGGTGTTGATTCCCAAAGCCAGCGTCTGCGGAATATACCCGCGGCGGGAGAGTTCGCGCCGCAGCAATTCCGGCGCGTCGTGTTTGGCGAAAATCCGCGTCTCAAAATCCAACCCCGGCGAAAGCCCCAAATACGCGTGCGAGGGGCGCGCAAAACAATACACGCAACCGTGTTCGCAACCGCGATAGGGATTCGCCGAAACCTTGTGCGGAATGTCCGGGGAGTCGGTGCGGCTGAGAACGGTTTTCGCGCGGTCAAAGCGTATTACCGTCTCCGGCGAAGAGGCGACGGCGTCGTCATCGTCCCCGTCCCAGCCGTCGTCAAACTGCGCGGTTGTCGTTTTCTCAAACCGCCCGGCGGGGGCGTTCACCGCGCCGCGCCCTTTTATCTTGCGCAAGACCTCCATCCCCCCGCATTATACTCCGCGCCGATGCTACAATTCGCGCGCGATGCGCCGTTCCGTGTTTTTCGTTTCCGACAGCACCGGCATCACCGCCGAAGCCATCGGGCGCAGCGTCCTCGCGCAGTTTGAGGAAGCGGTGGAATTCGCCGAACGCACTCTGCCCTTCGCCAGCGACGCAAAAAAAGCGCGCGCCGCCGCCGAAGAAATCCGCGCGGCGGCAAAAGCCGACGGCGCCCGCCCGATTGTTTTTTGCACTTTCGCAAACGACTCCCTCGCAAAAATCGTCCGCGAAAGCGGCGCGCTGACGATGGACTGTTTGGAGGCATTCACCCGCCCGCTGGAAGAAGAACTGCAAACGCAGTCCGCCCACCGCGCCGGGCGTTTGCATTCCTCGCACGGGCGCGATTACCAACGGCGCATAGACGCGCTCAACTTTACGATGCACCACGACGACGGCGCTTCCGTCAAAAATCTTTCGCGCGCCGACATTATTCTCGTCGGCGTTTCGCGCAGCGGCAAGACCCCGACATCGCTTTATCTCGCGCTGCATTACGGGGTGTTTGCCGCAAACTATCCGCTGGTCGCCGAGGATTTGCAGTCGGACGAATTGCCCGCGCCGCTGCTGCCGCACAAGAAAAAACTGTACGCGCTGACAATAAACCCCGCGCGCCTTTCGGCAATCCGCCAGCAGCGCCGCCCCGACAGCCGCTACGCCGAACCCCAAACCTGCGCCGCCGAAGTCCGCGCCGCCGAAACCATCTTCCAAAACGCAAAAATCGCCTGCCTGGATGTAACCCGCCGCTCCGTGGAAGAACTAGCATCCAAAATCCTCCAAGAAGCCAACCTAGTCCGCGGCATTTAATTTACCCCCGACATTAATTCTTCGCGGGAATGACGGGGGAGGATGCGCCTTTGCCAAAATTTTTGGCGGCGGTGGTAGAATGCGGAAATGCCGGTTTTGGATTGGGAAGGGCGCGCGGCGGTGGAGGGGGCGCATTTGCGGGCGCCTTATCATTTGCTGCATTGCGACAATGCGCTTTCGGCGGGCGGACCCGGCGAGGGGAATCTGCTGGTGCAGGGCGACAATCTTGTGGCGCTCAAAGCGCTTTTGCCTTATTACCGCGGGCGCGTCAAGTGCATCTACATTGACCCGCCCTACAACACCGGCAACGAAGGGTGGGCGTATAACGACCGCGTGAACAGTCCCGTTATCTGTAAGTGGCTGGGCAAAACCGTCGGCGACGCCGCCTCCGACCTGACGCGCCACGACAAATGGCTTTGCATGATGTTGCCGCGTCTTTCCCTTCTCCGCGATTTTTTGCGCCCGGACGGGGCTATTTTTGTCAGCATTGACGACAATGAAGCCGCGCATCTGCGTTTGCTGATGAACGATGTTTTTGGCGAACAAAACTTTGTTGCCTCTCTTGTGTGGGAAGGCGTTAAGAAAAATGACGCCCGATTTGTGTCAGTCGCTCACGATTACATTTTTTGCTACGCGCGGGACAAAGACGCGCTAAAAGTCGTCGGAAAATGGCGCGTCGGCAAGGAAGGGCTGCAGTCAATCTATCAAAAAGTTGACGCGCTTAAAAAAGAACGCGGTGATGATTACGATAAAATTAGCCGCGGGCTGCAGGATTGGTATGCCTCGCTTGAGAAAAAACACCCCGCTTTTCAACATCGCCATTACAGTCATGTAGACAAAACCGGCGTGTTTTTCCCGGGGGACATTTCTTGGCACGGCGGCGGAGGTCCGCAATACGATATCATGCATCCCGGAACCGGCAAGCCGGTCAAAAAACCCGCCCGCGGGTGGATGTATCCCACAAAAGAAAAAATGCTTGCCGCCGTTCAAGACGACGAGGTGTTTTTTGGCGAAGACGAAAACAAAGTTCCCAATTACAAAAGATATCTCCACAAAACCAGCACGCAAGTGCTTGCCAGCGTTTTTTATCAAGACCGCCGCGCGGCTATGCAAAAACTTCGCGGCTTGCTGGGCGAAGATGTTTTTGAAAATCCAAAGGACACAGGCGTTCTGATGAAAATAATCGGGGTTGTAACGCGCGACGACGACATTGTGCTGGATTCTTTCGCCGGAAGCGGCGCGACAGCGCATGCTGTTTTGTCGCTGAATAAAGAGGACGGCGGCAAGCGGCGGTTTATTTGCGTGGAGATGGACGAAAACATTTGCGCCAATGTTGCCGCCAAGCGCATCCGCGCCGTTATCAACGGTTACGAAGTTGACGGGAAAAAGACGGAGGGACTTGGCGGGGGTTTTCGCTACTGCACTTTGGGCAGGCCGCTGTTTAACGAATACAGCGAAATTGCGGGGGAAGTGAAGTTTTCCGACCTCGCCGCGCATGTGTTCTTTTCGGAAACCGGCGAGCCGATTCCAAAGCGGGCGAGCGGCAAAACCCCGCTTTTGGGCGAATGCGGCGGCAAGGCGGTGTATTTGCTGTTCAACGGCGTTTTGGGCGACAAGAGCAGCGCGGGCGGAAATGTTTTGAATTTGCTCACGCTGCCGAAACTGCCGCAGGCGAAAAGCGCGAAAAGCGTTCGCGTCGTTTACGGCGAAAGTTGCGAGTTGTCGCGGGCGCGGCAAAAACGCGAAAACATTGTTTTCCGGCAAATTCCCTGGGAGGTAAAAGGCGAATGAACGAATCGCAAACATCCGCCGAGTTGCGCGGCGTGTTCGGCGGGCTGCTGCACGATTATCAGTTGGAATGCGTCGCCGCGCTGAGCGATTTTGCGAATGCCGAAGCGCGGGAAGGCGCGCACAAGGCGTTTGCGGAGATTTCCGGCAAAGAATGGCGGCGGACATACAAGCCCGCGCCCGGGATGGACGATGCGCCGTATCTTTGCATAAAAGTGCCGACCGGCGGCGGCAAAACGCTTATCGCCGCCGCGTCGGTTGGCGCGCTTGCGGAGAGGATAAAAACGCGCTTTGGCCCTTGCGGCACCGATTCGCCGACGGTGCTTTGGCTTGCGCCGACGGGGGCGATTGTGGAGCAAACTTTGCGCGCGCTGCAGGATTCGGAAAACCGTTGCCGGCGCGCGCTGGACGCTTGGTTTCCCGGCGTTTGCATTAATCCGATTGCGCTGAAAGACGCTTACAATCTGAGCCCCGCGGATTTGCGGGCGGGGCCGAATATTATCGTCGCCACTTATCAATCGCTGCGGGTGGAGAATCCGGAGGGGCGGAAAATATACGAGTCCGCCGGGTTAATCGCGCATTTTCGGGATTTGCCGGAAAGAATCGCCGCCGAGTTGCGCGAAAACGGCGGGATTGTTTCTTCGCTGGCGAATGTTTTCAAAATTCACCGGCCGATAATTGTCGTTGACGAAGCGCACAACGCCTGCACGGAAAAGTCGTTTCAATCGTTCGCGCGGTTTTCGCCGTCGTGGATTTTGGAAATGACGGCGACGCCGCGCGCGGCCGAAGCCAAAAAAGGCGGCGAGACGGTTTTTGCCAGCAATGTTTTGCATCAGGTTTCGGCTTTTGATTTGAAGCGGCGCGACATGATTAAGGCGCCGATTTATGTGTGGGCAAGCAACAACTGGCGGGCGTCGGCGCGGGATGCGCTTGGCAAACGGGGGGAATTGGAAAAGGCGGCGGAAGATGCGGGCGCCGCATTTGTCCCCGTCGCGCTTTTTCAGGCGGAGCCGGAAAGCAAAGACCGGGAAACGGTTACGGCGGAAGTTTTGCGGAAGGCGCTGATGGAAGATTTTAATGCGCCGGAAAATGAAATAGCCGTCGCAATCGGCGGGCGGGACGAATTAACCCCCGATGTCGGGACTCGCGGCAGCCCGGTGCGTTATGTCATCACCGTGCGAAAACTGGCGGAAGGATGGGATTGCCCCGCGGCTTATGTTTTGTGCAGCGTCGCCAATATCGGCGCGGGCGCGGCGGTTGAACAATTGCTCGGCAGGGTTTTGCGCCTGCCCGGCGCGCGAAAACAAGGCGAAGCGCTGAGCGCCGCGCATGTTTTCGCGGCGAAAACGACTTTTGCCGAAGCCGCGAAAAGCATTGTCTCCGTTTTGGAGAAAGCGCACGGATTCAAGCGCGACGAAGCGGAGCGGACGGTTGCCGGCGAAACCGGCGGCTTGTTTTCCGACGGCGGAAAAGACCCGAACGCCGCTTTGCCGGGAAAACTCCTTCGCATTCCCCGGCTGGCGATTCGGATTGGCGACCAATTGGAATTGCTGGACGAAAGTTGTTTTTTCCTGGGCGAGCCGTGGAAGGCGGCGGATTTGCCCGCGGATTTGCCGGATTTTGAACCGGAAATTTCGGTGAGCAGGGGCAAAGTGGATGTCAAGGAAAGCGGAATGACGCTGAGCCCGGACCAATCCGGCGGCGCCGCGTCGCTGATTTTGCCGAGCGACATGCAATTGACAATGGCGGATGTGACGGCGCAAATTGCGAAGTGGTTAAAGCCGCCGGACATTCCGCCGGCGCAGGTTGTGGCTTTTGTGCGCGCGGCGCTGCAGGGGATAAAGGAAAAACATAAATTGCATGACGCGGAATTGGCCGCGAACCGTTTTCGTTTGCGAAGCGATATTATGCGCCGCCTGAACGGCCACCGCCGCGCCCGCCGCCGCGCGAAAATTCAGCAAACGCTGACGGGCGCGCTCAACGGCAGGAAGTTGGAAACGACGCCGGAATGCGCGCTGGAATTTTCTGCCGGCAAATATTTCCCGTCCGAATTGTGCGGGGACGCGGAATTCAAAAAACATATTTTTCCGAACAAGGTCGGGAAAATGGACAGCGGCGAAGAGTTGGAATGCGCGGTTTACATTGACGCGCTGCCCGAAGTGGAATGCTGGCTGCGCAATCTTTCCAAAGACGAAGCCGGCGCGTTTTGGCTGCCGACATCCTCCGATTTGTTTTACCCCGATTTTGTCGCCCGCCTGAAAGACGGCAGGCATCTGGTCGTGGAATACAAAAACGAGCGCGATTGGAGCAACGACGACTCCAAAGAAAAACGGGACATCGGCGAGGCGTGGGAAAAAATGAGCGCCGCCCCCGGCGGCAAGCCGCATTGCCTTTTTGTTATGCCCAAAGGCAAAACCGATTTGGCGGCGATTGAGAGGAAAATTCGCGGCGGCTAATATTAATCCTCCCCGCCGTTTTTGCGACGCGCGATGAATGACGGTGGACGCCGCCAAAAACAAAAGCGACGGCTTGCTGGCTTATGTCCGCGAACAAAACCGGGGGCGCAAAGGCGGAAAACTCCGAGGCGGCATAGTCGCCCCCGAAAATCCCCCCGGCAACGCCGGCAACTGGAAAATCTACGCCGGCAAAGGCAAGGACTTGACCGGCAAAAACCTCTCCAATTGGGAATGGCTCCAATTCCCCCCGCCGCAATGACGGGGAGGCGGCTGATTGTTGCCACACTATTTGGGCAGCAATACTCTCTGCAATTTCTGAATTGCTTCCTCAAATGTTTCTTGACAAAACTTAAAGTGTGGTTTGGACCCCGGGCCAAGCGAAGGAGAAAACCTCGTCACAATTTCCGGCTCGGGGTTAAAAATCCAAAATCTGTCCAACCGCGAATCTGCAGCCGTACCGAGGGCAAAAAGATACGGAAAGAACATATCAGTCGGCGGCAAAGAATAGCCGATGACAAAAACATTTTTCGCGGAGGAAAGTTCTTTCGCCGCGGCGCGCCATACGGAAGCAATTTCCATGTACCCTCCCATTTTGCTCCATGTCGGGGGCACAAGCACAGGAGAGCGGCCGGTGTTGACCAGTTCTTGGCAATGTTTATGTTCGGCAATGCGTTCCGACATGTTCAGAATGACGCTGGATCCGCTCTTTATGTCCGAACGGGCGGACCAATGGTATTTTTTAAAAAAATCGGAAAGATGCCAGGGCGCAGCCGAGCGGCATTCTTGACAGTATCCCCAATTCAAGGAACCGTGTAATTTCAAAAGCGGAATTTCCCCCGCGCCGCGCTTTTCAAGCGCATAGTCAACAGGGATGCCGCCTTGCCAAAAAGCATAATCCGCCGCCATATCGTAATTAAAAGTAATCACCGCGACGGAATGCCGCGGTGTTGCTTTTTCACGCAAACTTTTCACCAGTTGCACGAAAGCGGGATATGGGTGCGGCGCATCCGGATACGAAGAATTTGTCACATTCCTGTCGCCAAAAATCATGGCCGTTTCTTCGGGATAGGGATAAGAGACTTTCTTGTCCAGCGTAACATTAATGAGTTTGCGCACCGCCGGCACCAATTCCTTAATCTCCTCGGGGGAGTGCCCCGGGAATTGGCCGAGCATCTCCGCCATTTCAAAGGCGGCGAAAACCGTCTCAATATTTTGGTTTTCGGCGCAGAGTGGCCATTTGGAATGCGTCCGAACAAGCGCATTCACGCCGCGAAATACGGTGTCAAATTCCGGCGTTCCCTTTCCCGCCTGGTGCAATTCCTGGGCAACTTTCAAAAAATCATTCATCACCGGCGCGCCCGCTTGCGCGGAAGCACCGGCGCCCAGAATGAAAACGGTTTTTGCCATCTTGCTATCCTCTTTCGGTGGGGATTATATCATAAAATTCGCGCGATACTATTCACCGCCGCGCTCCGCAAAGCAATTCCGCCGGAATGGAAAGTTTGCGTTGTATTGTTTTTTCGTAGGCGCGGTAGATTTCGTAGCCGACATACCGCCGTCCCAGATTTTTCGCCGCGCGCAATGTTGTGCCGCTGCCGGCGAAAGGATCCAGCACCGTCTCTCCGGCGAAAGAGTACAGCCGAATGCAGCGCCGCGCCAGTTCCTCGGGCATAATCGCCGGATGCTCGCCGAAAGCGGAATCCGAACGCCCCGGCGCCGGGAAGTTCCATATTTGCCGCGTGAATTCCACCCATTCATGCTGCGTCAGGCGGCTTGCCTTTTTCGCCTCGGCGGAAACTTTGTTTTCGGGGCGGCCCTCCTTGACATACACGGCGACGAATTCCGCCGTGTTTTGCGCGTAAAAATTGCGCGGATACGGGTAGGAACCGAACATCAGTTTTTTGGAGGGGTTGCTCCGCTGCCAAATGTAGATGTCCAGCAAAAACAATCCGGTGCCGCCGAGGATGGAGCGCTGAATGCCGCTTTGCAAATCGTAAATGTGGCGGTTGTGGCGCGCGCCCGCCGCGCGCTTCGGCACCGGCATCAGCGGAGCGTTGACGCACAATTTTCCGTTTGACGCAAGCACCCGCTCGCATTCCCGCCAGACGGCGAGCAGGCGGGAAAGGTATTCTTCGTAACCGTCAATGCCGCCGATGTCGCGCGGCTGCGGTTTGGAATGCGCGGCGGTTTGCCAGCCGTTGAGGGAGTAATCCTTGATGTTGAAATACGGGGGGGAGATTACCGCCAAGTGCACGGAGCCCTCCGGCAATTCCGTCATTGCTTCCGCCGATTTGTAAAACACGCGGTCCAGATGTTCGCCGCGCGCGCTCCCGTTCGGCGCGGATTTTTTGCAAACTTTCGCCTTGCCGCCCGTCATTTCCCTCTTCGCATTCTAACCGAAAACCGCGCAGCAACCGTCATTCCGGCGAAAGCCGGAATCCATACGGTCTTTGCTTTTCGCCTTTATTTTCTCGCGGCAGAAGATTCGGCTTTTTCGCCGGGTTCGTATGGATTCCGGCTTTCGCCGGAATGACGGGTCAGGTTTCGCTGGTTACTATTTGGGGGAAGGCGGAGGTGCGGTCGCGGGCTTTTTGGGCGATTTTTTTGGCGGCGCGGCGGGCGATTTTGCGGTAGCGCAGCGCGGGCTCGCTTTCCGGGGCGGCGGCGACGGTGGGACGGCCGCCGTCGGCGTCGGCGCGCACTTCGGCGCTCAGCGGAATTGCGCCGAGCAGTTCCGCGCCGTATTCCTTCGCCAAAACTTCGCCCGCGCCTTCGCCGAAAATGCGCGTTTCTTCGCCGCATTTCGGGCAGACATAAACGCTCATATTTTCCACCGCGCCCAAAACGGGAATGCTCACTTTATTAAACATCACCAGTCCTTTTTTTGCGTCGGCGAGCGCCAAATCCTGCGGCGTCGTTACGACAACCGCCCCGGTAACCGGCGCCTGCTGCGCTATCGTCAACTGAATGTCGCCGGTGCCGGGCGGCATATCCAAAATCAAATAATCCAAATCGTCCCACTGTGTTTCGCGCAGCAATTGCATAAGCGCGCGCGTCGCCATCGGCCCCCGCCAAACCATCGGCTGGTCTTCGCCGACCAAAAACCCGACGGACATCAGTTGCAGTCCCAGCGATTCCAGCGGCGCGATTCCGCCTTTGCTTTCTTGCGGGCGTTCGCGCACGCCGAGCATCACCGGCAGCGAGGGACCGTAAATGTCCGCGTCCAAAATGCCGGCGCGCGCGCCTTCCAAAGCGAGCGCGAGCGCGATATTCGCCGCAGTCGTGGATTTGCCCACGCCGCCTTTCGCGCTGGCGACGGCTATCAGGTTTTTCACGCCCCGCACTCTTTGCACTCCGCCCTGCACGACGCGCGCGTGTATTTTCGTTTCCGCGCGCACGGCGACCGCCGCCGCAATCCCCGCTTTTTGCAAACGCGCGCGGCATTCGGCGAGAACGGTCTCGTGCGAAGTTTGCGCCGGATACGGAAAGCGCAATACCGCGTTTATTTTTTCCGCGCTTTTATCGCCATCGTTGCCGTTGTTGTCGTCGCATTCCACGGCGACGCCGTTTTCGGCAAGAGTCCCCCCCAGCACCGGCTCGCCGACTGCGCCGACAATGTCCGCAATCTTTTCAGCAATGTCCCCCCGCGCCGTCACAGTATATTAATTTTAACCTTTTTTGTCATTCCCGCGAAAGCGGGAATCCATACAATCATTCCTGTTGCATTATTTTCGCTCGGAGGAAGAATTCTCCCTTTTCCCCGGCTTTGTATGGATTCCCGCTTTCGCGGGAATGACAAGCCCGCGAACAAAATCAAAAATGCGCGCGTCCACCGCCGCCAGCCCGAGCAAAATAAAAGCGGCGCCGGTAAAAAACGCCGCGGTCAGTTTTTCGTCCAGCAACAGCGCCGCCGTCGCCGCCGCGACTACCGGTATCAGAAATGTCACCAGCATCGTGTTCACCGCGCCGACATCCGCAAGCAAGCGAAAATACACCGGATACGCGCACAATGTCCCGAAAAACCCCACGCCGAGCAGTCCCCAAAGCGGCGCCGGATACAAAGTGATTCCCTCCTTCACCGCCGATATCGCCAGCGTTTCCGTAACCAGCGTGACCGTCTGCGGCGCGACCGTCGCCCCCGGCTGCAAAAACCCCCCGATTGCCATCGCCGGCGTCAGCCAGAGCGTCGCAAACAAAAGCATTCCGCAGGCGTTTTCCGCGGGCGGATTCCCGCTCAGCCACTTGTTTCCCCAGTACGCCGTAAAACTGTAAGAAACCGCCGCCGCCAAACAAGCGAGCGCCCCGGCAAAAGCAAACGCGCCGTCAACATCCCCCTCTTCCCCGCCCGCCCCCGGCAAAAGCAAAATCGCCGCGCCAAAAAAACCCAGCCCGACGCCGAACCACACAATCCGCCGCCGCCGAACGCCGTCGGCAAAGCGCACAAGAACAATCGCAAAAAGCGGCGTAGTGGAATTCATAACCCCCGCCAGCCCGCTGCCGACAAACTGCTGCCCCCAGGCAAAACAGGAAAACGGCACGGCGTTGCCGACAAAAGCCATCACCAAATACGCCCGCCAGCGCCGCGCGACAAAAAGCAGCCCGCGCCCGCGCAGCGAAAACCACAGCGCAAAAAACATCGCCGCCAACGCGACCCGCCCCCAGGCAATCGCAAAAGGCGCCACCGCCGGCAGCGCCACTTCCACAAACGCGAAGGAAGTCCCCCACAAAAGCGCGAGCAAACACAGCCGCAGCCAGTCGGCGGCGTTCACCGGCAAAACTCCCGCGCCAAAAGCGCCCGCTTGCGCGCCAGTCCCCAAGCGTAACCGGCAAGCGCGCCGTCGGCGGCAAGCAAACGATGGCACGGTATCAACACCGCCGCCGGGTTCGCCGCCGCCGCCCGCCCGACCGCCATCGCCGCGCGCGGTTTTCCCAAAGCCCGCGCCAACATACCGTAGTTTGCAATGCAGCCGGACGGAATCGCCAACAGCGCGCGCCAGACCGCTATCTGAAAATTCGTCCCGCAAACTGCCAGCGGCGCGCGGCGCGCGGGGTCAAACATCGTATCCGCGGTTTTGCGGGCGGAAGCGGAATCGCGCAGGAGTCGCGCCAGCGGCAGACGGCGCAAGAGTTCGGCGCGAAAAGAATCCTCGGATTTTGCGACGGAAGAATCGTCCCCGGCAAAACGCAAAAGACAAACGCCGCGCTCGGTTTGCGCGACCAACACCGTCCCCAGAAATGTCGGCGCGCGCCCGAAGCGCACCCGCAACGGTTTGCCGCGCCGTTGAAAATCGCCGGGCGTTACCGCGTCAAAACCGACAAACAAATCGTGCGCGCGCCCGCCGCCGGAAAGCCCGCAATCCCAAGCCGCCTCCAAAACGCACTCGCCGTCGGCAAGCCGCCGCTGCATTTGCGCCAGAGTCAGCGCCGCCGCAAACTGCCGCGGCGAAACCCCCACCCACCGCTTAAAGCGCCGTTGAAAATGCGAAGGCGAAAGCCGCGCCGCCCGCGCCGCCGCCGCCAAATCCGCCGCCCCCCCCTCCCGCAGCCGCCGCACCGCCCCCGCCATCCGCCGATATTCCTCGTCCCCCCGCACCCCCGCCGCACCCGCCACATCCGCACCCACAGCCGCCGCCCCCGCAACCACCGCATCGGCAGTCATCGCATCCGCAATGTTCATATCTACAACAGTCATACCCGCAATTGTCGCAAACCCCGCCCCCCAACGCAATCCGAATCTTGCGCCCCCCCCAATTCTGCGTCATTCCCGCACACCTATTAAAAGGCGGGAATCCAGCAAATTCTGCGTCATTCCCGCACTCCTGTTAAAAAGCGGGAATCCAGCAAATTCTGCGTCATTCCCGCACTCCTGTTAAAAGGCGGGAATCCAGCAAATTAAATTTGAGCGGGCGAGCTCCCCCATCATCAGTCCCGTTACCACTCCGGAGAGTTGTAACGAAAACGGATGCGAACGACTGTCGGAGCTGCACGATGGGGATATAATTTTATTGTGTTTGCGCCGTTGGTTTTTCGGGGCGGCGCTGTTGGCCTTTTTGCCGTTGCCGCCGTTTTTGTTTCCGCTTTTGCGGCGGCCGGCGGCGGCGATTTGCGGCTGGCGGCGACCACTTCGGCCGACAACTCCGGTTTGCTCGCGCACATTTTGCCGGAGTTTGAAAAAGAATGCGGCTGCCGCGTGCGCGTCGTCGTCGGCGGCAGCGGCAAGGCGCTCAAACTGGGCGAGAGCGGCGATGTGGATTTGCTTTTTGTGCACGCGCCCGAAGAAGAAAAAAAATTTGTCCGCGAGGGTTACGGCGTCGGCAGGAAGCCGGTAATGCATAACGCATTTGTTCTTGTCGGGCCGCCGGAAGATCCGGCCGCCGCCGCGCAAGCCGAAAGCGTCGCCGGGGCGATGCTGCGGGTGAAAGAAAGCGGCGCGGTTTTTGTTTCGCGCGGCGACGATTCGGGCACGCACAAAAAAGAAGCGGAACTTTGGCAAAGCGCGGGCGAAAACGCGGGCGAGTTTTCCGGCGAATGGTATGTATCCGCCGGCGCGGGAATGGCGCGCGCGCTTTTGATGGCCGATCAACTTCGCGGCTACGCGCTCGCCGACGATTCCACATTCGCGGTTATGCGCGATAAAACGGCGCTGCGCGTTTTGGCAAAAAACAGTCCCCCGTTAAAAAACCAGTACAGCATAATTCTCATAAACCCCGCGCGCCATCCGCAAACGCGCGCGGAATTGGCGCGGCGTTTTGCGCGCTGGATACTTTCGCCGCCGGCGCAGGAACTTATCGGCGGCTACCGTTTTTCGGGCGCGCGCCTTTTTGCGCCCTCGGCGGCGCGCTGAAAGTGGAAGCGGCAACGGCGACGGCGCAGGCGCTGCGCCTGCTTTTTTCCGGCGACGAGGAACTGCTGGAAATCATCGGCGTTTCGCTTTCGGTTTCGCTTTCGGCGCTCGCGCTTGCCGCGCCGCCGGCGCTTTTTGCCGCGTATTTTTTGGCCTGCCGCAATTTTGCCGGGCGGCGCGCGCTGCTCGCGGTTTTGCAAAGTTTGCTTTCTTTTCCGACTGTCGCCGTCGGTTTGATTTTGTATTTGCTGCTTTCGCGGCGCGGCGTTTTGGGCGCGTGGGAATTGCTTTTTACCCCGGCGGCGATGGCGCTGGGGCAGGCGGTGATTGTTTTTCCGATTCTCACGGTGTTCGCCCTCGCCGCTTTGCAAAAAAACGATTCGCGCGCGCGCGAGACCGCGCTCACTTTGGGCGCGGGGAGTTTTCGCGCGGCGCTTACCGAAATCGGCGAGGCGCGTTTTGGTGTAATCGCCGCATTGCTCACGGGTTTCGGGCGCGCGGTTTCCGAAGTCGGCTGCGCGCTGATGGTCGGCGGCAACATCGCGCATTACACGCGCAACATCACGACGGCCATCGCGCTGGAAACGGGAAAAGGAAAATTCGCCGAAGGCATCGCGCTGGGAATAGTTTTGGTCGCGCTCGCGCTTGCGGCTTCGGCTTTGCTTTCGCTCGCGCAGGGGGCCGGCCGGCGTGAATAACTGCGGCGAAAACAACATACTGCTTTTTGCCGAAGGATTAAAAAAATCCTTCGCGGGAAAAACCGTTTTGGACATCGGCGAATTGACGGTGCGCGGCGGCGAGAGCGTTGTTTTGAGCGGCGAAAACGGCAGCGGCAAAACGACGCTTCTTAAAATACTCGCCGGTTTGCTGCGCCCGGATTCCGCGCGGGCGCTGGCTTTCGCCGGATGCGAACGGTATCCGCGCGGCGCTCCGCATTCTTCGTATTTGCATCAGTCGCCGTATTTGTTTTCCGCGAGCGTGCGCGCGAATGTGGAATACGGCTTGCGCCGCGCCGGATTGCCGGGCGAAAAACGAAAACAAAAAGCGGAAGACGCGATGCGCTGGGCGGGCGTTTTGCATTTGGCTTCGGCGCGCGCCGACCGGCTTTCCGGCGGCGAACAGCGGCGCGCGGCGCTCGCGCGAATCCGCGCGCTCAGCCCGCGGTTGTGTTTGCTGGACGAACCCTTGGCGCATTTGGACGAGGAAGGAATTAAGCGCGCCGAAGAATTAATACCGCAACTGCGCAAAGGCGGCTGCGCCGTCGTTACGGCGACGCACAAACCTTTCGCCGATGCGACGCAGCAATGGCGTTTGCAAAACGGCAAACTGATTTGCGAACAATGACGGCGACGGTTATGCGCGCGCAAAAAACAAAAACACAAACGGGCGCGCGGCTGGAAGATTTTGATTACGATTTGCCGCCGGAACTTGTCGCGCAAACTCCGGCGAAGGAGCGCGCGGATTCGCGTTTGATGATTATTAATGCGGACGGCGGCGGCGGCGCGGAAACCATTTTGCGCATGCGGGATTTTCCGAAGTTGCTGCGCGCGGGGGACTTGCTCGTCGTCAATAATTCGCGCGTTTTGCCGGCGCGCTTAGTCGGCGAAAAAACGCCCGGCGGCGCGCGCGCGGAACTGTTGGCGGAAAGGTTTTTTCCCGGCGGCGAAATGCTGGCGATGATTCGCTGCGGCGGCAAACTCAATCCGGGCGCGAAACTGTTCGCCGGCGGGGAATTTGTCGTCGTCGCGCGCGAGGGCGAGTTTTTTCGCTTGCGCGCGCTCAACAAAAAAGGAAAAACGACCGACGCCCGCCGCCGCTTTTTGCGCCGCGGCTTGCCGCCGCTGCCGCCTTATATTCGCCGCGCCCCGGACGGCGGCGACGGTGTTCGTTATCAGACCGTGTATGCGCACGGCGGCGCGCATTCTTCGGCGGCGCCGACGGCGGGACTGCATTTCAGCGATGCATTAATGCGCGCGATGCAAAACCGCGGCGCGCGCATTGCGAACATAACTTTGCATATCGGCGCCGGAACTTTCAAACCGTTGCGCCGCGAGACGCTTTGCGAAAACCGTTTGCACAGCGAGCGTTACTGCATTAATAAAAAAACGGCGGCGGCGGTTTGCGCGGCGAAAAAAAAGGGCGCGCGCGTAATCGCAGTCGGCACGACTTCGCTGCGCGCTTTGGAATCTTCGGCGCTGCGCAGCGGCGGCGAAGTTTGCGCCGGAAGCGGCGAGACCGATTTGTTCGCGCGCCCCGGTTTTGTTTTTCGCGTCGTTGATTTGTTGCTTACAAATTTTCATCCGCCGCGTTCTTCGCCGCTGGTTTTGGCTTGCGCTTTTGCCGGGCGCGCGCGCGTGCTTTCGGCTTATCAATTCGCCGCGCGAAAACAAATGCGCTTTTACAGTTACGGCGACGCGACATTGCTCGCGCGCGCAAATTGCGATTTATAACGGTGGCGGACGGTTTCGGTTTTTGCGTGGAAGCGGTTTGCGGCGAAGCGCGCGCGGGGGTTTTGCGCACGGCGCGCGGGGAAATACCGACGCCGGCGTTTATGCCGGTGGGGACTTTCGGCGCGTTGCGCGGATTGCTGCCGGACGAAGCGCGCGCGCTCGGTTTTGAAATCATACTCGGCAACGCTTTTCATTTGTGGCTGCGGCCGGGCGCGGAAATCATCCGCCGCTTTGGCGGACTGCACGGTTTCGGCGGCTGGCGCGGGGCGATACTCACCGATTCGGGCGGCTATCAAATTTACAGTTTGCGCGAGCGGCGCACGCTTTCCGAAGAGGGCGCGCATTTTCGCAGCCCCTACGACGGCGCGCGCAAAACTTTGACGCCGGAAATATGCATGCAAATTCAGCGCGACATAAACAGCGACATCGCGATGGTGTTGGACGAATGCGCGCGCGGCGATTCCGATTACGAAACGGCGCAGCGCGCGATGCTGCTGAGTTGCCGCTGGGCTTTGCGCTGCAAAAGCGCGCACGAAGAAAATCCGAACGCGCTTTTTGCGATTGTGCAGGGCGGCGCGCATCAACAGTTGCGCGACGAAGCGGCGCAGCGGCTGGCGGAGGCGGACTTTGACGGTTATGCAATCGGCGGGCTCGCCGTCGGCGAAAGCAAGGACGAAATGCGCGAAGTCGTCGCAAACACCGCGGCGAAACTGCCGCGGGAATCGCCGCGTTATTTAATGGGCGTCGGCGCGCCCGCGGATATTGTCGACGCGGTGGAGCGCGGAATGGATATGTTTGACTGCGTTTTGCCGACGCGCAACGGGCGCAACGGGCAGTTGTTTTGCGAAAGCGGGGTCTTGCGCTTGCGCGGCGCCGAATGCCGCGGCGCGGACATCCCCCCGGACGAAAACTGCGGCTGCCCCGTTTGCCGCCGTTTTTCGCGCGGGTATTTGCATCATCTCTTCGCCGTCGGCGACGCCCTCGGCGGACGGCTGGCGGCGCTGCACAACCTCGCCTTCTACCGCCGCCTGACGGCAAGATTGCGCCGCGCAATTTGCGACGGCACTTTTGTAAAACTCGCCCGCGAAGTGCGCGAGAAGGAATAATAGGACCCTAACCGTCATTCCCGCGAAAGCGGGAATCCAGAATTACGATGTTGCGGCTGGCAACTGGATTCCCGCTTTCGCGGAAATGACAAGGGAGACAAGAATAACAAAGGTTTTGCGGGCGCATTCCACCCGCCGCCCCTCGCGCCGCGCATTGTTATATGCCAAAATAGAATGAAAAAAGCCCCATATCCCTTGTTATTATCATTCCTAAAATCTAAAAAAGAGGCAAACGAAACATTGAATAAAATATACTCGCCGGGACAAAACCGGAAAGCGGCATGAATTTTCCCGTTTCTTTGGAAACACTGGGGCTTTTTTGCCTTGTGGAATTGGCGTTCAGCGCGTCGCCCGGCGCGGTTGTTATGCTTGTTGTCGCGCGCGCAATGCACGGCGGAATGCGCCCGGCGATGTCGGCGGCGGCGGGCGCGCTGCTTGGCAATCTCGGTTTTTTCGCCGCATCCGCGACCGCCGTGGGCGCGCTGATATTTTCGCTGCGCGAATGGTTTTTTATCGTGCAGTGGCTGGGCGCGGCGTATTTGCTTTTTCTTGCCGGCTGTTTGTTTTTTGCGAAGCCGAAAAAAATAAGCGCAAACGGGGGCGCGGGCGGGCGCGGCGTCTTCGCGCAAGGGATTGCGGTGCAGTTGGCGAATCCGAAAACGCTGCTTTTTTTCATCGCGTTTTTGCCGCTTTTTGTCGACGCCGAAAAGCCGCCGGGCGCTCAGCTGGCGGTTTTGGCGGCGGCTTCTGTTGCCGTGGAATTTGCCGTGCTTTTTGCATATGCGTTTGTCGCGCGCGAATCGGCAAAAATAATGGGCGAAAGATTTCGCGTTTTGCTTCCGCGCTTCGCGGCGCTTCTACTGGCCGCCGCCGCCGCATCCCTCCTGCTTCTGAAAAGCGGGTAATTAAAAGAGCGCCCCCCCCAATTGCGTCATTCCCAAACTTTTCCCGGAGGCGGGAATCCGGCAAATTAACTATACCCCCCGCCGCTTGCGGGGGGGGGTCGGAGCATTCGCTGGCGACGGCTGTCGGCGGGGATTGCTCCGGGGGGTGGAGGGAGTCCGTTACTGTTGGGGTTAATCGTTTTTACAAGGGCGCATTCCACCCCCCCGGAGTTTGCCGTCCCCATC
>JAHRAH010000040.1 GCA_020027345.1 Gammaproteobacteria bacterium | reverse complement strand
ACCATCGGCAAATACCAAAAGAAAGCGGGCCAGCAAAACCCGATTTTCACGGCCTCCATCCCCAGCAGCGGATGCTTGTAAACCCGAAATTTCCGCCCCCCGGCAAAAGCCGCGCCAAACCGCCCGCCCCCGCCCTCGGAACCGGCCGTATCCCGCAAATCCCCCGCGCAATCCGTCATAACGGGCGCAAGGTTAGCACAAAAACGGGAAATATCAACACCCCTTTCTGCATTTAAATTTTCCCTGCGAATTCCATCCCCAAAGTTCAGCGATGCCAAAGTAACCAGCAAATCCTCGCCGCTTTCCTTGACGCCGTTGCCGTCAAACTCCGCCAACGCCGCAAAGCCGTGCACCGCATTCCGGCCATTATCCAGCACCGAGTTGTCCCCAAACAACTCCGACCCGTCATTGATGACCCCGTCCCCGTCCTCGTCCCAAACAAGAACGCCATCGTCCGCCCCCGCCCAGCGGCTCAACTCCGCAAAGCCGTCGCCCCCGTGGTCAAAGTAGGCAACCCCGCCGGCTTCCACGCCATCACCGTCTAAGTCAAGAAGCAACGGGCTGGGTTTATCGCAATGGTCCAGACGGTTTCTCAATTCAAGCCCGGCCCGGAATATGCGATAGCCATACCAAACTCCTGATGCCAGCACACATGCCGCTCCCGCAGCGGGATTAATCACACCAAAAGCAGCAAAGACCCGAAGTCGGCCTAAATACTAAAAAGAAGCTTCGGCCAACCTCTTCGCAAAAGCGAGGGAAGCGTTGCGTCTGCAATTTTCTCTGTCAGAATGACTCATAACACACCAATTAACAGCCCTAATACGGCAATTACAAAGAAAACGACTGTAATAATCATCTCATATTTTGCAAATCTCACCAATTCCCCCTCCATCTTTTGGCGCTGCGCCCGCGAAAGATAAAGGAAGCAAAAACCCACCAGCAAGATGCTGAAAACAGTTTCTTCCACATACACGCCGTCATCCAAGATAATGCCCATCACAAAAAGCGACAAGGCGGCCGCGGCCGCCCAAAAACTTAGCACTTTGTTATTGGGAAATATCTTTTCTATTATGCCGCAAGCAACCGGCGGAACCGCGCAGAGGGCAAGAACGGCAATCGGTTCGGCGACGATTGCTTCCCGCAACCCGGCGCCGCCAAACAGCAAATCGGCGAATGTTCCCGCCACTAACGCCGCAGCAAGGAAAACTGCGGCAAACCCAAGGCCGGCCCGGCCGCCGGACTCCGCTTCCGGAGTGAGTCGGAAATACAGCCAAGACGCAGTCGCGCTGGCAATTCCAAGTCCGGCGAAAGCGGCCGAATCAATGGCAACTTTGTTCATGGAAAGCGCCGTCGCCGAAAAATTCAAAATCAAGAAAAGAATGGAAAGAACGAAAACCGCCCCCAACGAAAACAAGGACTGCCTCCGCAACTTCGCCGCCAAAGAAAAAGCCGGGGGCGCAACGCCCGCATCCGCGCCGCCGCTTTCGCCGGCGTTTTGCCGCAAGTCCTCCGCGCAATCCCCCATAACGAGCGCGAGAATAGCACAAAAACGGGGAATGGGAAATGTCAACACCCCTTTCTGCATTTAAATTTCCCCCCGCGAATCCTGCCCCGGGGTCGCATTGCCGCTATTTTCGGGCGATATAGGCGCCGCTTTGTCAAAAGCGGCGACGATGGTTCGGGCGCGGGCGGCGGTTTCTTTTGCGTTCATTCCGGGGCGGTAGAGTTCGCTTCCCAATCCGAAACCGTCCGCGCCGGCCGCCAGCCATTCGGCGAATTGATTTTCGTTTATTCCGCCGACGGCGTAGCAATCCGTTTCCGGCGGGAGAACCGCTTTCAATGCGCGCAAACCGCCTGCGCCCAATTGCGCCGCCGGAAAAAATTTGAGCGCGTCCGCCCCGGCGCGCAAAGCGCAAAAACATTCGCTCGCCGTAAAAACGCCGGGGACGGATTCCATTCCCAGCCGCTTGACTTCGGCGATGACGGCGCAATCGCAATTCGGCGAAACAACAAAAACCCCGCCCGCGTCCGCGGTTTGCCGCGCTTCTTCCGGCGTGAGAACCGTCCCCGCGCCGATGCGCGCAACGCCGCCGAATTCCTTCGCAATCAAAGCGATGCTCGCCAGCGGTTTTTCCGGGGAATTCAACGGAACTTCCACCCGCGAAAAACCGGCATTAATTAATGCTTCGGCGACAGCCAAAGATTCCGCCGGGCGCACGCCGCGCAATATTGCAATCAGTTTTCTTTCGCCCATTCTTTTCCCGCCGCTTCGCGCATTTGCAAAAGCCCCGCCAGCGCCATATCCCCCGAACAATATTCCTCCGTTTTCACTCCCTGATTTTCCAGCGCGAGACGGTATTGCCGGCACAAAACATTTTCGCCGACAATCGCCGCGCGCCCTTCCCCCCAGTATTCGCGCGTCGCCGCGAGTTCCATTCCCAGCCAATACCCCGAAAGCCGCGCGCGCGCCGCCGCTTTGGACAAGCCGCGCAGCAAACTCTCGGCGCGTATGGAAAAAAGCAATGCCGCGGTTTTTTCCGGACGGGCGAGAGTCGCCGCCGCCGCTTCGCAAAAAACATCCTCGTCCCATTCTTCCGATTCCACCGAACGGCGCAAAACCGAAACCCGCGAAAACAAATAATACATTTCGCCGCTCATCACAGTCGTAAATGCGCGAACCGTCCCATCGCAAACGCGCGCCCATTTTGTGTGCGTCCCCGGCAGGCAAACAACTCCGGCAAAACCCGGGCGCGCCGAAAGCAAACCCGCAATTTGCGTTTCTTCGCCGCGCATCACATCGCAAGGCGATTCCTGTGACAACCCCGGAATAATGCGCGCGCATAATTTCCCGCCGCGCGCGGGGGCGGCGGTTAATTTGCGCGCGGCTTCCAGCGGCGAACAGGGAACCGGCAAATACGGCGCCTCCCGCCATCGGTTGCGCGCGCCCGCCATTCCGCAAACAAGCGCCGGAATAGTTTTTCCGTTTGCAAGAAAAGCGGAGGCCGCATTCAGCAATTCCGCCGCAAACATACCGCTTTCCAAATTCGCCGCGCCGCTTGCGCTTTCGGCTTTTCCCGCAATTCGGCCGCCGGAATCAATTCCCCAAACGCGCAGGCGCGAAGTCCCCCAGTCCGCCGCCAGCCATTCCGCGCAGTCAGGCGACCGCATAACGCGAAAGCATTTCCGGATTCGGAACGATACCGATGCCGGGTTTTTCCGAAGGGGAAAGCCCGCCTTCGCGCGCGATTTGTTCCGCCCAGCCGGGCGCTTCCACGGCGAGTTCGTCGCGAAACATATTCGGCGTCGTGTCGTATTCCAGCATCGGTTCCCAGGGATGCATTCCGCCCGGAATGTCGGGCATTGCCGCAAGCAAATGTATATTAAGCGCGACCGCGACCGCCGAACCCCAAACATGATTCACCGCCGGAACAAATTCGGAATGCAAAAGCGCAAGCACTTTAAGATATTCGCTGACTCCTCCCAGCCCGCAAACTTCCGGCTGCGCAATGTCCAGGCATTGCGCGCGCAGCAAATCGCGCCAGCCCCAGCGGGTGAATTCGGCCTCGCCGCCGGCGATGTTCACTTTCAAACGCTCGCGCAAAAAACGGCATCCGTCCCGGTCTTCCGGCGCCGTCGGTTCCTCAAACCAGTAAAAGCCGAGTTCGTCCAGCGCGCTCCCGACATAAAAAGCGTCCGATGTTGTGTAACAGTGATTCGCGTCCGCCATCAAAACCGAGTCCGGGACCGCCTCGCGCACCGCGCGCGCGAGTTTGCAATCTTCTTTCGCGCCGATGCCGAGTTTCATTTTCATCGCGGAAAAACCGCGCTCCCGGATTCCCGCCGCTTCTTCGGCGAAAGCCGCCGCCAAATCCTTTTCGCGCCGCAGCATCATTCCGTAACCGTAAGCGGAAATCCGCTCGCGGCATTTTCCGCCGAGCAAACGAAAAAGCGGCATCCCCGCCGCCTGCGCGGCGATGTCCCAAAGCGCGATGTCGGCCCCCGAAAGCGCCTGCACCGGCATTCCTTTTTGCCCGTGGTCGCGCAAAAGATTGTATACCTTGTGCCAGAGCCGCTCGCGCGCGAAAGCGTCCTCGCCGACTATCATCGGCGCGACGACGCGCTCCACGATGGCTTTGTTTGCCAGCGCGACATTGCCGGGGCCGAAACATTCGCCCCAGCCGGTTATTCCTTCGTCCGTGGAAACTTCCACCAGATGCGCCGTGCGCGATTTGTAATACTGCTGCGAATACCCCGCCTCCCGCTCCAGCGGATGCGAAAGAACATGACTCTTAACCGCGGTGATTTTCATTGCGAAACAAATTATACCCGCAAATTAACGAAAGACCATCGTGATTTCGGGAAAAAGCAAAACAAGAAAAAGCGCCGCGACCTGCAGGCAGACAAAAGGAAAAAACCCGCGGAAAATGTCCGGCAGCGAAATCTCCGGCGGCGCCACCGACTTCAAATAAAAAGCGGCGGGGCCGAAAGGCGGCGACAAAAACGACACCTGCATATTCAAACAAAACAAAACGCCGAACCACACCGGGATAAAGTTTTTCGCGTCCGCAAGCGGGGCGAAAAGGCCGATGTCCCCCGGCGGCAAACTGAGAACAATCGGCAAGAACACCGGCATAACCAAAAGCACGATTCCGACCCAGTCCATAAACGCGCCGAGAAACAAAAGCAAAAGCATCATCATCGCCAAAACGCCGAGCGCCGGCAACTCCGCCCCGGCGACGGCTTTCGCCAAATACACGGGGCCGCCGGCGATGGTGTACGCGCCCGCCAGCGCAGTCGCGCCGAAGGTCACCCACATAATGACGCCGGTGGATTTGAAAGTGCGCAGCAATGCCTCGCGCAAAAACTTAAGCGAGAACTCCCCGCGCGCGGCGACCAAAACAAGAACGGCGGCGACGCCCATCCCCGCCGCTTCGGTTATCGTCGTAACGCCGCCGTAGATGGAGCCGAGAACGACAAAAACAACCAGCCCCGGCGCGATTAGTCCGCGCCCGGCCTTCCACGCCCCGGCGACTGCGCGCGGCTTTGCGATAAAAAGCAAATACGCCGCCGCCGCCGCAATCATCAAAACCGGAAAACGCCAAGCGTCCGGCGGCGGGGGGTTGTGCTCGTCCGCAAAAACTATTCGCGCAAAAGCAACCCCGAACCAAACTACTGCAAGCATTGCGACAATCGCCGCGCCGTAAGACATTTTTTGCCGCGGCGAAAGATCGTCCGGCGAAGGCGGCGGCAGCGGCGCCAACTGCGGACTCATTCGCGTGCGGATTAAAATATACGCGATGTAAAACGACGCCAGAAGAAAACCCGGGGCGAACGCGCCGGTAAAAAGCGCGGTCACGGAAGTTTCGGTTATCAAACCGTACATAATTAAAACAACCGAAGGCGGTATCATCGTCCCCAAAGTGCCGGAAGCGCATATCGTTCCGACCGCGAGGTTTTTGTCGTAGCCCAGCCGCAGCATCTGCGGCAGCGCGACCAGCCCGAGCAAAACCACTTCGCCGCCGACTATGCCCGACATCGCCGCCATCACCA
Source organism: Gammaproteobacteria bacterium (assembly GCA_020027345.1). GTDB lineage: Bacteria > Pseudomonadota > Gammaproteobacteria > Tethybacterales > Persebacteraceae > JAHRAH01. The sequence continues at coordinate 16,173 of JAHRAH010000040.1, read as the reverse complement.
CCGCCATAAGCGAAGTCGCGACCGCGATCCCGCCGCGCGTGCGGTTCAGCCATCTCCCCAGGCAGTCGTACATGTCGCGAGCGATGCCGGAACGCTCCAACAGCGCCGCCATAAAAATAAAAAGCGGCACCGCCACCAGCGCGTAAGTGGATGTCAAATCATACATGCGCTTGGACAAAATGCTCAGCACCCCCGCGCCGAAATCGCCGAACAAAGCGCCGGGGCCGAACTTCATCAGCAGCACGACCACCGCCATAAAACCGGATGCAAAACCGAGCGGCATTCCGACGGCGAGTAAAAACACCAGCCCGAAAAGCAAAACCAGCGATATGATTCCGATGTCCATATTTATAAAAAAACAAACCTCCGCAAAAAGCGGATTAAGAACAACTGCCGCCGCCGTTGTTGCCGTTGTTCCAATCGGAAAGCAAATTAACGACGCTTTGCGCGGCGAGGGCGGCGGCGACCAGCAAAATCAGCGGCAGCATCACCGCGGGTATCGGCGGATTCCACGCGGTGCCGATTCCCTCCCAGCGCATTAGTTTCGCGTGCGCTTCGTTAAACCCCCCCCATATCACGGCAAAACAAAAAACGCATGTCAGCGCGCAACTGAGCGCGTCCGCCGCCCGCCGCAGTCCGCGCGGGAACATATCGTAAAGCAAAGTGATGCGAATGTGCGCGCGCTGCTGCATCACATACAAACCCGCCAGCAAATAAGTCGTCCCCGCCAGCCACCACGACAAATCAAAAGCCCAAACCGTGGGACGGTTGAAAAGATAGCGGAGAAAAACCTCGCAAAAAATAGCGGCGACGCTGACCGCCGGCAGCAGCATCGCCGCGCGCGACATTCGCAATATCGCGCGCTCCCACGCCCCCGAAGGGTTGCGTTCCTCCTGCATCGCGCAGGAAAGGGCGCGCCCTTATTTGAGCAGTCCCAGTTTTTTCATAAAGCGGGTGTGGCTTTCCACCAGCGTTTTCGCTTCCGGCGATTTTTTCGCCCAGTTCTGCCACGCCTTTTGCGCCGCCGTGCGAAAAGCCGCGCGGTCTTCCGCCGACCAGTCATAAATGTTCAGCCCTTTGGACGAGGGAAGGTTCGCCGCGTCTTCGGCGTTTTTGACGCGCGTGACCATCGCCGCATGCAGCGCGAGTTTTTGCATCGCAGTTTCTATGATGCGTTTGTGGTGTTTCGGCAGCGCGTCCCACTTCGCCTTGTTGCATGCCAGATGGTCGGAAGGCATGGAATGAAAGCCCGGATAATTCGTGTGCTTCGCCGTGTCGTACAAACCGATGTTCGCGTTCGTGGAAATGTTGGAGGCGTCCGCGCCTTCCACGACGCCGCTTTGCAGCGCGCTCACCGCTTCGCCGAAGGACATTGCCACCGGTTCCGCCCCGAACTCGCGGAAGATGTCGTGCCCCATCCCCCCGGGCAGGCGAAACTTCCACCCCTTCAAATCCGCCGGGCCGCGCAGCGGGCGAGTGGAACCAAGCGATTCCATCCCGTGAATGTACCAGCCGACGAGATGCATGTCGTATTTGTTGTAGAGATTGTTCGCGGCGGCGAAACCGTCGCCGTAATACAACCACGACAACTGCTCAAACGGATCGCTGTATCCCCCCATAATGTCGCCGACAAATTGAAAGCCGGCGTTCTTGCCGGTTTGGTAGCCGCCGGTGCTCATATCGCAATCCAGCACCCCGGAAACGGCGGCGTCAAACGCTTCGGGGCCCTTGACGACGGACGCGCCGTAGTTCATCTCCACGCCGATTTCGCCGTCGGACATCGTCTCCACATCGTCCACAAAGGCGCCGATGAGTTTGCCCGTGTCGGTGTCCGCCCCGAAGATGACCTGCATCCGCAGTTTGGTTTCCTGCGCCGCGGCGGCGGGCGCGAACGCAAGCGCGCAAGCGCAGACGGCGGACGCAAAAATGCGTTTGGTTTTCATTGTTTTTCCCCTTGTCCTTTCAGTTTGCAAAAACGGCCGCGCTTGCGGCCCGTCGCGCGCAATGTTAGCAAAATTTTTTGCGAAATGATTAGTCCTCGTTCCCGCGCTCCGGCGTGGGAACGAGGACAAACGAGACAGGGAAATGACGGTTGCGCGGCATCTGCTACAATTGCGCGCGTGAGCGGTGGCGGGGACAGCGGGGGCGGACGGTTTTTCCGGATGGGGAGTAGCCAAGCGGTAAGGCAGCGGGTTTTGATCCCGTCATTCGTAGGTTCGATCCCTACCTCCCCAGCGTTTGTTTTTCCGGCGCAACCGGCGGGGGGTTGACTGTGGCGGCGGCGCTGGAAGATTTGGTGATATTCGCCGGCGGCGCGAGCCGCGAACTGGCGCAGCAGGTTGCGGCAAAACTCAAAATAGAACCGGCGAACGCCCATCTGCGCCGGTTTTCCGACGGCGAACACTGGGTGGAACTGCTGGACAATGTGCGCGGCAAGAGCGTTCTCGTGATGCAGTCGGTCTGCCCGCCGGTCAACGACAACCTGATGGAACTCGTGCTGATGCTGGACGCCGTGCGCCGTTCCTCCGCTTTTGATGTTGTGGCGATGGCGCCCTATCTCGGCTATTCGCGGCAGGACCGCCGCCCGCGCTCGGTGCGGGTGCCGATTAGCGCGCGCGTCGTCGCCGACATGCTCGGGGGGACGGGCATCAGCCGGCTGTTGACGATGGATTTGCATTCCGAACAGATTCAGGGTTTTTACGGCGCGCCGGTGGACAATATGTACGCGATGCCCGTCCTCACCGGCGACATAGCGCAGCGCGAAGACGGCGCCGGCGGGGGCGACGGCGTGATAGTCGCCCCCGATGTCGGCGGCGTGATTCGCGCGCGCGCTTTTGCCAGCAACCTGGGGATGGATTTGGCAATATTGGACAAACGCCGTCCGCGCGCGAATGTGGCGAAGGTGATGAACATCATCGGCGATGTCGGCGGAAAAAACTGCTTTATCGTTGACGACATTGTGGACACGGCGAACACGCTTTGCGAAGCGGCGGGCGCGCTCAAAGCGGCGGGCGCGCTGCGGGTTTTCGCCTACTGCACGCACGCCGTGCTCTCCGGCGGGGCGGCGGCGCGCGTGGCGGAGTCGCCGCTGGACGAACTTGTCGTGACCGACACCATTCCGCTTTTGCCCGAAAGCCGGGAGTGTGGTAAAATAAGGAGCTTGACTGTTGCGTCCATTCTTGCCGAGACGGTTTCGCGCGTGTATCGGCAGGGTTCGCTCAGTTCGCTTTTTTCTTAAGGGATTCCGAGGATGGAAGAAATCGTCATCGCCGCCAAAAAACGGGAGTCGCGCGGGCGCGGGGCGGCAAAGGCGCTGCGCCGCGAAGGACGGGTGCCGGCGGTGCTTTACGGCGGCAAGGAACCGCAGCCGCTTTCCTGCTCGCAGCGCGAACTCGCGGCGGTCCTGCACGGCGCCGCTTCTTTTTCGGCGGTGCTTACGGTTTCGGTGGAGGGCGCCGCGCGCAAGGCGCTTTTGCGCGAGGCGCAGTATCATCCCGTGCGCAACGAACTCTTGCATGCGGATTTTCAGGAGGTGAGCGAGCGGCAGGAAATCTCCGCGGGCGTCCCGCTGCGCTTTGCCGGGGCGGAAAGCGCGCCGGGGGTGAAGTTGGAGCGCGGCATCTTCGGCGCGATTGAGAATCAGGTGTTGGTGCATTGCCGGGCGATGGACCTGCCCGAATATATTGAAGTGGATGTCAGCGCGATGAAAGTCGGCGACTCCATCCATCTGAGCGAGCTCGCGCCGCCGCCGGGAGTGCGCTTTGACGAACTCGCGCGCGGCAACGACCCCGCCCTCGCCGTCATTGCCGCGGCGCGCAAGGAAGAAGAAAAACCGGAAGCCGCCGCGGCGGAAGAAGCGGCGCCGGCCGAAGGCGAACAGCCGGCGGCGGATTCGCCGGCGCCGGCGGCGGGTTCCTGACGACTGTTGTTTTTTGGCATTCGGGATTCGGGGGAATTTTAAGATGAGCGCAACAAGCGGCGCGCAAAAAAAACCGCCGCGCCGGGCGGCAAAACCCGCGGGAAAACAACCCGCGCCCCGCCGCGCAACCCCGGCGAAACCGTCGTATGTCCCGGCGGAGGGCGAGAAGTACATGTCGCAGCGGCAGAAGCGGTATTTTCGCGAAGTGCTGAAAGGCATACTCAAAAGCATCCGCGTCAATTCGGAAAAGACGATAGACACGCTCAAGGACGATGTCGCCGCGCTGCCGGACGACAACGACCGCGCCAGCAAAGAGGCGGAATTCACGCTGGAACTGCGCGAGCGCGAGCGCGAGCGGCGGCTCAAACAAAAAGTGGAACACGCCATCAAGCGCATTGAAGACGGCGAGTTCGGCTTGTGCGAAGAATGCGGCGAGAAAATCGGCATAGAACGCCTCGTCGCCCGCCCCGTCGCCGTATACTGCTTTGAGTGCAAGCAACTCCAAGAACACCGCGAAAAAACCGGCGCATAACTAACTATACCCCCCGCCGCTTGCGGGGGGGGGTCGGAGGATTCCCCGACGACGAAGTCGTCGGGGAATGCTCCGGGGGGGTGGAGGGAGTGGATGGTGGATGGTGGAGGAAGTGGAATACGCCCGCAAAACCTTTGTCATTCCCGCCTCCCTTGTCATTCCCGCCTCCCTTGTCATTCCCGCCTCCCTTGTCATTCCCGCTTTCCTTGTCATTCCCGCGAAAGCGGGAATCCAGCCGTCCCGGCGATGGCAACCGTCCCCGGCATTAGCGTCCGTCCTTGGCTCCTTCTGGATTCCCGCTTTCGCGGGAATGACAAGGGAGCGCGGCGGTGGTATAATCGCGGCGTCCGATTTTTTTGGGAGGATTGAAAATGAAAAACAGCGTTGTTTCCCGCTTTGCCGCCGCGCTGGCGGTTTTGGCTCTCGCACTGCCTTCCGCCGCCGCCGAGCTCGGCGTCGGCTTTGTCTATGTCAGCCCCATCGGCGAAGCCGGCTGGACGCACCAGCACGACCTCGGCCGCCGCGCGATACAGGAAAAATTCGGCGACCGCGTCAAGGTCACCTTCGTGGAAAATGTCCCCGAAGGCGCCGACGCCGCCCGCGCCATTGAAAAACTCGCGCGCAACCACGGCCTCATCTTCGCCACTTCCTTCGGCTATATGGAGCCCACGCTCAAAGTCGCGCGCCGACACAAAAACGCAAAGTTTGAACACGCCACCGGCTACAAAACCGCCGCCAATGTCAGCAACTATCTCCCGCGGTTTTACGAGGGGCGCTATCTCGGCGGCATCGTCGCCGGGGCGATGACCGAAACCGGCGTCATCGGCTATGTCGCCGCATTTCCGATTCCGGAAGTCATTCGCGGCATAAACGCATTTATGCTCGGCGCGCAGTCGGTCAATCCGAAGGCGCAAATCCGCGTCATCTGGGTGAACTCCTGGTACGACCCCGGCAAAGAGCGCGAAGCGGCGGAAACTTTGCTTTCGCAGGGCGCGGATGTCGTCACGCACCACACCGATTCTCCGGCGGCGGTGCAGGCGGCGCAGGAAAACGGAAAAATGGCGGTCGGTTATCATTCCGACATGTCCGCTTTCGGCCCCGACGCGCAACTTGCGGCGGTCGTGCATTTGTGGGACGACTTTTATGTCGGGCGCGTGCGCGAAGCATTGGAAGGAAAATGGAAAGGCGGGCGCTCCGTCTGGAACGGCATCGGCGAAGGAATGGTGGACATCGTCGCGCTGCATCCCTCGCTGCCGAACGGCCTGCGCACGAAAATACGCAACACCCGCAACAAGATAGCCGACGGCGCTTTTCATCCCTTCACCGGCCCCATCCGCAATCAGAAAGGCAAGACCGTCGCCAAAAAAGGCGAAGTGATGAGCGACGACAAACTCCTGCAAATGAACTACTATGTAAAAGGAGTGCAGGGCGAACTGCCGAAATAACCCCCGGCCGTCATTCCTGCGAAAGCGGGAATCCATACGGACTTTTCTCTTCGCCGTTGTTTTCGGGAAAAGGCAAATTCGGCTTTTCCGCCGGGACCGTATGGATTCCCGCTTTCGCGGGAATGACGGTAAGGGGAATGACAAGGAAAAATGCCAAAACTGACAACGCACATATTGGACACCGCGCGCGGCAAACCGGCGGCGGGGGTTGATGTCGCGCTTTTCCGTTTGGAAAACGGCGAACGCAAAAAACTGTGCGAACGCAAAACAAACGAAGACGGCAGAATGGACGGCGCGCTAATGGAAGGCGCGGAGTTTCGCCCCGGCGAATACGAATTGGATTTTTCCGTCGGCGAATACTTCGGCAACAGTAACAACGCCGGCGGCGATGCCGATACCTTTCTCGGCGTCGTCACGGTGCGCTTTCGCATAAACGACGCAAACGCAAACTATCACATCCCCCTTTTGGTTTCGCCCTATGGCTACACAACCTACCGCGGCTCGTAGTTATCCGCGCGATTTGCGCGGGTATGCGGGGAAGCCGCCGAACGCGAAATGGCCGGGCGGCGCGCGCGTCGCCGTGCAGTGCGTGATTAATTTTGAAGAAGGCGGCGAGCGTTGCATATTGCACGGCGACGGCGAATCGGAATCGTTTCTTTCCGAAATGCCCGGCGCGCAACCCTTCGCAAACCGCCGCCACATCAGTATGGAATCCATATACGAATACGGCGCGCGCGCCGGGTTCTGGCGGCTGCGCGACATATTCGTTTCGCGCGGAATCCCCGCGACCGTCTTCGGCGTCGCGATGGCGCTCGCGCGATGCCCGGAAGCCGTCGCCGCAATGCAAGAAGCGAAATGGGAAATCGCCTCGCACGGCTGGCGCTGGATTGATTACGCATTTATGCCCGAAGCGGAAGAGCGCGAACACATCCGCCGCGCCGCGCAAATTCACAAACAAACTACCGGCGCCGCGCCGCGGGGATGGTACATCGGCAGATGCGGCGAAAACACGCGCCGACTGCTTTTGCAGGAAGGCGAATGGCTTTACGATTCCGACAGTTACGCCGACGACCTCCCCTACTGGCTGCGCCGCGCCGACGGCAAACCGCATCTTGTCGTGCCGTATACTTTGGACGCGAACGACATGCGCTTTGCGACGGCGCAGGGTTTTAATTCCGGCGAACAGTTTTTTCAATACTTGAAAGATTCGTTTGACATGCTTTACGCCGAAGGCGCGGAAACACCGAAAATGATGTCGGTCGGCCTGCATTGCCGCCTCGCCGGCCGTCCCGGCAGGGCCGCCGCGCTCGCCCGCTTTCTGGATTACGCCGCCGCAAAACAAGGCGCATGGTTCTGCCGCCGCGAAGAAATAGCCCGCCACTGGCACAAACACCACTATCCCCCCGCCAAAGAAATAAAAACACTCCCCCCAGCGAACGAACGATAACAATTATCCCTTGTCATTCCCGCACTCTCTTGTCATTCCCGCGAAAGCGGGAATCCAGTTGCCAGCCGTAACATCGTAATTCTGGATTCCCGCTTTCGCGGGAATGACAAGGGGGGCGGGAATGACAAGGGGTGAGGGAATGACAAAAGAATAACAGTCAGGAGTTTTCTATTTGGCGGCGGGATTCTTGGTTTATTTCTTCGGGGGTTTTTCCGGCGGGGTTTATTGGTTCGCCGATGCGGACGGTTATCAGTCCGCGCCGTTTAAAAAAAGCGTTGCGCGGCCAGCATTTGCCGCTGTCCAAGGCGACGGGGACTATGGGCGCGGCGAGTTTTTTTGCCAGCCACGCGCCGCCGCGGCGGTAGGGGCGGCTTTCGCCCGGCGGCATTCTCGTTCCTTCGGGGAATATCACAATGCAAAAACCGTCGCGCAATCTTTCTTCTCCCTGCCGCAGCATTCGGCGCAGGGCGGCGGCGCCGCGTTCGCGGTCTATCGCTATCGGGGACATCCGCCGCAAGCCCCAGCCGAAAAAGGGCAGCGACAAAAGATTGCGCCGCAACACCAGCGACTGCCGCGGCAGCATTCCCTGAAACGCCAGTGTCTCCCACGCGGATTCGTGGCGCGAAAAAAAAACGCACGGCTCCTTCGGTATGTTTTCCGCGCCGACTACGCGGCAGCGTATTCCGCAAAAAACGCGCGCGCAAAAAATAGTCACCGCCGACCATTGTTTGATGATGTCGTAGCGCAGCGGCGCCGGCAATGGCGATATCAGAATCGCCGTCAGCGCAAAGAGCGGGGTGCCGATTGCGTACCAGAGGGCGAGAACAAAAGAACCGAAAACTGCGACGCTTCCGGTTTTTTCTTCGGCGGGGGGAGTGGTTTTTTCTGTCATTGTTCCCCCCCCCCGCCCCCCCCATCAAAGATGGGGGGGGGGTTAATTTGTTTTATTAACCTTGCAACCGTCATTCCCGCGAAAGCGGGAATCCATAAGAGGCCGGCGGAAAAGGAAAGTCCGTATGGATTCCCGCTTTCGCGGGAATGACGGGGGGTTGCGCTCAGTTTGCGCTTTCGCCCGGTGACGATGACGACGGAGTCCCCGGCGGCTTTTGTGATTCGCCCGATGGTGACGGTGCGGCAGGAGACGGTGACGATGCGGCGACAGGCGACGGTGTCGGTGCGGAAGTTGCCGGGGGGGGCGATGACGGTGTCGCAGCGGGAGTAACCGGCGGCGGCGACGGCGGCGGTGACGGTTGCGCGGCGATGTTCGGCGTTGGCGGAGTCCCCGACGGTTGCGATGCAATCCCCGGCGGTTGCGACGGTTGCGATGCGGCGGCGGTTGACGCTTTCGGCGCGGCGCTGCCCGGTCGGGAACCCAAAACGGCGATGGCGTTGCGCAGCGAGATATCCTGCCAGTCGTCTGCTTCGGTGAGCATTTCCTGATGCAGTTGCGCGTATTCGTTCATCGTAAAAACCTTGCCGACGCGCTCGCGGTGTTTTTCGTCCATCCGCCCGTCGGAGGCGGTGTCCGAGGGCATAAAGCGCATCCCGATAGTTTCGCGCTCCAGTTTGTTCATATTGTCGTCTTGCAGGCGGAACTGGTCGGCGGTGATGTCTTTTTCCGCGCGCTTGTGGCGCACGATGGTGCAGTCCAAAACCTGTTTGACGACCGCCCCCGCGGCGAGTTCGCTCATTTGCGGGAAATACGGCAGCAGTTCCGGGCGCAATGCTTTCAGGGTTTTTTCGCGCTGTTCCTGTTCCAGCGCGCTGTGCGCGAGCGAAACCAGAATGTTGATGTCGGTAAAATCCAGTTCGTGTTCCAGATCCAGCGCGCTCATGTCAATTTCCAAACCGCTTTCGCCGCCGCCGCCGCCGCCGCCGGGTTCTTCTTTTTTCTTCGCCGATTCGCCGCCGCGCAACTGCTCAATGGAAATGGCGGCTTTTTCTTTTTTTATCCCCTGCGATTCGCGCATTGTCTGCACGCGCTTGTCGCCCATCCGCTTTGCCGAATACAAAAAAACAACGCCCAGCACAAAAAGCAGCGCGCCGACGATGGCGAACGGAATCAACATCCCGTTGTCCGGCATCTGCAGCGCGGCGCGCGCGTCGTAACCCATATTCAAAAACGCGCGCCCGACGGGGGCGAACACCGAATCAAAAACCGTCGCCGGGTTGCTGTCGCTGAAAAACCGCGTCCCCCGGTGGGCGAAGCCGCCGTACGCGAACACCCCGCCCCCGGCGATAAAGAGGAGGGCGATGATAATCAGAACTGCTCTCACGGTTGCCGCCTTCGCATTATTTCGCAGGGCGCGATTATACCAGAAAACCAAAATTAACCCCCATCTCCGATAAGGGACGGAGATGACTCTCCAAACAAATCAACCCCCCATCTCCGATGGGAATCCAATTAACCCCCCCCCCATCTCTGATGGGGAGGGTTGGGGGGGGGAAAACCCCAAAACCCCCCGCCCCCTTTAACTACCCTTTCCCCCGTCCCCCAAATCCACCGTCAAATCCATCTCCGCCAAGTTCAACCGCGTTTGCGCCAGCGCGTCCGGATTCAACGATATCGCCCCGATGCCCTGCCGCACCAGCCAGCCCGCGAATTCCGGATGGTCGGAAGGCGCCTGCCCGCAAATCCCCGCGTACTTCCCCCGTTCGCGGCAGGCGCGAATCGCGCGCGCTATCATTTCCTTCACCGCCGCGTCGCGCTCGTCAAAGTCCCCCGCGACCAACTCCGAATCGCGGTCCAGCGCCAGCGTCAGTTGCGTCAGGTCGTTGGAGCCGATGGAAAAACCGTCAAAGCGCTCCAAAAACTCCCCCGCCAGAATCACATTCGCCGGCACCTCGCACATCATCACAATCGTCCACTCCCCCCGCCGGATGCCGTTTTCCGCGAGCAAGGCGAGGACGGCGTCCGCCTGCGAAAGCGTCCGAACAAAAGGCACCATCACCCAGATATTCGTCAGTCCCATTTTCTCCCGCGCCGCCCGCAGCGCCTCGCATTCCAGCGCAAAACACCCGCGAAAAGAATCCGCGACATACCGCCCCGCCCCGCGAAAGCCCATCATCGGATTCTCCTCCGCCGGCTCAAAGTCCGCGCCCCCCGCCAGCCCCGCGTATTCGTTGGACTTGAAATCCGAAAGCCGCACAATCACCGTCCGCGGCGCGAAAGCCGCAGCAATCGTCGCCGCCCCCTCCGCTATCTTCCCCACATAACACTCCCGCGGCGAAGCGTAACCCGCCGAAAGTTCCTCCACCCGCCCCTTCACCGCCGCCGGCAAATTCGGATATTCCAACGCGCAGCGCGGATGAAAACCAATGCTGCGGTTGATAATAAACTCCAACCGCGCCAGCCCGACACCGTCCGAAGGCAAGCGCGCCACCTCAAAAGCCAAATCCGGATTCGCAATATTCACCTGCAACTTCACCGGCAACGGTTTCGCCGCCGCCCCCCCCCCGCCGATGTCCTCGCGCGAAAACTCCGCCGCCCCTTCGTAAACATAACCCGTGTCCCCCTCGGCGCAACACACCGTCACAGTCCCCCCGTCGCCGACATTATCCAGCGTTTCGCCGCAGCCGACCAGCGCCGGCACCCCTAACTCCCGCGCGATAATCGCCGCATGACAAGTCCGCCCGCCCCGCCGAGTCGCAATCCCCGCCGCTTTTTGCATCACCGGCTCCCAATCGGGGTCGGTCATATCGGTAATCAAAACATCCCCCGCCTCCACCTTCGCCATCTCCTCCGCCCCGGCGACAACGCGCGCCCGCCCGACGCCGATTTTCTGCCCGATGGCCCGACCCTCCGCCAGCCGCCGCCCCGCTTTCAGCAACCGGTAACGCTCCGCCGCAAAGGCGTCCGGGCGCGATTTCACCGTCTCCGGACGCGCCTGCAAAATGCATATCTCCCCGTCCGCGCCGTCCTTCCCCCACTCAATATCCATCCGCCGCCCGTAATGCTTTTCAATCGCCACCGCCTTCTCGGCAAGCGAAACAACATCCGCGTCCGAAATGCAAAACCGCCGCCGCTCTTCCGCCGAAACATCCACAGTGCGAACAGTGTCCCCGCCACCGTTGCCACTGTCCCCGCCCTCCGCAAAAACCATCTTCTGCGCCTTGCTCCCCAAGCGGCGGCGAATAATCGGCTGAGAGTCCCCCCTTTCCAGAGACGGTTTGTAAACATAAAACTCGTCCGGATTCACCGCCCCGGCGACGACGCCCTCGCCCAAACCGTAAGCGGCGGTCACAAAAACAACATCCTCAAAACCCGATTCGGTGTCCAGCGTAAACATCACCCCGCTCGCCGCCAAATCGCTGCGCGCCATCAACTGCACTCCCGCCGACACCGCAACCCCGTCGTCGCCAAATCCCCGATGACGCCGGTAGGCAATCGCCCGGTCGTTAAACAACGAAGCAAACACCCGCCGCACCGCCGCCACAACAGCGTCCCCCCCGCGCACATTCAAAAAAGTGTCCTGCTGCCCGGCGAAGGAAGCATTCGGCAAATCCTCCGCCGTCGCCGAGGAGCGCACAGCAACCGCCGCCGCATCGCCCGTCCCTTCCGTCAACACCCGGTAGAACTCGCGAATGTCCCCCTCCAAATCCCCCGGCAACGGCGCCGCCAAAATCCGCTCCCGCACCCGCGCCCCCGCCTTCGCCAATGCCGCCGAATCCTCCGCATCCACAGCCGCAAGCGCCCCCTCAAGCAAATCCCCCAGACCGTTCGCCGAAAGAAACCGGCGATAAGAATCCGTAGTAGTAGCAAACCCCCCCGGCACCCGCACCCCCGCATCGGCAAGCGCCCCAATCATCTCCCCCAGCGAGGAATTCTTCCCCCCCACCCTCCCGGCATCACAAAGCCGCACCCCCGAAAGCCAAACAACATTCTCCCCCGCCATCCCCAAATTCTACCGCAAACAAATTTATACCCCCCGCCGCTTGCGGGGGGGGGTCAAAATCTCCGATTTTGGGGGGGTGGAATTTGCGCGGACGACCACCCCCCCAAAGCCGCTGACGCGCCTTTGCCCCCCCGCAAGCGGCGGGGGGTATAGTCACTCAAAAAGCAAAAGCCAAATTAACCCCCCTCCATCTTTGATGGGGGGGGTTGGGGGGGGGGAAACCCCAAAAAAAAAATCACTCAAAAAGCAAAAGCCAGCCGTAGCCGAGGACTATGGCGGGGGCGGCGGTGTAGACCGTCGCCAATGCCGACGCCTTCGGAGCCAGCCGCAAAGCCGGAAAGAGAGCGTCGCCGTCGTTGGAAATAGCATTTGCCAACTGCGCCGAGAACGGTATCAGCCCGTTCAAATACAAAGTCGTCACAACAATCTGCGGGCCGCATCCGGGGACAAACCCCACAATCACCGCCATCAGCGGGACCGCATATTTCCAAGCGTCAAAAAGCGACTTCAATTCAAAACCCGTCAGCAAAATAAAAACCTCGTAACCGACATACCCGCAAAGCACCCAAAAAGCGATAAAGTTTGTCATATCCGCCACCCGCCGCGCCATCGGCCGCTGCGGCGAAATGCACATCCGAATATCCGAAAGCGGATTAAGCAGCCACATCAAAATCGCCAGCAGACAGGCGGCGATGCCGAATGGCGTCACCCAGTCCGCCCCGCCGACGCTCCATTCCGCGGCGATGTCCACTTGAAAAGCGATTGCAATCGCGCAAACCGCCCCCGGAAAAAAAAGCGCCATCCACAATTTATAAAACGGTTCCAGCAATTGATTTTCCTCAATGTCCTCTTCCGCTTCTTCGTAATCGTCCACGCGCACGCGCATAAATTCCCTGCCGTGAATGTGGTCCACCAAATACCCGAAAACCACGCCGGACGCATAACACAGCGCGAATATCGTAAGCGCCTCCCGCGGCGCCTTCGCCAAAAGCAAAAACGCCGCGTCGCCCATCGTCGCCGTCAACACCGCAACCACCCCGCCGAAACTCAGCGCCCCGCGAATGTATTGCGTCATCACCATAATCGCCCCGCCGCAGCCGGGCAGCGCCCCCAATGTCGCCGCGATGGCTATCTGCCACTTCGGATTCGCCCGCAAAATGTCATACAGCCGCCGCTTGCGCACGCGCTCAAACAGTATCGTCCCCAGCAGTGTCGCCGCCACAAAAACGCTAACCTGAAAATACGCGTCGCCGAGCGAGCGCAAAACCGCTTCGCGCGTAGTGTCCGACGCTATCAGTCCCCCCAGCGCCAGCACCGCCAGCGGTTTGCCGAGGGACATATTGGAGGCAATCTGCCCGATGCCGCGCTTGATGACGACTGTGTTCATAAGTGGAACAGTATAGCACGGCCCGCGGCGGTATAATGCAAACTATGGCGCGGCATGTGTATTTTTTGCCGGTGCGCGAATTCCCCGGCGCCGGCGAACTCGCGCGCGCCGCCGAAACCGCCGCAAGCGCCGCCGGGCAGGAAATCACCGCCCGCGCCAACGCCAACCCCGAAGACCTGCGCGACGCCCCGGCGGGCTCCCTCGCCGCCGTCCTCTTCACCTACGCCGACTTTGACCTCGCCCCCGCCCGCAAAATCCTGCGCGAAGTGTCCGCCATAAACAACAACGGCAACAACAACGGGGACGCCATCGTCACCGTAGCCGTCGCCGCCCAAACCCCCCTCGCCGCTCCCTTCCTCCCCGCCCTCCGCGCCCGCGCAATCCAAACCCTCTTCGCAAACACCACCACCGACACCGAAACACAACAGTCCCCCCCCCCCGACATCATAGAAATCCCCGCCAACCCCAACCAAGAACAACTCCTCCCCCCCCTAACAAAACTCCTATCCCTCGCCCCCGGCCATCATTCCAGCGAAAGCTGGAATCCATACGACCCCAGCGAAAAACAACAGTCCCCCCCCGAAACCACTGTCCCCCCCATCAAAGATGGCGAGGGGACTGTCCCCTCAAAACAAATTAACCCCCCCCCCATCTCCGATGGGGGGGGCGGGGGGGGGGAAACCCTGTCCCCAAAAACCACCACCGCCCCCAAAAACCCCCCCCCAACCCCCCCCATCATAGATGGAGGGGGGGAAATCAACCCCCCCCCCGCCAATCTGCTGGACCTCGCCGACCGCCTGGGCTTCCCCCTAATAAAACTATGCAAAAAAGCCCGCGCCCACAAAACCAACGCCGACGCCGCAATCCCCGACCCCTTCACCGCCCCGGCGGCGGCCGTCCGCATCAAAATGAACGAACTCATGCGCGCCAACCTCCCCTCCCCCGAAGGCGGCGGCGCGCGGCGCGGCAAGCGCAAACACACCATCCACGACCCCCGTCACCCCGCGCACGCGCTGGCGGTAGTCGTTTTTGCCGCGCTCTGCCACCGCTTTCGCGAAGAGAATGCGGCGCAAGCGGAACGGCTGATTTACGACGAACTGCGCGCCTTTGACAACGGCGGCGATGCTTCGGCGCTCGCCCCGGTCATCGCGCTCGTCGGCGTTTTGCACGCGCAGCGGCAGACGGACGAAGGCGACAAACCCGCCGCCGCCGAGCGTTTGCGCGCGATACTGAAAGCGCAGCCGGCGCAGCACCTCCCGCTTTTGCGCGCGCTCGCTTTGCGTTCGCTCTTGCGCGCCGAAGAAGACACTGATGCCGCCGAAGAAATCGCCGAACAGCTTTCGCAAACCGCCGCGCAACTTTCCGAAGACGACCGCCTCGCCGTCGGCGTCCGCACCTTCGCCGCCGTCCACGAAGCCAAAAAAGAAATGAGCGATTTACTGTGACTAACAAAGAAGGGACTCTCACTCCCAACAACACCACCGTCGGCTGCATTGGCTTAGGCATAATGGGCCTCCCCGCCGCCCGCAATTTAATAAAAGCCGGCTACCGCTTAATAATATGGGCGCGGCGCAAAGAATCCCTCGCACCGCTGCTCGCCGAAGGCGCAACCGCCGCCGAGTCCCCCGCACAACTCGCGCAAAAGTGCGATGCCGTCGTCACAAATGTTTCCGACACCCCCGATGTGGAACAAGTCCTCCTCGGCGGCGACGGTGTCATTGACGGCTGCAAGCCCGGACAAATCATAATGGATATGAGCACCATCGCCCCGGCGGCGACGATAGCGATGGCGCGAAAGTTTGCCGCAAAGGGCGCGGCGATGTTGGACGCTCCCGTTTCCGGCGGCGAAAAAGGCGCGATTGCGGGGACGCTCACATTTATGGTCGGCGGCGACCCCGATGCATTCCGCCGCGCCGCGCCCCTCTTTGCGGCGATGGGAAAGACGGTAACGCACATTGGCGAATCCGGCAGCGGACAAGTGGCGAAAGCGTGCAATCAAATCATCATCGGCGCGACCATCTCCGGCGTCGGCGAAGCGCTGCGGCTGGCGCGGGCGATGGGCGCGGATGTGGAAAAAGTGCGCGCCGCGTTGCTGGGCGGTTTTGCCGGCAGCCGCGTTTTGGAAATACACGGCAAGCGGATGATAGACGGCGACTATGCCCCCGGGTTCAAAGCCGTCCTGCACGAGAAAGATGTCCGCCTCGCCCTCGCCGCCGCCGCCGAATCCGGCGTCCGCCTGCCCTCGGCAGAACTCTTCGCCGCCCGCCTGCAGCGGCTAATCGCAAAAGGCGAAGGCGAAAAAGATTCCGCCGCCGCCGCCACAACACTGGAAGAAGAATAAACCCACCTATACCCCCCGCCGCTTGCGGGGGGGGGTCGGAGTTTGCCGTCCCCATCGGCAGATGGGAAAGGAATAACTCCGGGGGGTGGAGGGTGTCCGCGAAACCTTTGTCATTCCCCCTTTCTTTGTCATTCCCGCCTCCCTTGTCATTCCCGCGAAAGCGGGAATCCAGTTGTCAGCCGCAACATCGTAATTCTGGATTCCCGC
>JAHRAH010000030.1 GCA_020027345.1 Gammaproteobacteria bacterium | reverse complement strand
CCGCCGGGGACGGCCACGGCTTCGCGCAATTGGCGGGGGGTTTTGCCGGATTTTTCCGCCATTAGTGCGGCGCCGCGCAGGGTTTGCAGGGTCAGGGTTTCGGCCGCCGCCGCGTCAAAACCGGCTTCGCGGGCGGCTTCCATCATCGCTTCGGCGAAATAAAAAACATAGCCGGGACCGCTGCCGGAGAGCGCCGTCGCCGCCGCCATCATTGTTTCTTCGGGGAGCCAGAGCGTTTTGCCGACGGCGGCAAAAACCGTTTCGGCGATTTTGCGCGCGGCCGGCGGGGCGTCTTTGGCGGCGCAGAGGACGGTCATCGCCTCGCCGATTGCCGCCGGGGTGTTTGGCATCGCGCGGACTATCCCGCCGGTTGCGCCCTGTGCGAGTGTTTTGATTTTTGCGAGGGGGAGCCCGGCGACGAGGGAGACGAGCGCGGCTTCGGTTTGTGTTTGCGCCAGTGCTTGCGCGGCGTCGGCGGGGCGCACGGCGAGAATGAACGCCGCCGCGTTTTGCGGGAGGGCGGCGGCGTTTGCGACTGTTGCGATGTTGTGCGCGGACGACAATCGCTTTCGCTTTTCGGCGTCGGGTTCGGCGACGGCGATGGTTTCCGCCGGCCATCCTTTTGCGATTGCGCCGGCGACGAGGGCGGAGGCGATGTGTCCGCCGCCGATGAAGGCGATTTTTGTCATTGGTTGGTGGTTTCCCCCCCCCTTGCCCCCCCCATCGGAGATGGGGGGGGGTTAATTTGTTGGGCGGGGCGGGCGCCGAAGATGGCGGAGCCGATGCGGAGGAAGGTCGCGCCTTCGGCGAGGGCTTCGGCGAAGTCGGCGGACATTCCCATGGAGAGTTCGCGCAGTTGCAGCCCGCGGCTTTCGTTGATTTCCCCGCGCAAGCGGCGCATCGCGCGGAAGGCGGCGCGGGGGTTTTTGCCGGGGTCGGGGATGCACATCAGTCCGGCGAGGGTCAGATGGGGGAGTGTTGCGATTTCGGCGGCGGCGGCGGCGGCTTCGGCGGGGGGGATTCCGCCCTTGCCGGTTTCGCCGTCGGGATTCACTTGCAGGAAAACTTGCAGGGGGGACTCTGCGTTTGCCGCGCCCCTTGCGGCGGAAAGGCGGCGGGCGATTGCGGAGTCGGCGACGCTGTGGACGAAATCAAAAACGCGGGCGACGGCGGCGGCTTTGTTGCTTTGCAGGCGGCCGATGAAATGCCATCGCAGCGGCAGGTCGGCGGTCGCGCGCATTTTTGTTTGCGCTTCTTGCAGGTAGTTTTCGCCGATGTCGCGAATGCCGGCGGCGGCGGCGCTGCGGATGTCGGCGGCGGGGAAGGTCTTGGCGGCGGCGACGACGGTGACGGCCGCGCCACCGTTGCCGTCCCCGTCCCCGCCCGCGCCGTCAACACTCCCGCCGCTGTCGCTGCCGTCCGCGCCGTCCGCGCCGTTGGCGTTGGCGATTTTACGGCGCAGGGATTCAATTGCGTCGCGGATGCTTTGCGGGCGGGTTTTCATATTAGAATGGGGGGGTGCCGGGTTTCGCGCCCGGGGAAAGACAAACACAACCGTCGCAGGGAGAAGAAGCCATGGCCGAAGCCGCACAATCGTCGCCGAACATCGTGGAGTTGTTGGATTTTACCGCCAAAAACGACATTTCCGATTTGCACATCTCCACGGGGCTGCCGCCGATGGTGCGGCGCTCGGGCGAGATGGAAATGTTTGATGTCCCGCCGCTGACGCGCGAGGGCGTCCTCGGGATGATACAGGAACTCGCCAAGGGGACTTCCGGCGAACAAGCCGGGGAAGGGGCGAAGGAGCGCTACGAGGGTTTTGTGAACACCGGCGACGGCGACTTCTCCTATCAGCTGGGGGAGACGGCGCGCTTTCGCGTCAATGTTTTTATGCAAACGCGGGGGCCGGGCATCGTCTGCCGGACGATTCCGACGAAGATACTGAGCTTGCAGGATTTGAAAGCGCCGGCGATCTTCGCGAAAATCACCGAATACCCGCGCGGACTGGTGCTGGTTACGGGCCCGACCGGCTCGGGCAAGTCCACGACGCTGGCGGCGATGATTAACGAAATCAATCACACGCGCAAGGAGCATGTGTTGACGATTGAGGATCCGGTGGAGTTTGTGCATCAGCCGAACAAATCGCTCATCAACCAGCGCGAGGTCGGGGGCAACACGAAGAGTTTTTCCGCCGCATTGCGCGCGGCGCTGCGGGAGGATCCGGACATCATTCTCGTCGGCGAGATGCGCGATCCGGAAACCATCGGGCTGGCGCTGACGGCGGCGGAAACGGGACACCTCGTTTTCGGCACGCTGCATACGAGCTCGGCGGCGAAGACGGTCGACCGCGTTGTGGATGTCTTCCCCGCCAACGAGCAGGAGATGGTGCGGGCGATGCTTTCGGAAAGTTTGCGCGCGGTCATCTCGCAAACGCTGCTGAAGAAAACGGGCGGCGGGCGCGTGGCTGCGCACGAGATAATGATCGGCACGGCGCCGATTCGCAATCTCATCCGCGAAAACAAAGTGCCGCAGATGTATTCGCAAATCCAAACCGGGCGGCAGGACGGAATGCAAACGCTGGACCAGTGCCTGAAAACGCTGATGGAAGGCGGGGTGATTGACAAGGAAACCGCGGCCCGGCAGGCGGTCAGCAAAAAGGACTTCGCCTGAAATGCGCGCGCGGGGGAATTGCCGCAGCTGCCGCAACTGCGGGGTATAATTGCGCGATGTCAAGGATTTGCCAGGTGACGGGGCGGCGCACTTCGGCGGGGCATAATGTCTCGCACGCGCGCAACAAGACGAAGCGCGTCTTCCGCCCGAACTTGCACAAAAAACGCTACTGGCTGGCGGCGGAAAAGCGTTATGTGACGCTGCGCGTCTCGGCCGGCGGAATGCGGACGATTGACAAAAAAGGCGTGGAAGTCGTTGTCGGCGAACTGCGCGCGGCCGGCGTCAAGGTTTAACGGCGGCGGAAAAGGCGGACGGTTGCAATGGCGAAAAAAGGCGCGCGCGAGAAAATCCGGCTGGTGTCCTCGGAAGGCACCGGGCATTTCTACACCTCCAGCAAAAACAAACGCCTGCACCCGGACAAAATGGAAGTAAAAAAATACGACCCCGTAGCCCGCAAACACGCCCTCTACAAAGAGGCAAAGATAAAGTAACTGTCATTCCGGCGAAAGCGGGAATCCAGACGCCCCCCGCCGTCATCGCCGCGCCCGCAATTCGCCGCAGCGCGCGCGTTGTTCTGGATTCCCGCTTTCGCGGGAATGACAAGGGTTGATTCCGGCGAAAACTGGAATCCATATTGGGCCGGGGAAAAAGAGGAATCGTCCCCCCGCCCGCAAATAACGG
>JAHRAH010000192.1 GCA_020027345.1 Gammaproteobacteria bacterium | reverse complement strand
AAAGCGCTGAGAAAATCCATTCCGCTCGCCGCCAGCAAAAGCATAAGAACGGTCGCGCTTGCAAAATAGGCGAGTATAAAAAACAAAACCGAATTAATCGTGCGCTGCGGGAGGGAGCCGCCGAGTTTGGTGTCGTACCACGCCGAGGGATGCAAAAGTTTGTCGCGTTCGGCGCGCGCGTGGCGGAAGGCGATGATTGCGCGAATCAGTTTTATCCCGCCGCCGGTGGAGCCGCTGCATGCGGAAAGATTCGCCAAAAGCAAAATAAAAAGCGGCGCCGCAATCGGCCATGCGCCGAAGTCCGTATTGGAATAACCGGTCGTCGTCGCGATGGAAACCGTATTAAACACGGCGTAGCGAAAAGCGGAAGACCAGTCGCCGTACACCCCGCGCCACATCAAATACGCCGCAACCGCAATCGCAGCCGCCGCCAGTATCGCAAAATACGGAAGGCATTCCGGATATTCGGCGTAGGGGCGGAAAGAGCGCCGCCCCCACGCGGTAATGTGCGCGGAAAAATTCAATCCGGCGATTATCATAAAAACAACAGCGACCGCCTCTATCAGCGGCGAATTAAAATAACCGTAACTCGCGTCGTGCGAGGAAAAACCGCCCAGCGCCATCGTCGTAAAAGCGTGCATAACCGCGTCCAGCCCGCCCATTCCGGCGGCGTAATAACACATCGCGCAAACCGCCGTCAGCGAAGCATACATTCCCCAAAGCCCTTTTGCAATTTGCGCTATGTTCGGGCGCAGTTTTTGCTCCTTTAACGGACCCGGCAATTCCGTCTGAAACATGCTCCCGCGCCCGCTCACGCCCAAAAGCGGAAGAACGGCGAGAAACAAAACTATCAATCCCATTCCGCCCAGCCACGACATTTCCGCGCGCCAGAAATTAACCGAAGGCGGAAGCGAATCCAATCCGCTGAGAACGGTTCCGCCCGAAGCGGTCAGCCCGCTCGCCGCCTCAAAATACGCGCGGGTGAAATCCAATCCGTCAATCGCCGCCATCAGCGGAACCGCGGCGAACGCCGGAAGCAAAGTCCAAATCGTCAGCACCAGCAAAAAGCCGTCGCGCGCGCTCAGTTCGCGCCGGCCGCCGCGCAGCGCAAAACGCCCGCCGGCAATAAAAAGCGCGCCCGCAAAAACCGCGAACAACGCCGAAGCCAAATGCCGCGCAGTTAAACCGTCTTCAAAAATCCAAGCGACGCCCGCCGGCGCGCTCATCAGCAAGCCGAAAAATACGAGCGTTTTTCCAAAACCCTCGCAAACTGCGGGCCAGCGGGGCACGCGCGCTAAATATGACCCACGCTGACTTGCAGCAGTTTTTCCATCCGGCGAACGCCCGCCCGCCCGGTCGTAAACACTATCAGCCGGTCCTGGTCTTCAATCACCGCGTCGTCGTGCGCGATAATTAATTTTCCCCCGCGAACAAGCGCGCCGGGCGTCGTCTCCGGCGGCCATGCGACCGCCGCCATCGCGCGTCCGACCACGGCCGAAGTTTCGCCGCTGCCGTTTATCACCGCCTCTATCGCCTCGCCGGAACCGTGATGCAAAGAATGCACGGCGTCCACTTTCCCCCGCCGAATGTGCGCCAACACCGAGCCGATGGTAAGTTGCGAAGGCGAAACAACGACATCCAATTGCCGCCGCAAAATGTCCGCGTAAGTGTCGCGGTTTGCCAGCGCTATTGTTTTTTTCGCGCCCAGCCGCTTCGCCAGAATTGCCGACAATACATTTTCCTCGTCGTCGTTTGTCAGCCCGCAGTATATGTCGGTTTCGTCAATCGCCTCCGATTTGAGAATTCGCTCGTCGGTCGCGCGCCCTTTCAGCACCAGCGCGTTTTTTAATTCCTGCGAAATCAGGCGGCAGCGTTCTTTGTCCGCGTCCAAAACTTTCACTTCGCAGGAATCCTCAATCGCCGCGGCGACGCGCAAGCCGATGTTTCCGCCGCCGGCGATCATCACCCGCCGGTTGTAGTTGTCGCGCCCGGCGAGCAAGGGCGCAAGCCGGTCCAAATATTCCGGCGCGGTTACGACGGACAACTCGTCGCCGACAAAAAGCCGCGTTTCCGACGAGGGCTTTGCGGTTTTGTAATCGCGGTAAACCGACATTGCGCGAAAATCCGCGTCCGGCATTTTCTTTCGCAAATCGCCTATTGTTTTTCCCGCCATTTCCGCCTTCGCCGCTATCGCAAAAGAGGCCAAAACCGC
Source organism: Gammaproteobacteria bacterium (assembly GCA_020027345.1). GTDB lineage: Bacteria > Pseudomonadota > Gammaproteobacteria > Tethybacterales > Persebacteraceae > JAHRAH01. The sequence continues at coordinate 8,601 of JAHRAH010000192.1, read as the reverse complement.
GCTGCCGCCGGCGATGTTATGCACGGAAAGGCAGCCCGGATGCCGTATCGCGTCGCTTATGTTGTCGGCGACAATTTGCTCCGGGCAAAGCATCTGGTCAATCGCAAAACCCTCGCCGCCGCTTATGCGCTCGTCGTCGTAGCGCGTGCTGCGTATGCGCGCTATTTTTTTCGGCGTGTTAAAAAGCAGCGAACACAATTTGCACGCGACCAAATTAACCTCGTCAATCGCGGTTACGGCGATGACCATATCGGCGTCGTCCCCGCCCGCGCGCGCCAGCGTTTCCGGGTCGGCGGCGCTACCCTGCACGGTGCGCAAATCGTTCGCCGACTGCAAATCCATCAGTTTCGGCAAATTGGAATCAACAACCGTGACTTCGCAGCCGTTGGCGACGAGCATCCGAGCTATCTCGCCGCCGACGCGCCCGCAGCCGAGAATGAGAATGTTGTTCACCGCTTTTTCTTTTTTGTATTAACGCCGCGTCTGCCCGCCGCCGAGCACGACATATTTTTGCGTCGTCAAACCTTCCACGCCGACGGGGCCCCGCGCGTGCAGTTTGTCCGTGGAAATCCCCACTTCCGCGCCCAAGCCGTATTCGCCGCCGTCGGCGAAAACCGTGGACACATTCACCATCACCGAAGAAGAATCCACCTCGCGCAAAAAACGCCAGCCCGCGCTTTGGTCGTTTGTGACAATCGCGTCTGTGTGCCCGGAACCGTAACGGTTGATATGCGCTATCGCCTCCCGCAAAGAAGAAACAACGCGAACGCTGACGACGGGCGCGAGATATTCCTTCGCCCAATCTTCCTCCGCGGCGGCGGCGCATTTTTCGCCGAGTATTGCGCGGGTTTTTTCGCAGCCGCGAATTTCCACACCGCACGACATTAAATCCTCCGCAATCGGCGGCAGCGCGTCCGCCGCCGCGTCTTCGTGCGCGAGCAAAGATTCCAACGCGTTGCAAACTCCGTAACGCCGCGTTTTGCCGTTCACCGCAAGTTTGCGCGCCATCCGCAAATCCGCCGACGCGTCAATATACAAATGACAGTTGCCGTCCAAATGTTTCAGCGAAGGCATAACCGCCTCGCGCGCGACCCGTTCAATCAACCCCCGCCCGCCGCGCGGGACGACCAAATCTATTTCTTCGCAGCGCAACAGTTCGCCGACGGTGTCGCGGCTGCCGTCGTTAACAACCGTCGCCGCCGCCGCCGGCAGCCCCGCTTCGGCAAGCGCGCTTGCAATGCATTGCGCGAGAGCGTCGTTGCTGCGCCGCGCTTCCGAACCGCCGCGCAAAATAACGGCGTTGCCGGATTTAATCGCAAGCGACGCAATGTCCGCGGTAACGCCCGGGCGCGATTCATACACCGCCAAAATAACCCCGAGCGGCACGCGCATTTTGCCGACAAAAATCCCCGAAGGCATCGGGCGCAAATCGGAAACTTCCCCCACCGGATCGTTTTGCGCCGCCACCGCATCAACGCCGCCAGCGAGCCGGTTGACATCATCCGCCGGCAGCGCCAGCCGTTCCAAAAGCGCGGCGCTCAACCCGCGCGCTTTTTGCAAATCCTTTTCGTTCGCCGCCGCGATTCCTTCGGCGTTCTCGCGCAAACTCTCCGCAAGCGCGCGCAAAAAACGATTGCGCGCCGCCGTCGGCGAACCGCCGACAACCCCCGCCGCCGCCCGCGCGGCGGAAGCCAAATCACGCGCCGCAACCGTCACGACAACCGCCGCGCAAAAGCGCAAAAAAGAAAATCCGAAAGCATAAACAACCCCGGCGCGAAACAGTCAATCCCGCCCCGGCAAAACAATTTTACTCTTCCCGCCCGCCGACGCCAAATCCACGGTCAGATTCGTCAGCAAAATTTTCGCGTCTTTCTCCTCCGCCGTTTTCAGCCCGCCCGCGCCTTTGACGATGCGGTCGGCTTGCGCCGCGCGCCGTATCAGTTCCAGCAGCCGCTCCTCGCTTTCCTTGTACGCGGTTTTTTTTATGTCATCCAGCCGCTTCCACGGAAAAATGCCGCGCGAGTTCCCGCTCTTCGCCGCCAGCAACTGCTGCAGCGCCTGCGCCGCCGCCCACAAAATAAAAGGCGGCGCTTCGTTTTCCGCAAAAAGCCGCGAAAGTTTTTTCAACGCCCGCGTGCCGTGATGCGCATGATGCGCAAGCGCCTCGTCCATCACTTCAAAAGGAGTGTGCCGTCCCCCGCCGCTCAGCGCGCGCGCCGCAGATTCCTTTGTCGTTTCGCCGCAAAGCGACATTTTTATCACCGCCTGTTTTGCCGCCGCCAAATTACCTTCGGCAAGCCCGCCAATAAGCGACGCCGCGTCATTTTCCATTTCCGGCAGCCAATGACGGCACCAATCCGCGGTCGCGTCCGCGCCGATGCGCATCGCGCGAACTAAGTTTTTGCTTTTATGCAAATCGCGCAGCCACGCCGGATCTTTTTTCGGACCCAACTGTTTTTGCTCCAATCCATAAAAGGAAACAACCGCAACTTCGCCCTCCGCCGGGCGCGCGGCAATTCGCGCGAGCGCTTCCGATTCTTTCTTCGGCAGTTTTCCCTGAACCAATTCGCTGCGGTGTCCGACAATGTCCAAAAGCCGCGAGCCGCCGAAAAGCGAGGAACCGCCCGCAGGCGGCATATCCGCGAACTCCGCAAAACTCAGCCGCTCCCTTTCGCTTGCGCCGGACGCTTTTGCGATTGCGTCGCGCGCTTCGTTAATTAGTTGCGCCTCGTCGCCGAAAACAAAAATAATCGGCGGCGGTTTTTTAAGCGCCCGCACAAAACGAAAAACCGCGCAGTCCGTCATTGCCTTTTTTCCCCGCCGAGAATATGCAACATTTCCGCCAGCGCCCTCTGCCGCAAACTGCGCACGACCGCCTCGCGCTGCCGCCGCCCGGCGTGATGCAAACCAGCGTCGTAATCCGCCGTCTCGCTCAGCGAAACCGTCCGCGTTTTTCCGCCGTAGGAAAACCGCAAACGGTAATCCACCGAATACTGCGCCGCCGCGCCGTCGGACGCAAAAGAAGAAACGCTCTCCCGCGCTTCTTCGCGCAGCAAAAGAACTTCGTCTGCGCCGCCGCCGCCCTCGCGCATTCCCGCCGAAGAAAGCGCGCGCTGCGCTTCCGCCCGCAACTTCCCCTGCTCCGCGCGCAAAACAACATCGGGAAATGCCGGCGGCGCCGCCGTCTGACAGCCGCAAACAATCGCGGCGATTGCGGCCGAAACCGTCCGCAAAAAAACGGAACTTCGTTTTACGGTCATTTGCAAGCGCCAAAGAAAAAAGAATTAATCACCCGCGACAAAATTAATTATCCTGCCGGGAACAAAAATAACTTTGCGAACCGCCGCGCGCGAAGACAAATCGCGGGAGACGGCGGGGAGTTCTTCCGCCGCCGCGCGAACCGTTTGCTCGTCCGCCCCCGCGGCGACGGTCACCTGTCCGCGCTTTTTTCCGTTTACCTGCACGACGACATCCGCCGTTTGTTTTTGCGCAAGCGCGAATTCGTCCGCCCGCGGCCAGGGCGCGTCCGCAACAGTCCCCCCGAAGCCGAGTTTTTCCCAAAGCGCCTCGCAAATGTGCGGCACCGCCGGCGCAAGCAGCCGCAAAACAATTCCAAACCCTTCGTCCAGCAACGCCGCCGCCGCTTTCGCTTTTTCCGCCGACGCAAAACCGCCGCGCGCGCATTGCGCCGAAAACTCCTGCATCGCGTTCAGCATTTTCATCGCCGCCGACGGTATGTTGTTCAGCCGCAAACGATTCATATCGTAATCCGCCTTCGCCAGCGTTTGATGAATCTCCCGCCGCGCCGATTCCAAAATACCGTCGTCGTTGCCGTTATTACCGTTGCCGTCCGCGCGAACATCATCCAAAATGGTTTTTCGCATTTGCGAAAACTCTTCGCCCGCCGACCACAAGCGCGAAAGAAAACGCGAGCAGCCGCGAACCCCCTCGTCCGACCATTCCAGCGCCTGCTCCGGCGGCGCCGCAAAAAGTATAAAAAGCCGCGCGGTGTCCGCACCGTAGCGTTCAATCAATTCCTGCGGGTCCACGGTGTTGCCGCGCGACTTGGACATTTTGCCGCCGTCTTTGAGAACCATTCCCTGGCACAAAAGCCGGGAGAACGGTTCCGCATAACGCGCCTCTTTCGGATACATTCCGGCGTCGCGCATCAGTTTGTGAAAAAACCTCGCATAAAGCAAATGCAAAACCGCATGCTCAACCCCGCCGACATATTGATCCACCGGCATCCATTCCCGCGCGCGAGAATCCACCATAGCGTCATTGCAATCATGACTCGCAAAGCGCGCGAAATACCATGACGATTCCACAAAAGTGTCCATCGTGTCCGTTTCCCGCCGCGCCGCCCCGCCGCATTTCGGGCAGGCGCAGCGAAAGAAAGATTCGTCCGCCGCCAAAGCCGCGCTCAGCGGCTTTCCCGCTTCGGCGCGAACGGTCTCCGGCAAAGTTACCGGCAAATCCTTTTCCGCCGCCGCCATGTCCCCGCATTTTTCGCAATGCACAACCGGTATCGGGCAGCCCCAGTAACGCTGCCGCGAAATACCCCAGTCGCGCAAGCGGTATTGCGTTTCGCGCGAAGCCAATCCTTTTTTTTCCAGCGCATCAACCGCCGCGCTTTTCGCTTTTTCGTTTTCCATTCCGTTCAGAAAACCGGAATTGATCATAACGCCCGCGCCCAAATGCGCCTTTTCGCCGACTTCATAATTTTTTCCGTCCGGCGAAACAACGGCGACGACATCCAAACCGTTCGCGCGCGCAAACTCCAAATCGCGCTGGTCGTGCGCCGGACAGCCGTAAATCGCGCCGCTGCCGTATTGCGCGAGAATAAAATTCGCAACATACACCGGCAGCAGCCGCGAAGAATCAAAAGGATGAACCGCGCGCAAGCCGGTGTCATATCCTTTTTTCTCCACGGTCTTAATCGCCTCTTCGCTGACGGCAAGCCGCCCGCAGTCGGCGACAAATTGCGCCGCGCGCGAATCCTTTTTCGCGCATTCCGCGGCAAGCGGATGCTCCGGCGCAACCGCGCAAAAAGTCGCGCCGAAGATAGTGTCCGGGCGAGTCGTAAAAACTTCCAGCGAATCCCCGCGGCCGGCCAGCGGCAGTTTAATCCGCGCGCCTTCCGAACGCCCTATCCAATTGCGCTGCATAGTCAAAACCGAAGAAGGCCACCCCGAAAGCGAATCCAAATCCGCCAGCAGTTCCTCGGCGTAGGCCGTTATTTTCATAAAATACATCGGCACGCTGCGCCGTTCAATGTCGGCGCCGGAACGCCATCCTTTTCCGTCCACGACCTGCTCGTTGGCGAGAACGGTCTTGTCCGCCGGGTCCCAATTGACAACCGCGGTTTTTTTATAAACCAGTCCCCGCGAAAAAAGCCGCGCGATTAAAAGTTGCTCCCAGCGGTAATAGGAAGAATCGCATGTCGCCAATTCGCGCCGCCAGTCCACGGCGAGCCCGAGCCGCATCAACTGCGCGCGCATTTCGCTTATGTTGTTGCGCGTCCATTCGGCAGGATGCACATTGTTTTCCATCGCCGCGTTTTCCGCCGGCAGCCCGAAGGCGTCCCAGCCCATCGGCTGCAAAACATTGCAGCCCAGCATCCGCCGGTGGCGGCTGATCATATCGCCGATGGTGTAGTTGCGAACATGCCCCATGTGCAGCCGCCCCGATGGGTAGGGAAACATGGAAAGGCAGTAAAACTTTTCGCCCGCCGCTTTTTCTTCGGCGGCGAAAGCCCCGCGCTCCCGCCAGCGCTCCTGCGCCCGCGATTCAACTTCCGCAAAAGGATACATTCCGCCAATTATACCCCGCCGCCGCCGCCGCGCAAACTGCATTAATGCGCGGCTTTTTCCCGCGCGCGAAACGCGGCAAAATCAGCCCGGCGGGCGGGCGTAAATAAAATTCTCGCCAACCCGGCGCGGTTCGCCAAAATCTTTCAACGCCGCCGCGACCGCCTCGCCGCAGCCGGGGTTGACACGGTCGTGCAGTTCAACAACAACAGCGTCCACAAATTCCGTCCAACCCGGAGCGCCGGAAAAAACCTCGCGCTCCGCGCCTTCAATGTCCGCCTTCAAAACGGAAAGACGCCCGATGTTGTGCCGCCGCATAATACCATCCACGGTAACCGCCGGCGTTTTTTCGCCTTCGCCGTCCGCGCCGACGGTAAAACCCCATTCGCCGCGCCCCGGATCGCTCAGGCGCAGTTCGGTTTCTTCGCGCCAAAGCGCCGCGCGCTCGGCAATGATGTTGCCGTAGGGCGCGGCGTTTTTTTGCAGCATCGCAAAATTGCCCGGCTCCGGCTCCAGCGCGATTATTTTCGCATCCGGATAACGGCTGGCAAAAAAGGCCGACGACAAACCGATGTTCGCGCCCGCGTCAATCACCGTCCGCACCGCCCCCGCAAACGCGATGTCGTATTCGCGGCGCATTAATATTTGCTTGAACACAAAATTGTCCGCCGAAGGAACGCGCAAATAAAAAGGATGCCGCAAAAGACGGTGGCGAAAGCGCACGACGCGCCTTTTTCCGGTGATCTTCGCCAAGGCGATTTGCAAAAGTTGAAGCGCGCCAACGGTGCCGGCGTATTTCTTTGCGGTGCGAATCAGCCGCACAATTTTAATTCTTTTGCGACAAAAACAAACGGTACGCCGGGTTGCCGCTTTCGCGGGAGAAACGGTAGCCGAGCCGCCGCAAAAAACCGGCGAAGAGTTCGCGCTCCGCCGGCGGAACCTGAATCCCCGCCAAAACCCGGCCGGCGTCGGCGCCGTGATTGCGGTAATGAAACAAACTGATATTCCACTGCCGCCCGGCCCCGCCGAGCCCGGTCAGAAACTTCATCAGCGCGCCCGGGCGTTCGGGAAATTCAAAACGGTAAAGTATTTCGTCCGGCGCCTTCGCCCGCCCGCCGACCATGTGCCGCAAATGCAATTTCGCCATCTCGTCGCCGGTCAAATCCAAAGTCGGCAAGCCCGCCGCGCGCAGTTTGCGCAAAAGCGCCTCGCCCTCGGCTGCGTCCTGTATTTCCACGCCGACAAAAATCTGCGCTTCTTTTTCGTCCGCCATCCGGTAATTGAATTCGGTGATGTTGCGCCGACCGATGAGACCGCAAAACTTGCGAAAACTCCCCGGCTCTTCCGGTATCGTCGCGGCGAATATCGCCTCCCTGCCCTCGCCTATTTCCGCGCGCTCGGCCACAAATCGCAAACGGTCAAAATTCATATTCGCGCCGCAGGCGAGCGCCGCGAGTGTTTGCCCGCGCCATTTCTTTTGCGCCGCGTATTTTTTTAATCCCGCCGCGGCCAGCGCGCCCGCCGGCTCAAAAACCACGCGCGTGTCGTCGTACAAATCCTTAATCGCCGCGCATATCGCGTCGTTGCCGACGGTCACCATATCGTCCACAAACTCCCGCGCCAGCGCGAACGGCAAACGCCCGGGGCGGCGCACTGCGACGGCGTCGGCGAATATCCCCGTTTGCGCCAGACACACGCGCTTTTTCGCCAAAAGCGACGCGGTCATGCAGGCCGATTCCTCCGCTTCCACCCCGATAACTTTCGTTTCCGGGCGAAAAGATTTAATATACGCGGCGACCCCGGCGATTAATCCCCCGCCGCCGACGGCGCAAAAAACCGCGCGCAAAGAACGCGGATGCTGCCGCAGCATTTCGGCCGCGACGGTGCCGTTGCCGGCGATGACATCGGCGTCGTCAAAAGGCGGAATGTATGTCGCGCCGGTTTCCTTCGCCGCGGCGCGCGCTTTTGCGTCCGCTTCTTCAATGTTTTCCCCGGCGAAAACAACCCGCGCGCCGAACGCGCGAACCGCGTCAACCTTAATCCGCTGCGTGTGCTGCGGCATAAATATCGCCGCCGGGCAGCGCAAATGTTTCGCCGCAAGCGCGACGCCCTGCGCGTGATTGCCCGCCGAAGCCGCGACGACGCCCCGCCCCCGGCGCGCCGCCGAAAGCCGCGTCATTTTGTGAAACGCGCCGCGAATCTTAAACGAAAACACCGGCTGCAAATCCTCGCGCTTTATCAAAACGCAATTCCCCGAAAGCCGCGAAAGCGATGGCGAAGGCAAAAGCGGCGTCTCCCGCACCAACTCATAAATCCGCGAATCAACCGCCCCGCGAACAACCCGCGCCTGCAACCCCAATATGTCCCCGCCAACAGTCATTCCGCAATTCTACACTCTAACTATCCCCCCCGCCGCAAAGCAGGAAATGCTCCCCCACCCCCTTTGTCCCCCCCTCCATCTTTGATGGGGGGGGTTAGGGGGGGGAAACTCCGAAAAGGAAAACAAACAACGCAGAGAAATCAGGATTCCCCTCGTCCCCAAACAGGCGTTTGGGAACGAAAAAAAAATTAAAAAAACTTGACTTTTTTCTGAAAATCGCGTATACTCCCCGACCAATCAAAATCCTTTTCACCCCCCCCCCCCCCCCCCAGAAATAGCGCTCAGACGCGCGTAAACGCCCTTGTTTGCGTCATCGCCGTCCTTTTGACTTTTTTCCTCGCCGGAAGCGAAACAGCGCAAAGCAGCCCCGTCATCCCGGCAAAAGCCGGAATCCATACCAACGGAATTAAC